>CAZYAO010000036.1:0-19377 GCA_964645715.1 uncultured Saprospiraceae bacterium
CCACAGTCGGAAGGATTGACGGCAGTCACCTCAGCGATGACAGCATTGGCTGGCTGGGAGAGCATAATCACCGAGTTCCAGCTGACGGGACAAGTGCCATCAACATTACTAACCCATATATCGTAGTTACCAGGATCGAGTCCTGAGAATACCGGTTCAGTACTCCACGGGCCATCGGGTCCTTGGATGCTGTAGAGTAAGTTATCCTGTCCACCAGCTGCGGATACCATTATCGAACCGTCGCTGATTCCGCAATCGGAAGGATTGGTAGCGGAAACCTCAGCGATGATTATGGCATCAGGTTGATTTAGTGTAATAGCTGTATTCCAACTGACCGGGCAGGTGCCGTCGGAATTACTTACCCAGACGTTATAAGTGCCTGGTGAAAGACCTGAAAAAACAGGATTATTTTGCCACGGTCCCGTTAACCCTGTGACAGAATATGAAAAATTACCGCTACCCCCCTGCGCAATAACAAGTAAAAAACCATTATTGACGCCACAATCGGTTGGATTAGTTGCTACAACAGTTGAAATAGAGGGTGGAATTAGCTGATCAATTGCAATCAATGATGGCCATGCAACCGGACAACTTCCGTCATTATTACTCACCCAAATTTCGTAGCTGCCGGCGGGAAGCCCTGAAAAAACATGGGAAGACTGCCATGGCCCACTACTACCGTTGATACTGAAAAGAAAATCAGTATCGACTGATTGAATCACGATGGTAATTGTGCCATCTGAGGTATTGCAATTGCTTATAGGTGTTGTATTTACCTCGTCAATTACGGGTGGGGTAGGGGACAATACATCGACGGTGTCTGTTTGTATACAACCCACAGCATCGTATTGAATAGAAATTATATATGTTTCCGGAGATAGATTATGGAATATATTAGAGGGCGACCAATTTTGTCCCCCATCTATAGAAAAAATAATTGGCAAGATTCCACTGGCAAAAATCTCCAAACTACCGTCTGTATTAGCACAGTCAGTTACGTGACTTATGGCTATGGAATCAATGGCAGGAGGCGATAACGCTTCTAAGTTGACCGTCTCTAATAGTGTTACACAGCTTCCATCGCTATTTTTTATCCATACGCTATACTCTTCAGCCTGTAAATTACTAAATAAGGGGTTGGATTGATAGTTGACTCCGTCGATAGAATATTGTATCGGCGGTAGTCCACCGGAAGCATAGTGAATTTCAATTATACCATCTGAGGAGCCACAACTCTGAGGATTTGAAAATGAAACAGAGTCAATCACAATTTGCAAAGGATTATTGATGAGAACAGCCGCAGCTTCATCTGAACAAGATCCGACATTATTCTTAACCATTGGCTGGTACATGCCATTTGCAAGATTGCCAAACAATGGACTTTCCTGAAAATTGATGCCATCAATTGAGTATAATAAAGGAGGAATACCTCCTGATGCCCAGATATTTATCGTCCGTTCAGGCAAATTGCAGGCACCTGGAGTGGGGGCGTTAACAGAATCAATGATTGGACTAGGTGTAGCTGTGAGTGTTGCAGATAGACTACAAATCGCGCTTGACAAGTAGCAACCTGCACATTTCGTTTCGTGTTCACGTATGATAATATTATACGTGCCAACGCCTAAATTTGAAAAAGTACCAACAGTTTGCCAATTGGCACCATTATCAATTGAAAATCTGAAATTTGAAATAATGGTACTATCATTCCCACCAATATCCAATAACGTAATTGATCCATTGTTTTGATTGTCACAGGTCGGATTTACGGTGGTAATCTGCATCTGGACAGGTAGAACATGGAAAATAGAAACAACATTAGAGTGCCTGTAGCCACAAGGGGAGTTGGCGGGTCTGACACCTCGTCTGTAGTAAGTTCTTGTTCCTAAAGGCGGACATATGGTCGGTAGTGCCTCAGTGGAGTAGTTGGTCCACACAAGCCCATCGCTTGACTGTTGCCATAAGTACTCAAGAGGCTGGCTTCCCCCTGAGGGAAGATATGACTCAGGCATACCGGGCATAGCCAGCTCAGTAGCCTGAACACAGTCAGGGGCTGCAGAATTAATGCACACAACGTAAGCATCCGTGAATAAACCAGGGGTAGTGACCTGCTGCATAACCTTGAACTCCCTGATATTTGAATACACAAAATCTACACAAGTTGACCTTCTGGATCCCCTTCTAAAGCGCGTAGTTTGTAGGGCTGTAAAGCCTAAGGAAGAAAGATATGAAAGCATACCAGAAGGCAGCAAGTATTCATAGCGCGCTTCCTGAATATTTATATCTGTCCAGGTGGTCTGATCAACAGAGATTTGCCATTGGTAGAGTACCTCCCCTCCACTGCCTCCCTCAGGAGACTGAACGTTGAAAATACCAGGCATTGTGCCGATGATATTACAATAGGCGGTAGTTACGGTATCGGCAGTACCTCCCACCAACCCACCACTCGTATAATTATCACAATTATGGGCCTGAAGGTTAATCAGACTGGCTACTGACAACAGTAGCCAGCCGAAAGTGTTAGAGAGCGCATTTTGCATCTTGATAAGGATTATAGAGTGATAGAAATAATTGGAGAAAGGTCTATTGTTTGGCCTGTTTTGTCCTTTACGGCAATTTGGTAATGGTAATTCTGGTTGCGGATTACGCGGTCTTCGACAAATCTGAAGTGTCGACCTTGTGCCGTAGCAGCGCTATTATTTCTCGTGAGGGTGGCCCGACTTTGGAGACTTTCCTGTCCGGCTGACGAATAGATAATATATCGCTCTGCCTCACTTTGTAAAGGAGTGTCCCATTCAAGTAGTATCCGTCCTGTATACTGTTCCCCCTCAATACTGATGTTAAGTAGGCAAGGCGCAGGACGTTCGCGCAGTGCTTCCACATGCAGCTCATCGGATGTGTTCCTATTTCCGGACGCATCATAAACCACTATTCGATACTTATAGGTTACACCTGATCCTATGCCAATATCTTCAAAACATGCGCTAATGTTTGGGTTATCGATATGATTTGCCAGTAATTGCCATTCCTCATTTTCTTCTCTGGGCGTTGCTATGGTTCGCTGTAGCTGGTGGTTCACTACATCCTGTGAGCTGCTATGAATCCAACAGATGGTTATTTGCTGATGCTCGGCTAAAAAATAGCTGAACACAGGGGCTGAAGGTGGAATCTTGTCGGGGATTTCAATTATTTGGGGTATTGCGTGCTGTGAGTAGTTACCTCTTAGATCGATTGCGCTGACACTAAAGTATAACTTCTGCTGAAGGGTGTTTTGGGGGTACTGATACAGGAAAAAAGTATCACTCACAGGATTAGCCGTTATTTCATGATAATCGCCTTGCAGGTGGTTGCTGATGTATACTCGGTAGCCTTGCATATCCTCTTCTGTGTTTTTTGACCAAATGAGCAGGGCGTTTCCGACAGTATCAGTCCAGGTGGATAGTCCTGTAGGGGGTAGAGGTGGATGGTCATCTTTTTTCAGCAGTAATTTTTTTGCTGAGGAATGATTATTACCTCCCTTATCAAGAGCTACCACGCAGTAGTAGTGACCGTGCTTGAATTGATTTGAAGAGAAAGTACGCGCATCTGGGCCTAAGCTACTTCCACTTATTTTTCTGCCCGGGGCATTTTTTTCGGTATATTCATGAATTTCATATGCAGAGACTTCTACGCTTGAAGTAGTATCAACGTACCAATTGATTTGATATTCGTCCTGAGGAGGATTGAACTGAATAGATGTAATGAAGGGTAAAAGAGAGATTTTTACAGCAATACCTTTTCCGCTTACTATCGGTGAGGGGGGGCCATGTTGACCAAAAGGCGTGACACCCTTTATTCTGTAGTGGTAAACCTGCTCATTGGAAAGAAGTGAATCTGTGTATTTCACAGGAGCTGCCTTAGTGGCTTCTGTGTATAGAGCAACGATTGGCAGTGTATTTACGGATTCAAATGAATGACCACCATCCATTGATCTTTCAACTACAAAAAAGGCGTAACAACTGTCGGAAGTATTGGCTTCCCAGCTGAGTGTAGCTACTCGGTCACCCCACACAGCTTCCGGTTGATCGGGCGGCCTGATTTTTTCTTGAGTTGAAGAAAGGCATTTAATAGTAGTAGTCAGGTGGGGATGACCATTGATGGTCACCTGATACGAACACATCTCCCCTGCAACTATGGTTGTATCAATATATCCTACACCCAAAGCATAAGCTAAGACAGGATCAAGATCGGCCAGTAGCATGGCCATCCCGAAGAGATCTTCTTCGCCCCCTGGGTTGGAAGTTATCTGTTGACTTTCATCATCAGTCGTTGAGCGTATCAGTGAAGCGGCAGTTCGGGCTAATGGTAGACTATCTGATAGTATCTGCCACTGAGCAAGTTGAAACGGACGCAGCGTATCTTTTAGTAACAGGTTTTCTTCATTAGAAGACGTAAATACAGGCGTAGAGGAAATGGTAGCATGATGAATGCGTATAATTCTGTATCCGTGTAAATTACCCAACTTCCATACTGCAGCATCACTCGGAATCCATCGGATGACAGCTTTTTGGTTGTAGATACGCCCGGCTCCCTGTAGGTTATGTTGAGCTATATCAGCGGTTTGTGCCACACCACTGAAGCCTATGACGGTAAAAACGCTCAAAAATAGCGATGTTAGCGAAAGCAATTGGTGAATCATGGGCTTGTAGGTTATTGGTTAATAGTTATTTGTGTGTTTGTGGTACTGTTGGGAGCATACATGCCGGGTAAAGTGAATTCGAGAATCAGACTGAATGATTGTCCCCTGGAGCTACTCAGTATGTTTAGTTGACTTGCTGCCAGCTGTCCGATAGCCGGTGGGAGAGGGCAGGGGATTACTCCTGAGAATTGAGGGCATCGGATGCCTTCATATGTCATTTGACAAGAGACAGACTGTGTACATACCTCTGTAATTGCCCGACGTATGTCAGTTGTTGTAAGTTGTCCGTCCTGATTAACATCAAAGTGTACAAGATCCTCGGGATTCATATCTCCGTTTTGTATGTGCATCCACTCTTGTTCAACCCAGTATTCGATTGAGTTTAGAACCTGTTGTTTGTAGCCATCGTAGTCCATCTGCATGAATGATGGGACCTGAAAGCGCAGCGTATCCTGTCTGCTACAAGGTTGATTTGGCTGAATAAATTGCTGATGATCAAATGGTATACAGGAACTGCCAGCAATGTAGACAGCTTTTGAAGGGGGAAAACCAGCTACCGCATCCCGCCAGGTGTTTTCTATCAGTCCGGGTATTGGTAAGTAGGTATAAAGCAGCGAATGCAGCCCTTGCGAAATGAACCAAGGGTGATCGGACAAACTTGTTGTCACGCTAACAGGGGTTGTCAAAAAATCAGTGGTAGTCAATTCCCACGCATCAAAAGGTTCTCCAGCACATGAAAATAACCCAAGACCGAATCTGTTAAGGCTTACAGCAGAAATGGAGGCAATTTTCTGATTGAAAGTATTGAACTGGCTGGTTCTGAAATAGTAAGTTAGTATTACTGTCTGTGGCAACTGACCATTTTCGGGGGGAGTTCGCTCACCGGACAATTGATCAGGGGATAGCCGAATTAATTCGAGTTGGTAGCCAGTCTGCAGTGTCAATGGAGGTACTGCAAAGCTCAGACGGTGTCCATCTGCAGTAATTTGAACAGGTTGTTGGTGTACCTCTCCTGAAGAAGACGTGAGTCTGGCAAATAGTGTACCATTAACCACGGTTGGCTGAGTTTGTATGAGCTGAATATATGCCTCTGGATTTTCTGCTATATAGAAGCTGTTTTGTCCGGGGACAGGCCAGGCATAGTCCATATTATCAAGCGGTATATGGTCCAATGGCGCAGTCGTAGTAAATTGTACTGCTCGATCTTCGATGTTGACAGTATCTGAAAAAAAACCGGATTCATTTTGTTTTAGCAGTGCGACCCGAAGGATCAGTTCGTACGATGACCTTCCTTCCAAATGGGCAAACGGAACAAGCTGAAGGGAATCTCCTGCACAGGTAATGTGTGCATCGATACTTTCTCCCGTTGGCTGCTTTTGAATGGATGCCTGCATGAGTATAAGTTTGTAGGTGTGATCCTGGATTCTCTGTGGCAGATTGAATGGCATATTTGTAGTGGCTCTCATTTTTTGATTTACAGGACAATCTGTATATCCGTTAACAGGTATCACATTTTCAATAAGTTGCATACTGGCTATAGGATCTGCAGCATCCTCTGCAAGTATGCAAGGTTGGCCCAGTTCAACACGTATATTAAAAGATCCCCTCGCAGCACCACCTAAGAGACGGTACATACCTTGTAAGCTGGCTGCCGCCCAAAATGGGTTGGGACCTTTAATCTGTAATATGGCCGCCAGAGAGGCATGGATAATGTCGTAGTCACCCTGCGCAAAAGGCAGGTTAAGTGTAATTCCTACGACTCCCTGCAGGTATGCCCACGCCTGTCCGGAGGCATACCAGCCATTGACACCAATCTGCTCATTTGATTGGTTTGCGCAAACAGCAGTACCATAATTTTGTAACATCACATCAAATCCTAATCCGACGCCCAGTTCATAAAAAAATGGAGCTTTTCTCTTTCTTTCGGTGTTCATATTCAGTGAGGCACCAAACACAAACCCCGCCCCACAACCAACCAACCCCTCATCTCGCCCCCCCGCTCCACTAACCCCAATACCCACATACCCCGGTACCGGCGGCATCGGCGGCACATCCGTGCCAATGTCAATATACGCCGCCAGCATCGGCCGTACCCCATCCCCAAATACCGCCTCCACACCCAATGGCACCATCGGCGTACCCACATTCACATACCACCCCCCACCACCAAACATCATCTCAACCCCACCCGCATAATCCCCCCTACCTGAAGGATGTACCCTCCCCCCCACAAACCGCCCCGCCGCAAGATTGAAAAATACTTCCGCCGAAGCACTAAACCCTCTCTCCTCACCCGTATCGTCATACAACATCTCTACCCACACCATTATCCCCTCCTCTCCCGACCCCAACTCCCCTCGACGCTCAGCTCCCAACATCGCCGCTTCTCCGCTTATCCGCACACTGTCAATCCCTCCTGCCGCCGTAATCGCTATCTCAAAGGTCCCACGCACCCCGAACGCCCGACGCATACCCGGACTCGCAACCGCTACCAACGCTCGCAGCCGCATCCCCGCCCCCCTGTCCGGTACATACCTCACTCCCCCCGCACCACTACTCTCTACCCGCACGCGCCGCGCTACCCCTCCTCCCAATTCCAACAACCGCAGCGTCCCCACCGCTAACCCCTCCGACCAACTAGCCCGCACATCTACATAATAATACCGAAATCGATCCCCGCCAGATCCCTCCGCCTTACTCCCAAATCGCCCCTCCGCCGAAAAACTTCCGCTTGTCCCCGCCGGCCGCAAACCCGCAAACCACACAGATACCAACCCGCTAAACCCACTCCCGTATACCTCGTCGTCGTCGTAAAATTCCATCCCGCCTTCTATCCCCCACGCACTGCTGCTCGCTCGGATCTCTATACGCGCCACTTCCATAGATTCGTACGCCCACCAATCATGACCACCCCGCTCCGCCAACCGCCCGCGAAGCCGTAACCCCCCCACCGCCGATATCGATTCCATGCCTTCACTCAGGCTTATCCGTACGTCAAAGTGTAATGTCGATACCCGACCGTCTCCCTCCGGTTGCAGCCGTATTTCGTTGAAATGTAAGCCGAAGTTGCCCAACCGGGCTCCCGCCTGACCCGGTACTCCCCAGTGCCCGGTCGCCAGATAAGGGGCCGTCGTGCACAGCCGCAATCCTTCAAAGGTTATTCCCTCCGCTTCCAATACCGCCGCCCGCCGACTCGCATCGCGTACCGCCAACTGACCGTGTAGCACGGCCTCCGCTCGCATCTGCCCCCCCTGGTCTTGGTCAATGCGTATGCTCGAGTTGGGGTACAGTCGAATCGTGGCTTTCCATACGGCCGCCTGGTAGCTGTCGGCTGCTCGCAGACTGAAGGCGTAGCGCCCGCCAGCTTGTATGAGGGCCCGGTAGGCTATGCATTCTTCGCGCGCAAGGGCACCGCCTTCTCCTTCACTCCCCACCAAGGGTAGTTGTACCAACCCGGCTATCCGAGCTTCCCGCAATTGCATCGCCATAATGTCCGCGTGCAGGCTGTCTATCGCAAAGGCCCAGCCGCCCAAATTGCCTTCTTCCAGACTGAGCAGGTCCGTTACCGCTACCTTGCCCGTAAATCCCTGGTCGTCTATGATGATGTCCGTCGCCTGTACCTGAAGCCTCCGCACGGGCTGCTGCGAAAATCTGGCGGGTATGCCCACTCGAACTGCCCGGGCATACAGCCCTCGCCATAAAGGCGATACTTGCTGCTCCGTACCCCAAGGAGAGGTGTAGCCCGCCGGAAACCGAAATCCAGTGGCGTTGTCCCGCTCACTCAGGTCCAATGTGATGCCTTCCAGTGTCCAGTGTATGTCCTCCGCTCCAACCACAGCAAAGGGACTCACCTGCGCAAGCTGTAGGATGAAGTCCCACGAACTGGCTTCCAACGAAAAGCTGGCATGTACCCGGCTGTCTATACCAGGGTCTCCTGTCGTGCCGTTGGCCTCACCTACCGGCAACAGCCAGTCGCGACTGAATACCGCATGCCCTTCTACTTGCAGGGACTTGAATCCGCTGCAGTCAACGGTCACCTGCGTTCCCCGCCCCGCTGCCGTCGCTGCCGAAAATACTATCCGCGCTTTCTGGTCGCGCAAGTCCAGGCTGTAGTCGGAAAGTATCGACAGGCGTGTGTCCGATAGTATGGCGCCCCGCCGACTGAAGGCTACGTTGCTGGCACCAAATACCGGGTCATTGTCCTGGTCCGCTAGGTCTATCTCCAACAGCAGGTCAATCTCTGCTCGGTCAGGAAGCAGCCGCATCGCACTGATAACGAGTGTGTAATGGGTGTTTCCTATGGTCTTCCGTATGCCCAGCGGCAGGTCGGTCAATGTTTCGTCTGTCAGGCTTTCTATGTAGCGGGCTCCTTCTTTTACGCGCGTTATCAATTGCCTGGCTTCTTCAATCTTTTGCTGCATCGCGCTGCTCACCCGCCCGACGTCTCGCATGTCGTCTCCTGTCGTGGCAGTCGTGTCAACCAACGATCCCGCTCCGCCCGCTGCTGTCGTGCTCAACAGTAGTATCGTGGCGACTATACTCAACAACCATCGCTTGCCTGCTTTCATCGTCCTGTTGTTTGTCGTTTATTGCCAACTGTACCGGTACTGTAAGGCCAGGTTCCAGTCCCGAACGGGCCGGACTCCACTACTCCCGGCCCGCATATGGGCTAGCCTGAGCGATAGGTGCTGCTTTTCGGCCAGACTGATCTCGGTCTCTATCCACGATTGAATAATACGGGTGCTGGTTAGTCCCGCACCACCTTGCTGTAGCCACGATAGTCCTGTGTTGACAGTTCGCTTCCCCTGCAGCCTGAGGGTGGTGGTGGGGCCTGTCATCCAATGAGCCGCCGTGGCGCTGCGGTTGTGGTTAATCAGCCAGCTGCTGTGCCATTGCCAGCGGTCTTCCCGCAGCTGACAGTGGTAGCTGATCTGCGCGTTGACAAACTGATTCTCTTGCTCGGCCACGGGCCGCTCATCCTCTAGCACCCGGGCTCGCTGCAGTGACATGCTTATCGATAACTGGTCGCTCGCCTGCTTGCCTGTCAGTGTTTGCAGGGACATCGTAAAACTACCGTTCGTCTGCAGCCAGATAATCGTGTCCACGTCTACCACCGGTACGCGCGTGAGCCGATAGTGCTGTGTCAGCGAAAAGTTGGACCAGCTGGCGTGTAGGTTCGTCTTGCCCGATAGCCTGGCTGCTGCCGTCAGGGCACTCACCAGCCGCTGCTGCTGGTTGCCGGCCCGGGGCCTGAGCCCGTTTTGCTCAAGGCCTAGCTTGGCGTCCAGCTGGATCCGGTCGTTGCGCAGGGGACACTGGACTCCCAGACTTGCCCGCCTCAGGTCGTTGTTGAAAAACAGGGCGCCTAGCGACTGGTAGCCGGGGTCAATGTGCTCGTAGGCCAACTGGTAACTGCCCTTGCGCGGACGGTACGAGAGCTTGGCTGTCCAGGCGTTGTGCGTACCCGTAGAAATGCGCCGCCGAATCAACCCCCGGCCGCTTACTTCCGGACTCTCCGTATCCCGCGTCAGAATGCTCCGGGCTGCTTCGGTTTCTGCATAGAAGCGCTTACTCAGCGCTTGCCGCCATTGTATGCCTACTATCATGTTTTCTTTCGGGGGGCCTAGTACCGCCCGACTCAGACTGTCTGCCAACGTATGACCTCGGTCGCGGGCCCTGAAGGCGTGTACCGCCAACCGCCGCTTGCCGTCGTCATAGCCGGCTTTGGCTCCCCAGCCGTGACGCTGGTAGGTGGCAGCCTGCGACTGAAGGGCGTCGGCGTCTTCGGGCCGATAGGTCTGGATCCTACCCCCCAGTATGCCCGCAAACCAGTGCCCGGGCTTTAGTTCTATCCCCAGACCTCGTATGTTGTGGTTGGACAGGGAGTAGTTGGACAGGGGCATGCTCCTGTCACCTGCGTGCAGGCTAATCCATTTGTATGTGGGACTTACCCCCAACAGCCGGTACGAGGGCAGCCGATAGGTGGCGTTGCCGTCACTCCACGCAAAGGCAAGGGGGGCTTTGATGCCCATATACCGGACGAGCAGGTTCGCCTGGGCACGCAGACTGAAGGCGTCGGCCCGCGCTGCTATGCCTCGTATGGCGTTGGTCTGCAGGGAGGACGAAACACTGCCGCTGATGTGCAGGGGGTTGTCGGCGCGCCAGCGCGCTAGTAATTCTGCCGCCTGGGCAACTCCGCTATGGGGCCGACATAGTATCGCCAGGACGAGCAGCTGCAGTAGCTGTCGTTGAGGGGTGTTCATTGACATGTTAGGGTGTTGCTAGAAAGTGAAGGTTCAGTAGATGTCGGTTCGTAGTCTGTATGGGCCGCGCTGCTCGCTTATCCATTGCCGCACTTCAGTCAGCGCTCGATCGTAGTCAGGGGTGTCCAGCTCTTCCGTGAGGGGATCCCACGGAATCGGAAAGTCTGCTATCACAGGGGCCACCAGCTCCATCAGCCTGTAGGCACAGCTGAGCGCCTCTGTTGTTTCCATAGTGGCATCGCTGCAGTTGCGGTCGCGCAACATAACGAGGTCCAGTAGGTAGTGTATGGCTGTGTCCTGCCGTACATACACCAACACCGGGGCATACCGATAGACAAATTCATCGTTCAGCGGCCGCTCGCGCATCGCTCGCATCAACTGTCGTAGCAGTGGCTTGTCTCCGCAGCGGATGAGCCCCAATTGCACGGCTTCAGCCCGGTTATCGCCCACGCCACACTGCGCAAGGATCTCCCGCAGCGGCTGCTCCATCTGCAAACTCCCCGCCAGTAATATCCATTCTCTCCAATGCGCCGGCCGACCGGCTATGATATCTCCCAGCATCGCTCGTGTTGATACGTCCCAGCACA
This sequence comes from uncultured Saprospiraceae bacterium, assembly GCA_964645715.1. Taxonomy (GTDB): domain Bacteria; phylum Bacteroidota; class Bacteroidia; order Chitinophagales; family Saprospiraceae; genus JAUMBM01. Next base: position 11,526 of record CAZYAO010000036.1, read on the forward strand.
ACAGGGAGTAGGTCTGCAGTCGCCTGACCAGCACGTACTGCTTGTTCGCCGGTGCTGTCAGTGCTTCCCGTAGCAGGGTCGGTAGCTCCGCACATGCCCAACCTGTATGCCAACACAGCAAAAAGGGAATTAGTATTCTCAACCTGTCTTTGTGAGTCATCTGTGCTTATATTGAATTTGTATGCAAAATAGGGGTTCTCATTCAAATGTCCAATAGGCTGCATTTATCTGAAAAACAATGGTTTGTTATGAAAAACAATGAAAAAAAAAGGGTCTGCATGCTACATGCAGACCCTTTTCACCGAAGCCTCACTTCCTTAGCGAAGCATCGAATCACGCGCAGGCGCGTTCTTTTTCTTACCCTTAGTCGCTTTCGCCAACTCAATGGCCTTGTAGGCGTTGACCACACCCCCCGTCACGCACAAGCGCGTAAAGGATGCTTTCTCACCCTCACTGCTAGGGATGTTTACCTGCGTCTGGTAGCGCACCGTAGAAGCCATTATGATGGACTTAATCTGCGCACCCGTCAGGTCAGGGAAATAACCGCGCAGCAAAGCCGCTACACCAGCGACCATCGGCGCCGCCATACTCGTGCCCTGCAGGTTCTGGTACTCGTCACCAGGAACCGTCGCGTAAATCCGTACGCCTGGCGCAAATACGTCCACCAACTCCGGACTGTAATTAGAAAAGTCAGCCGTGATAGAGGCACTGTTGAGGGCCGTACTGGCACCTACTTCAATCCAGGTCGATGCCTCCGATGGCGCAAACAAGCCCTTGCGCGCAAAACGGTCGTTGGGGAAGTTGTTGCTCAGGTTGTTCTCCTTGCCGTCGTTACCGGCAGCGTGGATGAGGATCACATCCTTGGATACCGCATAGCGCACAGCTTCATCTACCGCTTCTTTCTGCGGGGAAGCACCCTTGCCAAAACTCATATTGATAACCTGCGCACCGTTGTCAACCGCGTAGCGGATGGCATTGGCAACGTCCTTGTCGCGCTCGTCACCGTTGGGTACCGCCCGCAGCGACATGATGCGCACGTTGCCGGCAACGCCGTCCATGCCCAGCCCGTTGTTGCGCACAGCACCAATGATTCCCGCCACGTGCGTGCCGTGCGTGGCATCGCCACCCTCTACATCGCTGTTGCCGTAGTTGCGGTCATCCGTATCCATCGGGTTGTCACCAGAAATATGACGTGCGTCAAAGTCCGGATTCCAGTTGTAGTTGTACTGCCCGTTGAAATACGCATACACGTCTTCAATCTCGTGATAAATACCTTCAAAGGTCTCCCCCTGTTGCATATAGTTGCTCAGCATGCGACCAGCACGCGTAAGGGTCTCGTCCGTGGAGCGAAATCCCTGCACATCCTCCAGCGTTATCTCCGCATGCGATTTGCCCAGGCTGGCCGCAATGCTGTTGAAAGCTTTCAGGGTCGCAGCATACAGCTCCACATTGGGGGCCAGCTCCGCACGCTTCTCCTTGATCTCTTTTGCATAGTTCTGGTAGGTCTCATAATCCGCCCGGTCTGCCTTCGACAGCCGGCTCAGATCAGCACCCTCAAAACGTACCTTCCACTGGTTGTACAAACGCACAATCTCCAGGTTCTCGTCGTCAATGTTGCGACCGTCCGGATTGCCGATGAAGTTCCAGCCATGGATGTCGTCAATGTAGCCATTCTTGTCATCGTCAATGCCGTTGCCGGGAATCTCATCCTCATTGACCCACATGACGCTCTTCAGGTCTTCATGGTCAAAATCAATGCCCGAGTCAATAACAGCCACCACAACCGTCTGGCTATTGCGGCCGTTCAGCAGCTCCTCATAGGCTCTGTTGGTGCTCAGTCCCGGAATGCCGTCCCTGTCAAAGTCAAGGTGAAACCAGTTTTGGGGTGTGCTCTTTTGTTGAGCTGTGATGTTGCCCAGGATCAGCACGGTAAACATTCCTGCCATCATCGCCCGGGTAAATACGCTAAAATTCATACAGCGGTAGTTGAGTATAAATAAAATGATGTAAGTGCATAGGCCTTATACGGGAACAGCCCTAAAAAGGTACATTTTTACTCAATTATTTTTCACCGACACCCCCTACGCTCCCCCCCAAAAGCGTACCGATGCCCGGTAAACGACATTTTCGCTGCCGCCCGCAAAACCAATCCACAAAAATAACATTTATCGATATGTTTAGTTTTACAGCAAATGAATTGTTAACATATTGATTTATTGCATAAATATTTTGTTTTGGTTCATAGTTGTTAATCTGTCATCCCCACATCGCCGGCTTCTTTTCGGCAAGTGCTGGTCGCTGTCCCAATTTCGCCGTATCTTTCCCTCACATTTCTTAGCTTGTCCGTATGCCTGTCGCTCCTCTTGGGTACCGCCTCCGCGCCTACTGGCGCTTCTACCGCTCCGCGCTCACGCGCTTCGATCTGCACTCGTCCTTCCTGTCGGCCTGGCTGGACAGGGTCGTCGACAATGATCAGTGGTTCTATGCATTCGACGATCTGCCGCAGTGGTTGGAAAAAAACGGGGCGCCGCTGCGGCGGGCCGATCGCCCGGCCGTGGCGCAGGGCCATTGCTTGTTTAAAATCATTGCGGCGGCCGCGCCGCGCAATATGGCGTTCTGCCTGCCGTCCAATTTTATCCCGCTCTACCTCAGCCAGCGCGCGCTGGGCAACCGCGACAACGCAGTCTGCGCAATGCCGCCTCTGGCCGATCCTCGCTTGCAGCGGCTGCCGGCCCTGGGCCAGGCAGCCAGGCTGCTGCACGATGAGCAGTCAATGCTCGACTGGCTGGCCGGACAGCAGCGCCTCGCTTTGCTCGTCGTCGATGCACTGTCCTGGGAAAAGGCTTCGCCTGGTTTTTTTGCCAAATTATTGTCGTATATGTCCCCTGATGGCCAGGTAGTTGTACTCAATAATCACGCCTGCCCGTCGGCCGAAACACAGTGGACAGCCTGGCGGGAACTGCCCACAGTCACGCAGTCTGTAGATCTGCTACGACTAGGGGTACTCTTCCTCCGACCCGAATGGAAGTCGCGCCGCCACTGGTCATTTATTTCTTTTGTAAAAAAACCTTGGCGCATCGGCCTGTGGGCCTGATGCTTATGGTATAAAAAACATAAGTTTTTTTCAAAAAAACCTGCACACGGGCTTTCGTAAAAAGCAGTTGGGCGACGCCAGTCGCCCAACTGCTTTCGGCCCGCCCGGCCTAAAATTTCGGACAGTTTACCCGCCCATACCGCACTTTTTCCGCACCTATATAGATAAGCGATAACTCAAAGGCGCCTCTCGAGTTGTTGACGCCGGCCAGCACCGAGGTGGTCACGTCATAACTCAGACCTACCTGCACCCGGTCCATCTCCAGTATCGTGCTGATAATGACCGCGTCAAGGCCCATCTTGTCACGCTGGTTCGACAGGTGCGCCCACACGCCTGCACGGATGGCCACCTCCCGCCAGTCGTGGTTGGAGTAGCGCAGGTTCATGCCGGGTGTGGTGCTGAAAGCCGGCCCCTGACCCATGACGGCTACAGCCGGCATCAGACTGAGCTCCCGCCCGACGGGCAACTCACCGCCGGCATGGGCTACCCACTTCCGGTACAGCCGCTCTTCCCGCTCATCCAAAAACGAAATATTGGGCTCCGTAAGGTGGTACATGGCTCCGCCGACATACAGACTCGCATTTTCAGCAAAAGTGGCGTACCACATGAGCCCGGCATTGAAGTCCAGATAGAGGTTGGTGCGCATTTCTCCAAAATTCTCGCCGCTGGCAGCGCCAAAGTCTATGTACGCCTGCCGGGTAGAAGGGTCCACAAAAAATTGCTTGCTAAACCATAGCTTCTCAGCGTCAAACCCGCGCTGCCCAAAGCCGAGCTGCGCACCGGCAACGAGGTATTGGTTGGCAGTACTGTAGCGGCTGCCACCCAAATGCTTGAGGTAGGAGGCGCTCAGACCGCCTTCTGTGCGACTGAAGCGGGAGCTGCCTACCTGGTCGCGCAGGGCAACACCGCCTATGCCAAGGTAGTCAGATCCGGCTACCCGATACCGGTAATCAAAACTGGCAGCAGTAGTCTCATACGATTCGTCGCCCAATATCGAGGCGTACAGGGTCCGGTAGTTGGCCGCAAACCGGTACTGCCCGGCAAAAACGCCGGTCATGGCCGGGTTGAGGGTCAACGGACTTGCATAAAATTGCCCAAAACGGGCATCCTGCGCGTAGGTCATCAGGCCGGCCAGCAGCGCCAGCATCGTCAGCAGGCTTCTTTTTCTATATGTTAGCTTCATTGTGCTTTCGTAAGTTGATTAAAAAATTATCGTATAAGGGTGGTCTGTCCGCGCAATATCTCTTCTTCGCCGTCTTCGTACCGCACGCGTACAACCCACAAATACACGCCTCCGTTGACTTCCTGCCCGCGGAAGCGGCCGTCCCATCCTACCCCTGGGTCGTTGATGCCAAAGTCCTTGGCTTCCCACAGTTGCTCGCCCCAGCGGTCAAACAGCTGGAAACTGAGGATGGTAGAGCCAGGACGCCCGTGCACCAGCAGCAGGTCGTTCTCGCCGTCACCGTTGGGCGTAAAGCCGGTCGGCACAGTCACTAGTCGTATTTTTTCAACGATCACCCGCAGCAGGTCGCTGGACTCACAGCCATTGGCGTCTACAGCCAGTACCTCGTAGTCAATGGTATAGGTCGGATCGGCATACGGACTGGCACAGTCGTTGCAACTCAGCGTGCCGGGAAAGGAGGCGTACCAGTTCCATTCAACGGGCTGCAGCCCATTCTGCACGGTCGCTACCAACGGAATGCTGTCGCCATATACAATCCAGATGTCAGGCCCTGCATCAATGCTGAAAGGGGCGGGCTCAGTTACATTGGCAAAGGTGAAATTCTGACACCCCTGAGCGTCGCGTACGGTGATGCCGTAGGTGCCGGCAGCCAGCCCTATAAGGGTGTTGCTGCCAATAAACTGCTGCCCGTCTAGGCTGTACCGGAATGGAGCTGTGCCGCCGGTCGCACTGAGGACTATGCTGCCGTTGCGGTCGCCATGACAACGGACAGCGTTGACGCTGGCCACCAGCTGCAGTTGGTCAGGCTGACCTACCTGCACGCGCTTGACCAGCTGACAGCCGTTGCCGTCCGTGATGGTAAGGTCGTAAAGGCCTGCCGCCAGGCCGCTGATGTTGGCTTGCTGACTGCCGTTGGGCCAGCTGTAGCTGTAGTTGCCGGCTCCGCCGCTGACTACAGTCACTACTGAGCCTTCGGCTTCCCCATAACAGCCGTTGTCCTTCACGTCAAAGGTGGCAACTACCTGGCTGGGCTGCCCCACGGTCACAGACTCGGTGGCGCGGCAGCCGCGGTTGTCGGTCACGACAACAGAGTAAGTGCCCGCCGCCAAACCCGTAGCGCTCACGTTTGTCTGTCCGCCGGTATTGTTGTCCCACAGGAAGGTGTAGGTCTCGTTGGGGCCATTAATGGCGGTAACCGTCGCCGATCCGTCTGCACTGCCGTAGCAGGAGGCAGGTGCTGATCCCAGTGCAATGGTCACAGGATCCGGGTTGGTGAGACTTCTCATTCCTGTTCCCCGACAGCCTTGCTGGTCTGTCACTGTAATGCTGTAGCTAAATCCGCCAGGTAAGTCAAAAATGGCAATGCCATTGCCGCCATTGCTCCACGCAAAGCTGTAGTCGCTGAGCTGCTGCCCCGCACCACCCATAAGCTGGGTGACACTCAGGGTGCCGTCGCTGTAGTTATGACAGTTAGGCGATTCTGCCAGTATCGAAAAGGTCAGCGGTGCCAGATCACTCACCACTACGCTGCTGGTGTCCGTACAGCCGTTTTGGTCGGTGACGGTCACCCGATAGGTGCCGGGGGCCAGCGGGTTGGCGGTGCTGCCGGTCTGCCCGTTCGACCAGCTGTACTGGTAACCAGGGCCTGTGCCGCCACTGCCCACCGCCAGCGCCTGATTGCTGGCGCTGCCGTCGCAGCCTGCAAAAGACTGTGTAGCCACCACATCCACGGCAGTCGCCGGCTGGCTGATGTTGATACTGCCCAGCTGAAAACAACCGTTGGCGTCGGTGACGCTCAACTGGTAGTTGCCGGCCGGGAGCTGGCCGATGGCCGCTCCCTGACCCTGGTTGCTCCACTGGTATTGGTACGGTCCAACACCTCCGGTCACGGTAGCTATTGCAGCACCATCACTGCCCGAACGACAGCTCACCGGACTGCCCTGCAATTGTATCAGCAGGGTATCAGGCTGCGTTACTACTACCGATCCAACAGTAAAACAGGTGTTTGCGTCGCTGACGGTTACTTCGTATGTGCCGGCTTCCAAAAAAGTCGCCGTGGGGGTTATCTGCGCAAGTGAATGGCTCCAGCGGTAGTTGTAAGGGGCCGTACCGCTGGTCACAACAACCGTCGCCGAGCCAGTATTGCCGCCGTGGCAAAGAACAGGGTTGACAAGTATGGTGTCAATGACCAAGGGGGGCAAATTCGGTGGACAACCGTCAATGGTACAGCTGGCACTGCCAATCGGAGGCTGGCACAGGGCGTTACCGCTTACATACATACGCACCCGTATCTCAATAACCGTGTTGGCAGGGTAGCCTTCTGCAGCAAAACTCTGCGCAGCCAACGGTCCCGCCCAGGCAGTAGGCTGGCCGTCGATAATCAACTGGTATTCGTATTCCGTTACGCCAGGGATTGACGGCCAGGTAAACAATATTCCACCGTTGTCCGAAGCTACACAACTCACACTGGGCGTGGGCAGCTGGTTGAGGGGTACTACATTGATGGTGTCGGTCAGCGAACAACCATAGGCGTCGGAAATTATCACCCGGTAGCTGATGGGCTGCGACGGACTGGCAACAGGCGTAGGGCAGTTGGCGCAGCTGAGGCCCACCGCCGGGGTCCACAGGTAGGAGATCGTATTGACGGAGTTGAAGGTGATAGACCAGGAGTGTACCTCGCCTACGTCGTTGATGCCAAACTGGTCCACAGCAATCAGCCGCCATTCACCATTGATAGGGCCACCCAAGTTGCTCCAGTTCCCCTCAGGCCGGTAGTCACCCGTGAAGGGACCCGTGCCGGCAATGATGGAAGTGGCCGCCGTAGGCGTAAAACAGGTGTTGCGGTAGTGGTCCGAGGCACCGCCGTTGTTGGAGGAGAGCTCCAGCAGGCTGCCATTGGGCGCCCGCAGACTCAGCACCAGGTCCGAATTCCAGTTGGTACTTATGTCCACACATACTTTGGCTATCTGCAGAGTGGGTTGCGTAAGGGTAATGGGCCTTATGCTGTTGACGTTGATGCTGTTAGTAAACGGGTTGCTGGGGCCGTGCAGCCTGAAACCAAAAGGTGCCTGCGGGAAGGACTCAAAGGTGACGGCCCTCCGCAGCAGGGTGCTGTCGATAATCCGTACGTCCAGCGGTACCGACTGCCCCTGGCAAATCTCCACGTCGTCCTGGTCGTTGTACACATCCTCACACGAACTGCAACTGGGATGGGTAGGGGGAAGTACCTGCACGTTGACGAGCGAGTCCCACATACAGCCAAACTCGTCCGTCACGGTAAAGTTGTAAGCCGCCGTTCCCGCATTCTGGGGCACTGCCTGTATGCTGTCGGGCGAAAAGAAAGTGACCGTAGGGTTGTTCTGCCAGCTGTAGTCGACAATGGAGGGCGAGAATGTCTCCAGCGACGGAAAAATCTCCGGAGCGAAGTTGATGCTCCACTCAAAAATAAAGCCGTTGTCTATGGCCCAGCGGTCACACACTTCCAGCGTCCAGGCACCATTGAGCGGGCAGCCTACAAGATTGTTGAGTGTCTGAAAACTGTTGTAGTCACCCGCGGGCAAAGTGCCGGGGTTAAA
>CAZYAO010000036.1:19477-33893 GCA_964645715.1 uncultured Saprospiraceae bacterium
TGTTGAGTGTCTGAAAACTGTTGTAGTCACCCGCGGGCAAAGTGCCGGGGTTAAAAGCGGTGGCATACTGCCGCCAGGTGCCCCGCGTGGCGTCGGCACTCCAGCAATATTCCCAGCCAGTGCCGGGCTGTATGCTGCCGGGCGGATTGTCGGGGTCATTGGGTATCCCCAAAAATGTGGCGCCTGCTCCGCCCGTGCTGGGGGGGGAGATGAAGTTGTGCAAAACCACCCGCGTGCCGCCAGGACAGGTAATCGAAAGCTCCAGGTCGTGCAGGAAGGAGTGCTCCATCACAACACAAATGCCCTCAAGATCATCAATCGACTGCAGGGTCTGCCCCGGACTGAAGGAGTTGATCTCTATAGCTGATGTGTAGCACACGCCGTTGCCGTCAGGTAGCGGCAGCGAGTCGGCTACAATACCGCCCGTAGAGAAGGTACTCAGGCCGGGTAAGACCGACATTTCGTACACACTGCTGGAGTCGTTGACGATGGCCGACAGGGTCAGCGTATCCTGCGCACATACTTCCGACGGGATGTCACCCGCTATGTTGAAGCGCGGCCGCGGTGCTATGCGCACGCGCTGGCTGATGAAGTTGATGTTTTTGCAGCCCAACTGGTCAGTGATGGTCAGCTGTATGGTGTAGCCCCCGGGCTCATCGTAAATATGCGATACGTTGGGACCCACAGCCGTACCCCCGTCTCCAAAATCCCAGCTGAAGGAGGAGGTAAAGTCCGAATGCTGGTAGATGAGGCCGTTCTGCGGGTAGATGCCCTGTCCGTTGAGGAAAATGCGCGTGCCCGGACAAGCATCAATCCAGCCGTTGTCGGCCGGCTCCACCACCGGGTTGGAAGACGCCAGATCGGCAAATATCCGCTGGCAGGAACGCACACAGTTCATCGTAGCGCGCCAGCCCGTCCCCTGGTCGCTGCCGTCAGAGGTGAATACCAGCGTCAGACAACCACTGGTGTTGGCCGAACTGGCCTGAAAGATGAAGGTGGGGTCGCCGTTGAAGTCCGCATGTGTACCCAGCAGGATGCCGGCAGCAACCGACGGACCGTCGTACACGGTCAGCACGTCGCCCTCCCGAATGTCTACATTCGAAAAGGTGAGCTGTACGTGGGTAGCTGTAACCCCCATACTATTGGAACAAATCGTCGTGGTAATATTCTGGTTGGGACTGTAGTTGGCGTTGAGTCCGCCACTGTCAGTGAAAACACCTGAACAAGCATTGATGGGGTTGCCGTTCATGATGTAGGTTTGGGATTGTAGGGCTTCAATGCTTGCCAGGCTTAGCAGGAGCAGCGGCAGTAATAACCGTAGTTTTTGACTCATGTAAAGATAGTTTAATAACCTGTCATTGAAATAAAAGTATTATCCGCCCGGGCGCAGCATCCGTTTGCACAAAAAGATGCACCCCCGAAACACTTGGCTTCAGCTGCAGGTCGTCGTCGTCGTCGTCATTCATGGGAAAGCAAGAAAAAGGGATAAGGAAACATCCCGTACAAGCAACAATAGAATCTGTTGCTCACAGCAAAAGTAAGCCTTTGTTTTAATTCATGTGGTATTTCCTACCAATTTATTTTTGTATTCGGCCCTGCACACAGTCATTTTGTTGTCATGGCTACAGTCTGTCAATTTTCCGCATCGATTCGGTTTCGGCCAGCCCGAATCCGGCCGCGGTTCGTTATCTTTGCCGTTGCTGATGTTTGTTCAGCCCTGTAACCAACCAATAAACAGACAAAATCATGCAACTCTTAGATGGCAAATGGCTGGCCCGCCAGATCAAGTCGGAACTGGCGCAGGAGGTGGCGCAAAGGCGCGCTGCCGGTCAAAAAATTCCGCACCTGGCGGCTGTTCTCGTAGGGGACGATCCTGCCAGCCAAGTGTATGTACGCAACAAGGTGCGCTCCTGTGAGGAGGTGGGCTTCGGCTCTACACTCATCCGCCAGCCTGCCGATATCAGCGAGGAGGCGCTGCTGCAGATTATCGAGGATCTCAACAATAATGCCGATATCGATGGCTTTATCGTGCAGCTGCCGCTGCCGGCGCATCTCGATGAGCACAAGATTACACTCGCCATCAATCCGGCCAAAGATGTCGATGGCTTTCATCCGGTCAACATCGGCCGCCTGGCCATCGGCCTGCCATGTTACCTGCCGGCCACACCTTTCGGTATCATCGAAATGCTGCGCCGCTATGAGATTCCTACGGCCGGCAAAGAGGTGGTGGTCGTGGGACGCAGCAATATCGTGGGCACGCCCATGAGCCTGCTGTTGTCCCGCAAAGGGTACCCGGGAGATGCTACGGTCACGCTTTGCCACAGCCGGACAGTCGACCTGGCTGCGCATACGCGCCGCGCGGATATCGTTATCGCTGCCATCGGCCGCGCTGAGATGATTACGGCCGATATGGTCAAACCCGGTGCCGTGGTCATCGATGTGGGCATGAATCGCGTAGCCGACGAGCTGTCTGCCAATGGCAGCCGACTGACGGGCGATGTGGATTTTCAGGGGCTTTCAGCGGTCTGTAGCTACCTGACGCCCGTGCCGGGCGGGGTCGGCCAGATGACGGTGGTGTCGCTGCTGCTCAATACGCTCCGCGCCTGTAAGCAGGAGGTTTATGCGATGCACTAGTAATGTCGCCGATTCGCCTTTAACTTTTCCACACGCTTGGTGTGTTTTCTCAGGTCACCGGGATGGAGCCCTGCCGGGCTGCTCCGCAATGTAATGGATCCAATATGTCTCAACAGGATTATTTCGCTTTTCACTTTCCGCTGGCCGATGAGCGCCGCGACTGGCTGCTGGCGCTGCTGGAGGACCTTCCTTTCGAGGGGTTTGAAGAAACGGACACCGAACTGCTGGCTTTCCTGCCGGCTTCGTCCCTGACGCCTGCACTCGAGGCGGCTGTCAATGACATCGCCGCGCAGTTCGAACTGTCGTGGCATACGCGCCTGATTCCTTACACCAACTGGAATGCCGAGTGGGAGGCCAGCTTTCAGCCGGTAAAAGTAGGGTCTTTTGCAGGGGTGCGGGCTGCTTTTCATCCGCCTATGGAGGATGTGCGCTACGAACTGGTGATCCAGCCCAAAATGGCTTTTGGCACAGGCCACCACGCGACTACCTGGCTGATGATGCAGGCGATGGAGTCACTGCCCTGGCAGGGGGCCAGTGTGCTGGATTTTGGCTGCGGTACGGGCATTCTGGCCATTCTGGCAGCGCAGCTGGGGGCTGCTCAGGTGCACGGGGTGGATATCGAGCGGGAGGCGTATGAAAATTCGCTCGAAAATATGGCCATCAATAATACGCCCGAGCTTATGATCTATGAGGGTGAACTCTCGGCAGTGCCGGCCGATTTGTTGTTCAACATCATTTTAGCTAATATCAACCGCAATGTAATTTTGCAGACGCTGCCTTCGTTGTACCAGAAGATGCTGCCCGGCGGCCACCTGCTGGTATCGGGTATCCTGGCCGATGATCGCGATCAGGTGGTCGAAGCAGCACAACAGGCTGGCTTTGTCTTGCTCAATGAGCAGGGACGTGAGCAGTGGATGATGATTCATTTTATGGTCAATTGAAACAGAGGGTTGGCATGATGCGTACCGGACTGGTTTTTTTATTCCTCGGCTTTGTGTTTTCTTCGCTGCGGGCTCAGTCGGGGCCTGCTGCTGTCGATAGTACAGCCTTCCTGACTGAGCTCGAGAGTTTTATGACTTCCGGTAAGCAGGAGGTGATGATCGAAACTTTCAACGCTTTCGCGGCTGTCTATTCGTCGGCGCAGCTCGCTGCAGCCGACAAAGAAAATGTCCGGCTGCTGCTCGCCGGCATGCGGCAGCGCCGCCTGGCGGCTTCTCCTTATTTTAAGGCGTATCTGCAGGCCACCACGCAGGCAGCAGCAGCAGGGGGCACTTCCTTCCAGCCCTGGCATGCAGTGCTGTTGCAGATGTTCAATGATACCGATAATTACCGCGCCAATAATTTTCTGTCTTTCCTCGAGTTCTCTGTCGATTTTTTTACCAACCAGTCGCTCCGCTTTCTGCCCAATGCAGTGTCCTGGAAAATCAATAGTCTGCAGTACAGTTGGCGCTATCAGCAGCAGCCGGTACTGCAGGTGGCTGCAACGGACCTGATTGCTTTCCGCAGGGAGGACTCGATTCGCGTCAAGGCTACCGCAGGCGCATTCCTGCCGGTGAGCGGTACCTGGAAAGGGCAGGGGGGAAGTGTCAACTGGGCCGGGACGCGGCTGGGGGCGGCTGTCTATGCGGATTTGGCGTCCTACCAACTGGATGTGCGCACCAGCTTACTCGAAGTAGATACAGCCACACTGCATTTTCCGCAATTTTTGGGCAACCGCACAACGCTGGGCAGCTTCAGCCACAAAATTGTATCCGATACGACCCGCGCTACTTTTCCGCGCTTTACGTCTTTCGAAAATAGCCTGAGCCTGCAAAATGTGGGGGAGGGGATACAGCTGAGAGGGGGACTGCGCATTGAAGGGGGCAGTATCTATGCGACGGGTACTCGCGAGCTGCCCGCCCGCCTGGCGATGTATGGCAAAAATCTGAAGCCTTATCTCATCGCCGATGGCAATAGTATCCTGCTGCGCTCCGGCGAAAAAATTACGGGCAGCCAGCTGAGGACTTCTGTTTATTTCAATCAGGACAGTCTCTACCATCCTTCTATCGGACTGGTAGTGGATCTGGCTACCAAAGAGATCCAGCTCAATCGGGGCCGCACTGGTGCCGATCGAAATCCTTTCTTTCACAGCTTCCATAAGTTTGCCATCGACGCCAGCGAGGTGGCCATTTTTCCCGACCGGGACTCCATGGTCATCGGGCGACCCCTGCCGGGCTATGCGCTGAAGCAGGACGTGGCTTTCGAAAGTTATGATTTTTATAACCCCGCCGAGTATCTGCGTATTCAGAATACGGGTACTGCCAATCCTATCGCCATCATGAAGGCAACCGCCGATCGCGAAGGGACCAATGTCATGCCGGCAGCCCTGCTGGCCAGCCGCATCAACAGCCGGTTTACGGTTGAGTCTATACAGCCGTTGCTGTACGATCTCATGGCTAAGGGGTTTATTTATTACGATGCTGAAAAGCAGTTGGTAGAGATAAAAGATAAGGTGTTCCGCTATGTCGAGGCGAGCCAGAACAATGGCGATTATGACCTCATCCGCATCGTCTCACAATCGGAGGGCATCAATGCTACGGCTAGTCTCTCGAGGGGCAATACGCTGCTCGAGGGGGTGGAAAGTATTGTTTTTAGCCCCAAAAACCGCGTAGCGGCCCGGCCTGTGGGCGGGCAGTTTTTGCTGAAAGCTGACCGCAACCTGGACTTCGATGGCCGCTTGTTTGCAGGCTATACGCGCATGGAGGGCAAAGGGCTGCATTTCAATTACCAGGATTTTGCTGTGCGCCTCGATTCTGTGCGCTATTTTGACCTTTTTGAGCCTATCGATTCTTTTGACAGCGAAAACCGCCGCCAGGCGCTGAGCATCGGTTCCCGCATCGAGCACCTGACGGGGGTGCTGTTGATCGATGCACCCGGCAATAAGTCGGGCAAGGAGACGATCCCTATGTTTCCTTCGCTGCAGAGCAAGGGCTTTAGCTATGTGTACTACGATCAGGCCAGCGATCAGCAGGGTATCTATCCGCGGGATTCTTTCTATTTTAAGATTAATCCTTTTAGCTTTTCCAAACTCAATAACTACGAGGTGGAGGATATCCGCTTCGCAGGGGTGCTGGAGTCGGCAGGGATCTTCAGGCCTGTCAGCGAAACGCTGGTGCTCAGGAAGGAGGATAAGTCGCTGGGTTTTGTATCCAAAACGGCCGCTGCAGGCGAGGATGTCTACGGGGGCAAAGGGCGCTATGCCGGTGCTGTGGACCTTAGCAACCGCGGGCTGCTGGGTACGGGCAATCTGCGCTATCTGGGAGCTTCTATCAATGCCGAAGATATTAATTTTTTCCCCAAACAAACGCTGGCGAGTGCCGATCGCTTTGATCTCGAGGAGGTGCGCACGCAGCCGGAGGTGCCGCAGGTGCGCGGGGTGGACGTAAAAATCGACTGGCGGCCTTACCAGGATAGTATGTACGTGCGGTCCGAAGTGGCGGGTTTCGATCTCTATAAGTCCGGTCAGCATATCTTCGATGGCACGCTCATCCTCACACCGGGGGGTCTCAAAGGCGACGGTAGCCTGCGATGGCCGCAGGCTACGATGCAGTCGGCGCTCTTCGACCTGGGGGCTTTCTCGGCCCGGGCAGATACTATGGGCATCAAAATCAATGCGCTGGAGGGGGATGACCGCATAGCGCTGCAATCCGATAATATGAACGGGAAGGCCGATTTCGATACTTCCTTCGGTTCTTTTGCGTCCAATGGGGAGGCACTCGATATTCTCCTGCCTTACAACCAGTACCAGACCTCCATGGGGGGCTTTGATTGGGATATGAAGGGCGAACTCATCACTATGAAGCCGCCGGCTGGCCGGCTGGGGCTTTTTACCTCCACGCATCCCGATCAGGACGGGCTCAATTTTGAGGGGGAAAAAGCTACTTATAATTTGCGTACGTCGGCCCTGCATGTCACGGGTGTGCCGTATGTGATTGCTGCTGATGCATTTATATATCCTGATAGCCAGGTGGTCGATATCGACCCGGCAGCGAGTATGCGCGTGCTCAACAATGCGCGCATCATAGCGGATACGCTCAACCAATACCACGTTTTTAATCGGGCTGTGGTGACCATTTCGGGTAAAAGACGCTACAACGCCAGCGGCTATTATGAGTATAACCTGCCCACGAGGGCGCAGGAGATTTTTATCCAAAATATCGTTGGCCAGCCTGTAGGCAAGGGTCTTCAGAGCCAGCGAAATTCTATCACGCGCGCTACGGCGGATATTGAACCGGCCGACTCTCTTTTTATCGATCGCAAAACGCGCTTCTATGGCACGATGAGCCTGAGCGCTGAAGCCCGGGAGATTTTGTTTGATGGCTATGCGCGCATCGATGCAGAAAAGTTGCCGGGGGCGTACTGGTTTCGGGTCACCAGCCCCGGGGATAAAAATAATCTTATCATTCCTTTTGATGTGCCTGCCAGTGATGAGAATGAACCGCTGCATACGGGCTTCTTTCTTAGCAAGGAGTCGGCAGAGGTGTATCCTCGCGTCATGATGCCGCTGCAGTATCGCAAAGACCGCCCGGTACTGCCAGTCAAAGGTTTCTTTGATTATGATGAGGAGCGCGATGTGTATATTTTCGGCGACTCCGTAAAAGTGGTGACCAAGGACGGTCTGCGGGGCAATAAACTGGAGTTCAATAATCGTACGGGCAACCTGACGGCTGAAGGGCGTTTCGAACTGGGGTCAGGCCTCAAGTATTGCTCCATGGAGGCGGTCGGTACCATCGAAGGGGTGTTCCCGCCGCCGGTAGTGGCGCCTAAGCCTGCCGAACCTCAGCAAGATGATAATATGATGATGATGGCCGATGAGCCTACCCAGGAGGAGACGCAGGCGGCGGCTGAGGTGCCTCCGCCGGTAGTCAATGTGGACTGGATGGCCGGACTCGTGTTCAATATGCCCGATAACCTGCTGTCTATCATTGCCAATGATCTCAAATCAGCGACCTATGCCTCGCGGCTTATTACCTATATCACGGATCTCGACTACCACCGAAAGGCTTTCGCTAATTTTTTTCCGCCCGGCAAAGACCAGGAGGAGGCACTGAGCGGTCTAAGCCTCGGCTTTATCGAATTTCCTAAAAGAATGGTGCCCCAGACTTTCGTCTTCAGCCGCCTGAAGATGCAGTGGAATCGCGACTACCAGTCTTTCGTATCCATGGACAAGCAGAATGGTCTCATCAGTGTCAATGGCGAAAGTATTGGCAAAATGGTGGAAACCTATGTGGAACTGCGCATGCCGTCCGATGATGATGATCGGTTGTATCTGTATATCAAGTCTCCAAGCGAACTGTTCTATTTTATCGGTTACAAGCAGGGGATCCTGAGCCTTTGTTCCAATAATCCGGAATTCATGCGGATTATCGAGGGAATGAAGGATAAGGATCGCGTTGTGCGTATGCCGGATGGCGAAACTTACGAGATTCAGGCGGTGGAGCTGAGTACAGCGACGACTTTTCTGCGGCGTGCACAAGCGGCACAGACACCTAAATAGTACCGTTTGTTGATCAAATACTGCCTTTCGTCGCCCCGAATCGACCGTTCCTGCTTTGGTTTTTGTACCGTTGTTAAAAAAAACAGGATAAAAAGTTGCATATATCGCAACGAAGGATTTACTTTGTGACATGAAAGAGGTGTACTTGCAATTTTTTTTCACCTCACTTGCCATTTTTGTCCCTTTATAAACTTGCCTGCCCGCTTCAATAGCGGTAACACATCTGTTTTGTGCAGCTGTCACATTAGCGTGTACTTTGTATTCGTTCGTGTACTCCCTGTACAATCAGTCTGTGCTTGTTTTACGATTTAAGGGATAGCCAAATGTATAAAAAGAAAACCTCATCAACAGGTTCTGCACAGAATCTGACAGTTAGGGTCTTGCCCTTGCTTGTCCTTCTGTGCTGTAGCCTGCATCTCACAGCACAACTGAACGTTTCTTTCAGCGTTCAACAGCCCCCATGCTTCGGCATTCCGTCGGGTAGCGTGACGGCTACGGTTACGGGCGGGATCTCTCCTTATACTTTTCAGTGGAGCAACGGACAAAGTGGTCCTACCATCAGCGGTCTTGTGGCCGGCAATTATTCAGTTACAGTTACTTCTTCCAACGGACTTACGACGACAGCAACGGCCACAGTGGTGCAGCCACCGCTGATTATTGCCAATATATCTACCGACGAGGATTGTGCTGCTCCGTTCAACCTGACAGCGGTGACGAGCGGGGGGGTGCCTCCTTATAATTATCACTGGACAGGCGGGGCTACCACCCAGACGTTGCCCAATGTGCCGGCTGGCTATTATTGTGTTACGGTGACGGATCAAAATAACTGCGGTGCCCTGGAGTGTGTTACTGTGGGCGCCAGTGCCATCAATCTGACGGTATCATCGGTGCAGGTTAGTTGTTTTGGGGGAACCAATGGTTCTGTCTCAGCTACTGCCAGTGGGGGACAACCCCCCTATAGTTATGTGTGGAGCAACGGACAGACGGGGGCTTCTATAAGCAATCTCGGACCAGGACAATACAGTGTGACGGTCGCCGATGCGGCTGAGTGTGTGGCGGTAGCTACTGCAACCATCACCCAGCCGGCTTCCGGGGTCAACGTATCCCTGAATGTCGTCCAGCCTGTATGTCTGGGGTCTTCCAATGGAACTATCAATTCAGTTACCACGGGCGGTAACCCTCCTTATACGTATCTATGGAGTACGGGGGCTGCCACGCCTTCGCTCAACAATCTGCCCGCCGGAGCGTATTCGCTCACGGTAACGGATTCGCGCGGCTGCCAGCGCACAGCCACTACGGTACTGTCCAATCAGTCTACTTTGGTAGTCAATGCGATAGCAACCCAGCCCGCCTGTGGTGTCATGGGCACCGGCAGCATCACAGCCAATATCAACGGCGGCCTGCCGCCGGTTACTTTTGCCTGGAGCAACGGGGCTACGACCCAGACCATCACCAACCTGGCGGCTGGCTCTTATACGGTGACTGTCACCGACGGGGTGGGTTGCCAGCGTACAGCCAGTGCTGCAATCTCCAATCCGGCAGCGCTGCAGATCCAGCTCAGCAGCACCAATATGACGAGTTGTGTTGCCAATAACGGTACGGCTTCCGTAACGGTTACTACGGGCCAGGGGCCTTTCCTCTACACCTGGAGCAATGGTGCGGCAACACCTGCTATCAATAATTTGCCTCAAGGCACGTACTCGGTAACTGTCACTTCTCAGGCGGGCTGTACTGCTACGGGTAGTGTGACCATCACCCGCCCGCCGGATGTGCTGGCGAGTATCAGTGGTTCTACGACGGCTTGCCAGAATAATCCGACGGCCAGTCTGACGGCTGTGGCGAGCGCGGGCACGCCACCCTATTTTTACAACTGGAGCAATGGTGCTACAACCGCCACCATAGCCAACCTGCCTGCCGGAAACTACCTGCTCACAGTGACTGACGCACTGGGCTGTACGGCTTTTGCGCAGCGCACCATAGCGGCAGCGCCTACGGTCGATGTATCGATAACGGGTACTACGGTTATTTGCGGACTGGGTAGCACGGGTGTGCTTATTGCAGCTGCTTCAGGTGGTCAACCACCTTATGCTTATAGCTGGAGCAATGGCGATACAAGTCAGGCAATTGATAGTCTTACTTCCGGTACCTACACCGTCACGGTCACCGACGCCAATGGCTGTCAGGCAACGGGTATGAGTAGTATCGTGCAGGTAGACGATTTTATGATCTCTGTGAGTACGGTCGATGTAGGCTGCTTCGCTGAGTCTACCGGTAGTGCCGTGGTGACTGCCACCGGGGGCGCTCCTCCTTATGAATATCTGTGGGCGAATATTGGAAATACGCCCGATGTGTCGGGGCTGTCAGCCGCAACCTATTTCCTTACAGTGACAGAGAGTACTGGTTGCAGCCTCTCTACTACTGTGGTCATCAATCAGCCGCCGCAGCTGTCCGTCACCATCACGGCCGATCAGCAGCTGGCATGTTTTGGCGATTCTTCATTGGTGCTGACGGCCAATCCTACGGGCGGAAGTCCGCCTTATGCTTATCTGTGGAGCAACGGACAAACCACGCAGTCCATTACGGTGCCGGCGCAGGGGGTCTATTCTGTCACGGTTACGGATATGAATGAGTGTACAGCCACGGCAACATATACGGTGCAGCTAAATCCGGAGATTTTTATACTCACGCAGACCAATACGATTGTCTGTGGTAATCTCGACGGGGCAGCCAGCGTGCTGGTCACCGGGGGGTCTCCGCCGTATCAGTACCAATGGAGTACTGGAGATCAGACACCTTTTATACAGAACGTAGCCGGGGGGACGTATGATGTAACCATTACGGATAGTCAGGGTTGTACGGAGGTCAGTTCGCTGACCATCGGCCAGCTGACCGATTTTACAGTCAATATTCTTCCGCGCAGTGTACGCTGTTTTGGGGGCAATACCGGTAGTATTGAGACGGTCGTGACCGGGGGTACGCCTCCTTATGGCTATACCTGGAGTACGGGTGCCACCAATGTAAGCGTAATCAATAACCTCACGGCGGGCTCTTACGGGCTTACGGTCACAGATGCTGCGGGCTGTATTTTTAGCGGCTCTGTGCTAATCACGCAACCCCTAATGCTCAATCTGGCAGCCAGCAGCAATCCGGTTAGTTGCTTTGGGGGCAACAACGGCAGTGCTACGGCGGTGGCCAGCGGTGGGGTAAATCCTTATTTTTATGCCTGGAGCAATAATATGTTTGCCCAGACCATCAATAACCTCACAGCGGGCAGCTATACTGTCACGGTCACGGATGGCAATCTGTGCCAGACGACGGCAACGGTTTCTGTGACGCAGCCTGTCAATATTACGACGACGGTGACGGCACCTGTCATCGCCTGCGGGGGAACTGCTACGGGGACTGCTTCTGTATTGGTGGCTGGCGGAACGCCTCCGCTGAGTTTTCTGTGGAGCAATGGGCAGACGACGCCTACGGCTACGCAGCTTACAGCGGGTACTTACAGTTTGACGATTTCAGATTCGCGGGGCTGTACGCGCACGCTGCCTTCCATCGTGCTCACGGAGGTCCCGGCACTTAGCCTTCTGATGGAGGCTGATAATATTGTGTGCTCGGCCCAAAATACGGGTAGTATAGAGACGCTGGTAACCGGTGGCACGCAGCCCTATGGCTACGCCTGGAGTACGGGCGCCAGCAGTAGTCAGCTGTCAGGCCTGGCAGCGGGCGTGTATCGGCTTACGGTTACCGATGCCAATGGTTGTAGCAGGACGGACAGCAGCAGCGTCAGCCAGACCCTGCCTGTGGTGGCCTCGGCTTCCAGTCTGCAGGTAAGCTGTGTTGGTGCTACAGATGGTATGGCTTCTGTTCAGGTGTCCAGCGGGACAGCGCCTTTTTCGTTTTCCTGGAGCAACGGAGACTCCGGGCAGACCATCGACAGTCTGCCGCCGGGATCCTACAGTGTCACGGTTACCGATGCCAACGAATGTGCTGCTGCACTCAGTGTGGTGGTGCAGGAACCCAACCCGCTGCTGCTTTCTATCGAAGTGAGCCCGGCAGGTTGCTCTCCGGACAATGGCGGACAGCTGGCGGCTTCTCCCTCGGGAGGTACGCCACCGTATACCTACAACTGGAGCACGGGTGCGCAGTCGACTAGTATCACTAACCTGCCACTTGGCTTTTACCAATTGACAGTCACTGATTTCTTCGGTTGCACGGTGCTGGATACGGCGGAGGTAGTGCCTTCTCCTCCCTTGCTTGCAGAGCTTACCGTTGAGCGCAATACTTGCGCCGCTGCCGATGACGGCCGCATTGCGGTGGCGGTCACAGGCGGACAGGCGCCTTATTCCTATGCCTGGAGCAATGGCGCAACGGGTACGCCGGTCCTTGCTGACCTGGTTGCGGGTACGTACTCGGTGACTGTGACCGATGCGCAGGCCTGTGTGGCTGCAGATACCATTGTGCTGTTGCAGTTTCCGCAGCCTGTCTGTGCTATAACTCTCCTGCAGCATGCCTTTGGGGGCAACAATGGTGCTGTGGAGGCTGCGGCCTCAGGCGGCACACCGCCCTACACTTTCCTCTGGAGCAACGGTGCTACTACGCCCCAGTTGGCCGGACTGAGCCCGGGAACCTACGGACTGACGGTGACAGATGCCAACGGTTGTAGCAGCAGTTGCAGCATTGAACTGCTGGGACCCGCCAGGGTCGAAGGCCGTGTCTGGCTCGATACTGACCTGAATGGACTGCGGCACCCCACAGAACCCGGTGTGCCGGATATCATGGTCATCATTAGCACGCCTTCGGGCCAGCCGGTGTATATCGATACAGCCGTCACCAACGCGCAGGGCCTGTACAGTTTTACAGTTCCGCCAGGTGAATATAAGCTGACATTCATGATTCCGCCTGCTTTGTACAATGCAACAAGCTTGAATGCCGGCAATGATCTGCTGGACAGTGATATTGATCCGCTGACGCTGATGACACCCGTATTTACGGTAGGACTGGGTGAGGTGGCCGATTTTGATGCGGGCCTCACAGTTCAATGCGAAAATCTTGCGGATGCCGGACAGATCTGTTGCGACCAATACCTCTGTGGCCCTGGCCTGCGGCCAGACACCATCCGCAACACGGTGCTACCCAGCGGTGGCAGCGGCGATATCGAGTATGTGTGGATGTTTACAACGGCCAGCCCGACTACCAATATCCAGTACTGGATGCCCGTTCCCAACTCGGCCAGCCCTGACTTCAGGCCCGGACCACTGTCGGAGACGACGCACTTCATCCGCTGTGCCCGCCGCGCCGGCTGTTCACTCTTCCTCGAAAGCAACGTGGTGACCATCACGGTGGGCAATGAGTCGGTGGCCAATATGCAGGGGCCGCTGCAGGTGTGCAGGGATGAAGACGTGACGTACCAGGCGATCGGCGCACAGGCCAATGCTGTCTATAGTTGGGATTTTGGCCCTGTTGCTGTTCCCCGCTTTTCTACGGCTGCCAGCCAGACGGTGCGTTTTCTGGGGAATGGCATCTTCCCGGTGCGGCTGTCGGTCACCCAGAATGGTTGCACATCTACCAGCATCCGGCAGGTGTCGGTCATCATCAATCCTACGCTCTGTGGGCAACAGCTGACAATCAGTGCGGAGGTTACCCACGAGGAGAGCAGGGAGGTCACGCTGCGTTGGCAGATGCCCGCAGAAATCACTGACATCGCCTACCTCGTGCAGCGGTCCGCCGATGGCCATCGTTTCGAGACGCTGCACATGGCGTACGAGGCGAGCGACAGTACGGCCAATATGCATTACTTTACCTTTGTCGATCACACCAGTAAACTGGGTAGGAATTTCTATCGAATCATTGCCAGGGATGGGGCACTCAATGAACTGACCTCTAATGTGGAGGAGGTCATCCTCTTCGGCGATTCCCGTCTGATGATGCTCTATCCAAATCCTACTAACGACTGGGTAACCATAGAACTTTTCGACACCTTCGATGAAACAGTAGGACTACAACTCTCTGCTGCCAATGGTGTCGTTTTATTTGAGCAATCTCTGCCGGCAACGGTTAGCACCCGCCGATTAGACCTCAGCGCGTACCCGCGCGGGCTGTATTTCGTCCGTGTTCGCTACGGACAAACCTATGTCAAGACCTTTAAGATTCTCCGTAATTAGTGCTCGGAGTGCAAGTGAGATTGGTTTACTGGGCCGCCCTGATCATAAGGACAGGGTGGCTTTTTTTTTGGATGGAGAAGATCCC
>CAZYAO010000036.1:33993-41418 GCA_964645715.1 uncultured Saprospiraceae bacterium
GAAGATCCCCCGGGCTACGCCCCTACAAACGCCCCACGCCCCATAATTATCGCATAAAAAAAAGGGCTTCCCACGCCCCCCCCCAAGGGCGTCCGCCCTAAAATCTCCATAGCCAATATCTCCCCACCACCCCCCCAGGGGCGTTAGCCCCATCACCACCCCCCCCCAAAAAAAATGCTTATAAAAAAACAAGTCGCATCACTTCCAGAAAGTGATACGACTTGTCTACCAATAATCCCATAAACATTTGCGAAACTGAAGACTAATATATGTTGAGTAAGAACTCTCGTCGTAGTGTCAGCCGAAGTCGTTGAGAAAGTAAGTCAGACATAATCCCCATTAGTCTGACTTACTTCCTGCATCGTTATTCCTTTTTGAAGTGTTGTGGCTCGTTTGCCACTTGCTTTCGTTTGACATTACAAAGATGCTACATGCTGTGTATGTGTGAAAGGACAAAAAACATGGTTTGTGAAAAATGTAATATTTCCGTATCGTGCCTTTGTGTTTTTTAATGCACTGTAAAACAATAAAATAAAAATCAAAACCCATAAAAATAACCCCAAAAGACCCAATTTTGTGAAAAAAACAAAAAGAGCGGGCGGTGAAAAAAATTTCACCGCCCGCTCTTTGTACTCCCTTTTTCACCACTCCGCACTTCTCCGGCCACAAAAAAACATCTAAATACTTAAAACGGACTGCTAAACGCCGGGTTGCGAATGAATGTCGTATCCGTAAGGGTATGCATAAAGGCTATCAACGCAGCACGATCCTGCGCTGACAGATGAAAGGGCCTGATATTGGTGTCCTCATTCTCTACACCGTGCCCGCCTTTCATATAGTGGTCAAGTACCTCGTCCAGCGTGTTGAAGCGGCCATCGTGCATGTAAGGCGCTGTCAACGCAACATTCCGCAGGGTGGGTACCCTAAATTTGCCGTTGTCAAAGCTGTTGCCGCTGATGGCACCCCGACCCAAATCGGCAAACTGGCTGAAGTTGCCAACGCTGTCGAGGCCGTTGTTCCTAAACTGGTTGTCAGTAAAGTAGGGGTCAAAATGGCAGTGTGAACAGCCAGGGTGGTCAAGCGTCTGGGCAAATTCTACAAAAAATAATTCGTAACCGCGCTCTTCCAGCGGACTCAGCTCGCCCTGGTTGCCCCACACCACTCGGTCATACTTGCTGTCGGCGCTGATGAGCGTGCGCTCAAACTGGGCAAGGGCCTTGACCGCCAGCTCCCGGCTAATCTCTTTCTTATACTGAATCCCAAATGCCTGCCGAAACAGCGCCGGATAGTCAGGGTGTTCCCGCAACCGGCTTTCAACTTTCTCCCAGCTGGTGTTGAGCTCCAAATGGTCTTCAATGGGTATCAGCGCCTGGTCTTCAAGGGTGGCTGACCGCCCGTCCCAAAAGAATCCGCGCGGGTTGTATGCCAGGTTGACCAGCGCCATCGAGTTGCGCCGCCCATTAAGCCCCAATATGCCTTTGCTGGTCGCCTGTCCGTCCGTAAATGCCTTATCCTGGTGGTGACAGCTGGCACATGACATGCTCAGGTCGTCCGACAGGATGGGGTCGTAAAATAGCCGGCGCCCCAAAGCTACGCCCGCAACGGTCAGCGGGTTGTCGCCCGGCGAAGGGGGAGGCAAAAAGTGGGCCGGTACCGATATGGGGTAAGCCTGTGGCTGATAAGGAGCCGTTATCTGCTCGTCAGCCGGGCAGTTTTCACAGCCGTTACCGGGGTCGTCGCCGCAGGCCGTGGTCAATAGCAGGGGCAACAAGAATACGGATAGTCGTTTGTACATGGTCAGCATACCTTATTATTATGGAGTGAACGGATTTTGATACGCAGGGTTTCGCAGCGCACTGCTGTCGGTAAGGGTATGTAAAAAGGCCAGCAGGTCGCGCTTGTCTGCTGCACTGAGCGCTAAGGTACGTACATTCGGGTTTACATTTTCTGCGTAGTGGCCGCCAGCGGCGTAGTGGTCAATGACTTCCTCCAGACTGCGGAAGCGGCCGTCGTGCATATAAGGGGCCGTAAGGGCTATGTTGCGCAGGGTGGGTACCTTGAATTGCCCGTTGTGCCCACGCACGCCGGTGATGGCGCCTCTGCCCGGATCCGGAAATTTGGTGAGGTCATGCACTTCATCCAGCCCATTGTTGGCGTAGGATAGGTCCGTAAAAAGGGGGTTGATGTGGCAGTGGTTGCATTCTGCCTGCGGCAGGGTGGGGGAGGCGTCAAAAAAAATCGTCCAGCCGCGCTTCTCCGATTCCGTAAAATTGGCCTCTTTCCGCATGACGCGGTCAAATTGACTGTCGTAGCTCACCAGCGTCCGCTGAAACTGGGCGAGTGCCTTAGTGGTCAGCCCACGGTCAATGGCCCGCCGGTCTGCAATGCCAAAGGCCGCCCGAAACAGGGCCGGATAGCGGGGGTGCTGCCGAAGCCGCGCTTCAATAATTTCCCAGCTGTAGCCCATTTCCAGACTGTCAACAACGGGGTGCAGCGCCTGCTCTTCGAGCTGCGGACTCCTGCCGTCCCAAAACAGTCCCTTGGCGTGGTAGCCTACATTTAGCAGGCTGGGCGCTGAGCGCCGGC
This sequence comes from uncultured Saprospiraceae bacterium, assembly GCA_964645715.1. GTDB lineage: Bacteria > Bacteroidota > Bacteroidia > Chitinophagales > Saprospiraceae > JAUMBM01. Next base: position 36,580 of record CAZYAO010000036.1, read on the forward strand.
CTTGGCGTAGGCGCATGCCTACGCTCCTGGCCTTGGCATCGGTAAACGCCCGGCCGGGCTGGTGGCAGCTACCACAACTAAAGGTGCTGTCGTAGGATAGTATGGGGTCGTAAAACAATAGCCGACCCAGCGCTATCCCTTCTTCGGTAAGCGGGTTGTCAGCAGGTATCTGCATGGGCGAAAAGCCAGGGGGATCAACCCACTGCACCGCCTTGGGTGCGTAGGGCAGGTGCGTGAGCTGCTGCTGGCTGCGGTCAGTCAGCCCGCAGGCCGCCGCTGCTGCTGCCAACATGACCACCACGCCCGCCAACTGCAGTTTTCTCACCATAGCTTATCGCCGCACTTGAATGGCCTGCGCCAGGTTGTTCCAAAGGAAGTTGTACAGCTCAGGGTCGTTGGTGTGGTCCTGGGTGTCTTCGGCTATCCGAAAATCTACAAACCTGTCCCCGCGGACAAGCACGTCTTTCAGGTCTACGCCAAACTCAATCTGGTAGCCGCTGCCGTCTACAGGCACCAGGAAGGGGCCTTCGTAGCTGAGTACCTGATAAAGGGCATCAGCCCCGGTATGGTAGGTCAGCTTGTCATTGAATACGCCGTCGCCGTTGTTGTCGGCATTACCTTCGATCTTGGAGAAGACGTAGCCCAGCGCCCAGGACCAGTAGTTGTCGGCCAACGGGTGCGTCGGGGCATAGTTGCCGGGCTGGGTGGCGTTGAGGTCGGGGCTCACGCCGAGTCCAAATTGGATCCGGTCGTACTGCCCGCCAGGTACGTCTTTGAAGCGGAGCACGTAGCCTTCACTGGCCTGCTGGCTGTTGTTGTCGTCCCCAAAGTTGATGAGCTCAATGTCCGAGAGTTTTGTCTTTTCACCATTGGCAGCCACGAGCTCAATGTCCGACAAGTAAAACTGGAACAGCTGGGCTTTCATCCGCATGCCTTCAACGTACTGATAGGCAGGGTCGTACATCACCAATGGCTGCCCGCCAAAGGTCGAACGAAAGACAAGGGTCACTTCGCTCTTCTGCTCACCTTTGTTGTCGTCCTGGCAGCTGCCCAGACTGAGGATAACCGCCGCCGCAGCGAGAATCATGATAGCTAGCTTTTGCATATTGCTGATTTTGCAAGTTTTTATGGTAAAAATAGATACAGCTTACGCGCCTTTTGCCGCCGCCTGCGGCAAAAGGCACACGCACGAAGGGCGCTTTTGATTTTTTTTCAAAAAATCAAAAGCCCAACACAAGCGCTGGCGGCGCCAGCCGCCTAAGCACTCACCACTCAGGCTTTTTTGATTTTTTCCCAAAAAATCAAAAAACCAACACTCGCGCTGGCGGCGCCAGCCGCCTAAGTGCATCATATATACAACAAAGAAATCCCTGTTTTTACTAACGGCTACCGCCATGATTTTTGTCAGCAGGCATACGGACACCCACGAATCCCCCGCCCTCCCGCTACTCTCTGCCAAAATTAACAACCCTGAAAGCACTGCCAAAATGCGCCGCAAGCTGCTGCCGCACCGTGGCCGCATCGGCCCGCACATCAATATGCTCAAACCAGCGGGCATAGTCGGCCTCAATCTCAAGCAAAGCATTGTAGCCGCCAGGCAGCGACAGGCTGGCGGGAAAATCAAGCGACAACAGCTGCCGACTGGCGGCTCCGCTGATGATGAGTGTCTCCGCTTCGGTAGTAGCGAGGGTGTCGGGATAGTAGTCAATGCGCGCAAACATGTAGCCTTCAGCAGCGCTGAGGTGCTGGCCTTCTACCTGCGGTGCCAGGGGGTGCCGCTGTGGAAGTGAAATGGGTACGGCCCGGTTGGCTGGCTCGTCCACGCCAAAAGTCGCCTGCAGCCGCTGATAGCTGCCGGCATAGGGGAAAGTACCCAGGATTCTGCTCTGCGGATTGGCAGGGTCGCCAAGCAGGTAGTTGTCGGGCAGTGTCTGCCATAGGGTGTCGCCGCCCTGGCTGACAATGCGCATGTCAATGCTGTCGGTCACCCTGCGCGCCTGTCCACTGGTTTCAATCAGCTCCAGTCCACTCCAGTAGTAGCGTATACGTTTGATCCTGAATGGATTGCCTGCCCCGTCGCGGTATACATTGGGAGCAAGGGCAAAGGCTTCGCCTTCCCACCGATGCGCTATGGCCACCCGCAGCATAGGATACTGACAGCAGTCGGCGCAGCCGAGATCGGCATCGAGGTTGAAATTGACCGCCTGCCGGTCAAGACAGCCTTCCTTGTCTTCGTAGCAACCGAGCAGCAGGGCGGCCAGCGCCAGTGCCTGCAGGGCTTTGGTCGGCCAGCCGGCGGGGCCTGTACGGTAGCGGAGGAGGCTGTTGACGCGCATGGCTTATGGCTTGTCTTTGGTAGTCTCGTAATCGCGCACCAGCTGCCGCACAATCTGTTTCACCTGTGCCGAAAATTCTTTGTTGAGCATCCAGTTGTAGTACTGCTTGTCTTTGCTGAGCAGGGGCGCCGCAGGCTGGTTGGCGTACTTGCCAAAGTTGAAGACAATGTCTCCGTTGTGGTCGTAGCGGAACTTCTGCGTGGCATCGACAAAGCGCTGGTCATTGCAAAATTCGTGCAGAGCCTTGACGTCCGGACGTACAGGGGCAGCTACCACATTGCCGTCTTCATCCAGGTAGTCGGCACCCTGGTAGCGCTCCAGCTGCCCCAGGAATACGGCAGCAGTAGCCCGCACATCAGTCATGGCGTCGTGTGCTCCCTCCAGGTCTTTGTCGCAGTAAAATTTGTAGGCCGCTTTGAGGGTGCGCGGCTCCATCTTGTAGAAGATGCGCTGCATGTCCAGCAGCCGGCGCTTTTGAACATCAAATTGTATGCCCACCCGGTCAAATTCTTCCATCAGCATGGGTATGTCAAACCGGTTGGAGTTGTAACCCGCCAGGTCGGCATTGCCAATGAATTCAAGGATTTTATCAGCCACCTGAGCAAATGTTGGCTTCTTGGCAACGTCCTTGGGCTGAATGCCATGCACTTGCATGGCTTCCGGCGATATGGGAATCCCCGGGTTGATCAGCAGCGATAATTCCCGGCCCTCACCGCCATCCTTGGGATATTTGAGGATGCCTATCTGGATGATCCTGTCACGCAGCACGTTAAGTCCGGTCGCCTCTATGTCCAAAAAGCAAAGATCCCTGTCAAGCGAGAGTGGTAGCATGGTAGCTGGTTATTGGTTAGCTGTATTGACGAGCAGGGGCTTCATGCCCTCCGTATAAGTTGTCTTCAGCTGGTCGCCTTCGGCATAGATGAAAAAGCCTTCAACACCCGGCTCTCTTCCCACGACGTCCATCGCGCGCTCCAGCCCCATGGCCATAGAGGCCGTGGCGAAGGCATCTGCAGTCATGCAGTCGGGTGCAATGATGGTGGCACTCAGCAGCCTGGACCGCTCGGGAAACCCGGAAAGAGGATTGATGGTGTGGGCGTATTTCTGGCCGTTGACTTCAAAGTAGTTGCGGTAGTTGCCCGAGGTGGCCATGCTCTGGTTGCGCAGCTTTACAATCTGCTCTATGTCAGTCATGGCAGCGCCTTCTACGGGCTTGCTCACGCCAATCTGCCAGTCGTTTCCTTCGGGGTTGCGGCCGCGGGCGCGCAACTCACCGCCGATGTCTACAAGGTAGTTGGTGATGCCGCGCTCTTCCAGCAGCAGGGCCAGCAGGTCCGTGCCATAGCCTTTGGCGCAGGAGGAAAAATCGAGCTGGTTGCCGGGTTTCTGCTTGCGCAAAAAGGGGACAGGGGCGCTCTCTTCCAGTGTAATCATGGGCATACCCACGAACTGCCGCAGGGAATCTACTAGCAGACTGTCAACCTGGCTGACGGGCTTCTTCTCGGTATACCCAAAGCCCCAGTAGTTGACAAGGGGCATGACGGTGCAGTCGTAATAGCCCCCGCTGAGCTCATATACGCGTTGGGCTACGGCCAGGTTGGCCAAAAAGTGCAGGGCCTTACCGCCAGCTGCATCGCGCAGCGGCAGGCCGGCCACAGAGCGGTTGAAGCGGCTGATGAGGGCCGTAGAGTCGTAGGTGTTCACCTCCGCATTGAGCGCCAACAGGGCCGAATCCATGGCGGGCTGCAGCATCCGCTCCAGGGAGTCAATGTATACGACCCGGTAGTAAGTGCCCATGGTCTTGCCCTCAATGGTAACCGTCGCAGCCTGCTGCTGCGGGGCTTGCTCTGCACAGCCGCTGACAAGCAGCAGCAGGGGCAGCAGCGCCAGCCACATAATTCTTATGCGCATGGTTATATTTTTTGGAAAAAAATTACCGCAGCTTGGGGCGGCGGCGCTTGCCGCCGGGCTGCATCATCTGCATGCCCTGCCGACCCATGCGCATAGCAGCTTTTACCTGCCCGCGCTGCGCAATGGCCATCTCCAGCTGCTTGAGCTGGTCTTTGAATTCTTGCTGGGTGATCTTTAGCCCCTGCGCTTTGCGCAGGTGGTGCTGCGCCTGGTTCCAGCGCTCTTTGCTGGCCGCTATATGCCCTAGCTGTATCTGTATCATGCCCCGCTCATTGTCACTGGGCAGGTCAATGGACTCGGCTATTTTTAGCAGCTCTTCGCCCTGTACGAGGTCCTTGCGCGACAGGGCTATGGAGCCCTTCAGGAGGTAGTAGTAGGCTCTGTTGCTTACATACAGCCACTTGGGGTTGATCGTGAGGTCGAGCATCCTGTCTGCCTTGTCAAAGTCGCCCGTCTGCAGTGCCTTGCCTGCCGGTGCTATGGGCCCAAGGATGATGTAGCCGATGAGCAGGATGATGCCGGTGAGCAGAAAGAAAAAACCATACCAAAAACCAAAGGCGGCCCAAAGGGCTATGCCGCCAAGGATGCCAACTGC
>CAZYAO010000037.1:0-30183 GCA_964645715.1 uncultured Saprospiraceae bacterium
TGGCTGCTGCTCACCCATGCGGTAGGCCCTATGCGCCGGTATGTGCTCGCTGCAACCCTGCTCGACCTCGACGATCCGCAGCGCGTTATTGCCAGCACGCAGCTTCCGCTGCTGGCGCCCAATGACGAAGAGCGGGAAGGCTATGTGCCCAACGTACTTTACAGCTGCGGTATGCTGCTCCACGGCGAAAAACTGCTGATTCCCTATGCCATGTCTGACAGCTCCATCAGCTTTGCTACGGCGACCCTGTCTGAGTTACTGGCAGCCTTCCACTGATTCTTTCACCCACAGCCGTTTACGGACTATGAAAACGATTCCTGCCAGCCTGTTTTTTCCCATACTCCTCAGCATGATGCTGCCGAGCAGCCTGACAGCGCAGCTGTCGGGCCGTCGCAGTACCCTGTCTACCAGTCACCTCGAACACCTTACCCGCTCTGTAAAAATCGATGGCCATAAAGTAGATGCCGTGTGGATTTACTGCGAAGCCCCCGATTACAGATTGGTAGCAGACGAAGATGAGGGTTTTAGCTGCGTCGACGACGTTGCCCGGGCACTGGTTTTTTGGTGCAGGGACTACCGGCAGGCGCCCTCGGCCCTGGCCAGGCGCCGTATCCGCGGCATGACGGCTTTTCTGCTGCACATGCACGCCGGCAACGGCCTTTTTTACAACTTCCTGCTGCCGGGTGGGCACATCAACCGAGACCACATCAATAGTGTGGCGACACCCGGCTGGTGGACGTGGCGGGCGCTGTGGGCGCTGTCGGAAGTATGCCTGCTCGAGTCGCCTGCGCTGGCACAGCTGCAGCAACAGCTGCGCCCGGTGCTGCAGCTGACCCTCGGCCAGCTGCACACCCGCTACCTGCCGGCTGGCGATGCCCGCTTCGGCGGGCTGGCCCTGCCGGCGGCCATAGCTGAGCAAGGTGCCGATCAGGCGGGGCTCATTCTGCTGGGACTCAGCAACTGCTATACACTCTGGCCCTCCGAAGAGTTGCGGTTGCTCATGCTGCGCATTGGCGACCAGCTGCTTCCTATGCAACAGGGCGACGCCAGCACACCGCCCCACGGAGCCTTCCTCAGTTGGCACAACTACTGGCACGCCTGGGGAAATCTACAATCGTACGGGCTGCTCAAAGCCGGTGCACTGCTCCGGCACACGCCTTTCATAGAAGCAGGGCTGCGGGAAGTGCGCGATTTTTACCCCTGGTACATGCATCAGGGAGGCCTGCACCAGTTTGCAGTTGAACAAACCCCCGAGGGTATCCGACTGACCGACCTGAAAGCTTTTCCCCAGATTGCCTACGACCGGCGCCCCATGGTGCTGGCTGCCCTCGAAGCCTACCGCATCACGGGTGACACCGCTTATGCCCATACAGCAGGCCGCCTGGCCAGTTGGCTGGCTGGAGCCAACCCTGCCGGGCAAGCTATGCACCACTCCGACGGGCGCACTTTCGACGGCATCATCTCCGCAGCACAAATCAACCGCAATGCCGGCGCCGAGTCAACCATCGAAGCGTTGCTCAGCCTGCAGGCACTCATGGCTGTACCCGAGGCATATCAATCTTTTCTCGACGCGCAGGCAGCCCTCCGTTAATATTGTCAATCACTAAGCAAGTAAGCGCTATATGGCAGTTGTCACTTTTGATCAGGTAAGTAAAAATTATGGATCCTTTCAGGCGCTCAAACCTACGGCCCTGGAGATTCGCGACAAGGAGTTTATGGTGCTCGTAGGTCCCTCTGGCTGTGGCAAATCGACCCTGCTGCGCGTTATTGCCGGACTTGAAGAGATCAGCAGCGGCAGCCTGTATATCGACGGAGAGATGGTCAATCAGTTGTCGCCCAAAGAACGCGACATTGCCGTTGTCTTCCAGAATTACGCCCTCTACCCGCACATGACAGCCTACGAAAATCTGGCTTTCTGTCTCAAAATACGCGGTATGCGTAAGGAAGAAATTCATACAATCGTGCTGGAAACAGCCCGTATGCTGGATATTGAGTCGATCCTCGGCCGCAAGCCCAAGGATATGTCTGGCGGCCAGCGGCAGCGAGTAGCCATCGGCAGGGCCATCGTGCGACGGCCGCGTGTATTTTTATTTGATGAACCACTCAGCAACCTCGATGCGCGCCTGCGCGGACAGATGCGCGTTGAGATAGCCCGCCTGCACAAGAAGCTGCAGACCACCATTGTCTATGTCACCCATGATCAGGTGGAAGCCATGACATTGGGCGACCGGATTGCCGTCATGAATGCCGGTGAAATTCAGCAGATTGATACGCCCGACAACCTTTACCGCTACCCGTGCAACAAATTTGTCGCCGGTTTTATTGGTTCACCTATCATGAACTTCCTCCCGGGCAGCGTGCGCAAAGAAGGTACTGGCAGGTTGTTGTTTGATATTGCCGGTAGCGGGCAACAGCTAGACGTGAGCCATTTCCCGGCGCTGGCAGCTTTTGACAACAAACCGCTAAGCCTCGGTATCAGACCTGAGCATCTTCTCGCTGCGCCTGTGGAGGGACAAGCCCACCTGGTCCGCTGGGAGGTGGATCTCCAGTTTGTCGAACGGCTCGGACACGAGAGCTTTGCCATGACTACTTTTTTCCAACACCCCCTCACGGCCCGGCTGGCTGCCAATACGCCGCTGACCGTACCCTCCTCTATATCCTTGTATGCAGCACTTGATCAACTGCATTTTTTCGATGAAACTACCGGCCTGGCCATACGCTAAACGGGCGTCAGTATGTCCTGCAGTATCTCCTGAACAGAAAAGGTAGCGCCGCAGATGACCTCATCGGAAGCACCGTAGTACAAAGTGATTACATCTCCGTTGACCACATGGCCATTGGTAAAGACGACATTGCCAAAGAAGCCGTTGCGCTCGTAGTCGGATATCGGCTCCAGCAGCGGGTGGTGCGAACGTGCCAGCACTTTGGAGGGATCATCGAGGTCCAGCAGCATGGCACCCAGACAGTAGCGATGTTGGTGATCGGCACCGTGGTATATTTCCAGCCATCCCTCTTCTGTGCGAATGGGCGCTGCGCCGGCACCCACGCGGGCGCTGTCCCACCAGCCTTCTCTCGTTTGCAGTATGCAATGATGACGCCCCCAGTGCAACAGATCGGGTGAAGATGCCAGCCATATATAATTGCCCCCGAGCGAAATACCTGAAGGTCGGTGGAGGCAAAAATAGTGCCCGCCAATACGCTCCTCAAAAAGTGTGCAGTCTTTGTTGTGAGGTGGCAGGATCATGCCATGTCGCCTGTAGTCGCGCCAGTTGTTCGTCTGCATAAGTCCTACCCCCACACCGCTGGCCGACACCTGTGTATACGTCAGATAGTAGCTGCCATCGATCAGGCTCACCCGGCAGTCTTCTATACCATAGGTCTCCAAAGGCCCTTCTCCAAAGATGGCGGCAGGGATGTCCCGCGGTTCATAGAAGTTGATGCCATCATCACTGCACATAAGCCGCAGATGAGAAATGGTCGACAAGTAAGTCTTGCCCGCGTAACCAACCATACGGGCATCCGACAGATCAACCCGCGGATCATCCTTGTCGAAAGACAATATCTGGTATCCCCCCTCTCCGTCCATGATCGGAAAGGAGACACTGCCTTCGCGCTGTACAGGACGCTCAGCCACGCGCAATAGCAGCCATGTTTTTCCGGCATACTGAAAAACGCCTGGATTCAGTACACACTCAACTACCCAGTCGGCATGGGAGGGCATGATATCCGTCTTGCTGATGATGGGATTTTCAAAAAAACGATTAGCCATAGAAAAGCAATGAGTTAGGCTATTTGATGGATTCCGCAACCATTCAACCGGGGCAAGTGCTCACCCATACGATCATGCCGGATCGGTTGACAGATACGCTTTATCTCCTGCGAAGCATATTTTGAGGGCTGTATGGTTTTTTTATTTTTTGAAAAAACCATACAGCCACTCAGCAGTTTTTCGCCGCTAAAGGCGGCGAAATCTTAATAATATAATCTCCCGTAAGGGCGTGTACGGGTGTGCGCCCTGCGCACCCCATACCGCCAAATCAACACTATTGCTTCGCAAATTTCACTGAACCAATATTTTTACCCCCCAGCACAAAATTGAGGGTGTAAACACCAGTCTGCAATCCCTTGACATCCAAATTGATGACACCAGCTGACAAATCAGCTGCCTGCAGCCGGTGTGCAGCGGTCTGCCTCCCCTGCGCATCCAATACGCGTAGCAGCAGCGGCTGATTGACCGACAACTGGTGTTTGATGACCAACCAGTCAGAGGAAGGATTGGGATATACACCACCAAGTTGTACATCTGTCAGCAGTGGTTCTTCGGCCGAAGTAACCCCTGTGGCGTAGAGGCGTGCAATTTCTGCAGCCGTCAGCGCTTTGTTGTAGATTTTCACATTGTCAAGAGCCCCTATGAAATACTGGCCTCCCTCGATGGGGTTATTGCCAAAGGCGAGCGGACGAGCGGTAGCGTTCAGGCGACCCGGTGCCGGCTTGCGGTTGACCTCCTGGCCGTTGACATATATGATGTCATCGATGCCGTCGTGCACCATGGTCACATACCACCAAAAGCCAATGACCATCTCATTGCCGTCCCCACTGTCCATGTCGGAGATAAAGTTCGGAAACTGGATATTGTTGCTGTTGGTTGTCCATACAATCTTGAGGTGCTGCGGCAGCGATATTTTCCAGCGCTGGTCCCAGTGGCCGAAGTCCATTACATAAGCCTCAGCATCCTGCAGGTTGCGTCCATCAACACGAATCCAGAAGGAAACGGTGGTATAGTCGGACAACAGCTGTACGGCATTGGGTGCCAGCACGGAGTCCTGTATACCATCAAAACGTATGTTGAACGCTCCGCCATGCGGGTGTGTAGGTTGCTCAAAAGTGGGGTTACCGCCAATAACGCCATGGTTGTTGTAGGGCGTAGCATCGTTGGCATTACCATCAAAAGGATAGTGTGCTACCAGACCCGGTTCACCTGTATCGAGCGGCTGCGTGGTGCTGATGGTCAGCTCTGACAATTCGGACTGGTTGCCCGCCAGGTCGAAGGCTGCCACTTCAAAGCTGTAGAGCGTCTGAGGCTCAAGGCCTCCGACCAGTACCGACAATGATGAAGCAGGAAGTGTCTCGTAGGGAACACCGTCAACCCACACGCGGTAGCCTGCCACCAGCCGGTCATCGACCGATGCTTCCCAGCTCAGGAGTACGGCACTAAAGCTGGGTGAGCCGCTCAGGTTGCCGGGTGCGGAAGGAGGCGTGACATCGGGCGTTTCGTCCTGGTCGGTAGTCACGTTCAGTGTTGTCGCTAGTGATTCGTTACCAGCCGCATCTACAGCAGTGAGTCCGAAGCGGAAGGTGGTCAGCGGTGTCAGCCCCGCAAAATAGGCCGTCACCTCGGGTGTAGTCAGCGCGAGCTGCCCGTCAATATACACATTGTACGCATCCACCCCTTCATTGTCCGTAGCCGGCTGCCAGCTGAGTCCCACATTATTGAAGGAGACTGATGCTGTCAGGTTCAGTGGAGCACAGGGTGCCTCCTGATCTCCGCCCGTGGGCGCCTGCGATTGTGCAGCGTACAAGGCCGCAACACCTGTATCGTCAAGTGCTGTATTATAGATCTGCACCTCATCCAGCAGACCATCAAACCAGCTACCTCCATCGATCGGGTTGTAGCCGATGCCCAGCGGGTAGGTGGTATTGTTGAGCGCACCCACAACATTCTTGGTAGCTACCCGGTTGCCATTAAAGTAAATGACATCTTCCTGCCCATTGTGTACCATGACTACGTGTGTCCAGCTGCCCAGTGGCAGGGCATTGCCATCGCCGGAGTCCATATCGGAGATACCGTTGGCATGATTGGTTGTCCATACAGGTTTGCCATGCGATGGCAGTGATATTTTCCAGCGCTCCTGCCAGCCACCCAAAGAAAGCAGGTAATACTCGCCATTGCCGGCAAAGCTGTTGGGATTGATCCAGAAGCTGACCGTGGTTACCGGCGAATTGTGCTGGGGCGAATTGGCAGCCCTCACCTCATCGCTACCATCCAGCGAGGCAGCTTTGTTGGCTTTTCCAAAACGGTCTTTGCCCAGCGCTGCAGCCGAAGCATGGTTGCTGAAAGTTGTCTCATCTCTGCTGTTGCCCGAAAATGCGTAATGTGCCACCAACCCGTCTGCAATAGAGGGCGATGCCTGCTGCTGCGCATACAGGGCTGCAATAGCTGCATCATCCAGTGCCGCGCCAAAAATCATGAGGTCATCGATAGCCCCGTCAAAATAGCCTCCATTATCGATCGGATCGTAGCCGATGCCCAGCGGATGTCTGGTTTTATCGAGGGTACCGGACACATTTTTCTCATTGACGCGCGCGCCATTGAAGTAGATGATATTTTTTGTCCCGTCGTGCACCATGGTTACATGTGTCCACTGACCCAGTGCGAGTGGCGTACCGGAATCCATGTCACTGCAACAGGCACCTCCTGCGTGTGTAGTAAATACGGGTTTACCGTGAGAAGGTAATGAAATTTTCCAGCGTTCCTGCCAGCCGCCATGAGAGAGCAGAAATACCTCTCCGGAGCCGGGAAAACTGGTTGGCCTGACCCAAAAAGCAATGGTCGTGTAATCTGTCTGCAGTGCCACCGAGTTGTCAGCCCGGGCTGCCCCCGCAAGTGCATTGCTACCCCAGCCATGCCGGTTGCTTACGGCAGCAGCCCCGCCCTGCAGGACGGCATGATTGCCGTAGATAGTAGCGTCTTCTCCGCTGCCATTCAGGTCATATTGTGCTGCCAGTACGGGTACACTGCCCGGAAAGGCTGCCTGTGCAGCATATAAGTCTGCAATCTCAAGATCGGACAATGCCAGATTGAAAATTTGCAGTTCGTCAACAACACCGTCAAACCAGTTACCGCCGTCGATGGGGTTATAGCCAATGCCCAGCGGATAGCCCGTGCTATTGAGCGTCCCTGCCACGTCTTTCTGCGCCACCAACTGCCCGTTGAAATAGATTTTGTCCTTCTGCCCGTCGTGCACCATCGTCAGGTGTGTCCATGTTCCCGGCTGCAACGTATTGCCGTCGCCGGAGTCCATATCGGAGATACCATTGCTGTGGTTGGTTGTCCACACAGGTTTACCGTGTGGCGGCAGCGAGATCTTCCAGCGTTCCTGCCAGCCACCCAGCGACAACAGAAAAACCTCCCCATTGCCGGGCAGGCTGTTGGGTTTCACCCAAAAGCTTACTGTCGTGTAGGGTGCGTTGAGTTGCGCGCTATTGGCTGCTGTTGGTTCAGTATTTTCACCATTGCACAGCAGTGCGCTACTGCCAAAGCCAAAACGGTCGGTCGTACCGACGGCGCCCCCCAAATCGAGATGATTGCCAAAAGTGGAGGCGTCAATGCCCCCGCGATCAAAACTGTAGCTGGCCACGTTGCCCTGCGCAACAGCAGGAGCAGCGCTTTGCGTCGCATAGAGCGATGCAATCTGCGCATCTGTCAGTGCCTGATCGTACAGCATCACATCATCCATGGCTCCGTCGAAGAAGAAGTTGTTGTCGATGGGATCATAGCCGATGCCCAGCGGGTGCACAGTCTGATCGAGTGCACCGGCAACATTTTTCTCGTTGACGCGGGCGCCATTGAAATAGATCATGTTCTTGCTGCCATCGTGCACCATCACGACATGGGTCCAAACACCCACCGAAAGGGGTGTGCCCGAGTCCATATCACTGCAGCAACTATTATTGGCATGGGTAGTGAAGACTGGCTTGCCATGCGGTGGCAGTGAGATCTTCCAACGCTCCTGCCAGCCCCCAAAAGACAGCAGATATACCTCGCCCTGCCCCGGAAAAGAGGCCGGGTTGATCCAAAAGCTGATAGTTGCATTGCCTGAGTTGAGATGGGCTGCATTGGGGGCTGTCACGCCCGCCTGCTGCCCGTCAAACAAGAGTGCATTATTGGCCCAGCCGAAGCGATCCTGCGTTAGTCTGGCTCCGTTTACTGCGGCATGATTGGCAAAAGAGGAAGCGTCCTTGGCATTTCCTGTAAACGCAAAGTGCGCCACAGGGGTCTGCGCCTGTACTCCCGGCAATACCGCCATGAGCAATAGGAGAGCCAACCCACCAAGCCCTATCCACCGCCAGTGTAATTGTTCCTTCATTGCATGATAATTTATGGTTAGATAAAAAAAATTGCATCTGTTACCGGCTTGCTACCACCGGCTATATTTTTACGAAGCGGGCCGTCTGCCAGCCGGCATCTGTCTGTATCGATAAAAAATAAAACCCTGGCATACAACGACTAATATCAATTTGTTCCCTTCCGGCAATGACGCCTGTCTGTACGAGCCTGCCCCCCAGATTGGTAATCCGGTAGCTCAGCAGCCGCCCTCCCCAGGCGGGGGCATCCACCAGCAGGTAGGTATCGGCAGGATTGGGCAGCAGTTGCCATGAATGATTTTCCTTTGCTGCCGGCGCTGCATCTGCACTGATCTCCCCAAAGTATCGTTCCATGACCTCTGCCGGCGGCATGGCATAGTTGTATAGTTTGACTTCGTCGATTACTCCCTTGAAGTTGTAGCTGGCATCTGACGGCAGCATCTGCCCCATCAGCAGTGGAAGGGTGGTTGTGCGCATCAGTCCCGACAGGGCCTTATAAGCATGCAACTCGCCATTGAAATAGAGCGCCAGATAGCTCCCGTCGTAGGTCGCTGTCAGGTGATAAAAAGTATCAGTTTCCAGGCGTTCAGGGCCGTCAAGGTCACCTATTCCGCCCAGCGTATTGACCGTCCAACGCAGTTTTCTGTCCTGCGTAACAGACAATTTCCAACGATTCTGCCAGCTGCCGTGTGACAACAGGAAGGTCTCCCGATCGGGCAGTGCATTGGCACGAAACCATGCACTCACACTGATGGCCGCCTGGTGATTGAGCAGGGGGTGATTGGCCACCGCTATGTGCTGGCTTCCCCCGTTGAAGTAGTATGCGCGCTGAGGGTTGCCCCAGGCATCCGTCGTGAGGATAGCACCATTGGCCTGTCCATGCAGCTGGTTGCCGCTGACATCCTGCGCATTGCCCGAAAAGGGATAGTGGGCAACCAGATTGCCGGCAGGCTGGCTAAATGTGCGTACCCAAAGCGTAGTACTCCCTACGGCACTGAGCCCTTCTTCATCTGCGACTGTCACTGTGATGCTGTAGATTCCCTGACTGGCAGGTGCTGTCCAGGCAACGCTGCTACCCGAACCCGAGAAGCTGCCCCCCGAAGCTGCCCAGCTGAATGTAAGCTGGTCACCGTTGGCATCTACGGCATCGCAGCTGATTTGTACCGATTCGGCAGGGGCTGCGTATGGAGTGCTTTTTTCAATAGACAACAGCTGCGGGGCTACATTTATTTCTGCGACAACGGTGAGCTGTAGGCTGGCAGTGTCTGACTGCCCTTGTGCATCGGTGACGATACAACGGACAACTGCGCCACCTGGCGTTGCAGGTGCCTGAAAGACGGTGACTGCACCCTCTCCCTGCAAACTTCCGCCGACTACCTCCCAGCTGTAGCTCAGCGGATCCTGTTCGCTGTCTTCAGCTGTCGCGTATACTTGTAGCTGCTGGCCAACCTGAAGTACCGATGTGGCGGCAGACAGGGACTTCAGGCGCGGCGGCCGGTTGTAGGCAACCGTCGTCTGCCCGTAGTCGACAACAATGCCATCTACAAGCATGCGATTATCCTCATAGCTCACACTGCCATTGGCAGGACACAGTACGACCATGATGGCCTGATTGGGCGGAATGGACAGCTGGATGGTACCCGTCACATCCTGCTGAATAAATGATTCGCCCAGTGTTTCGTATATGTCTACCGGCACATCTCCAACCGACAACTGTACCGTACGCAGACCGCTGTACGAATTGTAGTACAAATAAGTAGGGTAGGCCGTGTCGCCAAAAAAATCAGTCTTCAGCAAATCAATCTGGAGGATGCGGTCTACATTCGTCCGCTTTACCATAGCCCCCAGATAACCAACGGAGGAGGTCCCGTACAATGCCAGGTTGGTAGCCGCCCAGCCTCCATTGACTGCATCGCCGGTAGCAAAAGGTGTCAACCCCTGCCACTGCTGTCGCATCGCTTCATAGCCCATCACTTGCCGGGGATCATTGACTGCAGACCAGGCTGACGCATCCTGCTGCTGAGCAGGTAAAAAGCCCGGAAAGAAAAGCCTGCTTGCATTCGCCAGGTTGAGTACCCACTTAGCAATAGCCCTTGCATAACGCTTGTCGTAGCGAACCATAGGCACCAAGGCAGCTGCCTGCTGCATGCCGTTCAGCTGAAATGCATAGTCATTGCCGTTATCGTTGGCTTCTCCTACCAGTCCCGACACATCAAAACCACCCCAGTTACCCACAATAGTCCCCCAGCCACGAAGCCCTCCTCTGTCAAATGACCAGTTGAGCATCTTAGCAATATCATAACGCGTACCTAGTTCTGCATTCATCCGGGCAGCCGTAAGGGTGCCATAGGGCAGCTGCAGCTCGTAGGAGGGATTCGAATTCCAGTTGTTCAAAAACTCCATAGACCAGTCGGCGCCCTTCAGGTAAGCGGGATTGCCGGTAACCTTCCAGGCGTTGTACAACAGCCATGCATAAGCACCCGCAGCCTCAGGCTCAGGCACACCGTTGGGATTAGGCGTCATTGTGCGAAAATTCCACGCCCGATAATTCATATAGGGTACCGCCCAAGGCGCGTCGTTGCCCCCCATTGCCTGCACCGATGCCAACATACGGTTGGCAACAGACACAAACTGGCTGTCGGCCACTGTTCCCAGCCCGGGATACAAATCATACAGCTGGTAAAAAAAGACATTTGGCATCATATCGTACCACCAGTCATTGCCACTCGAAGTCGACGGACTGTTGAGGTAGATATGCTCACCATTATTTTTGTTGTAAAAATCCTGTGCCATCCGAATCCAGTCATATCCGTACTGGCTGCGCTTATCAATACCCACCAGACTAGCCCCTACCAGCGATGGAAGCACATTAATTGCCTCGTTGCCAAATGGAGCATTCGTACCCACATAGGTGTGCAACCGAAAAGCAGGATATTCCGGGTAGTTGATACCCGCAGGGGATAAAAAAGACAGCGGCAGGTACTGCCCACTACGGGTCACATCATACACCAGGCTGTCGTAGCGCTGCGCCACCTGCTCCCAGTTGCGCATGTTGTAGGGCGTGGGCTGCGCCGGCATCATATCCACCCGTGGTATTGACAGCTGCCCCGGCTGCGCCCATACGAAGCCTCCATAAAAAACACACAAAATCAAAAAAATCAATACCTTATATGTACGCATTACATGTTTTTTATTTGTTTATACTTCAAGATTTACACATCGCCCGCAAAAAATCACCCAATCTGTTCGTACAAAGGCCGATGCTCCTCCCCCCTTGTCCGGTACATTGCCCGAAGGTGCTACTGGTAGCCCGGATTTTGCACCAGCCTGGGATTGAGATCCATCTCGGTTTGCGGTACAGGAAAAAATTCGTGTTTACCCGTCTGAAAGCCCGGCAGCAGATCATCGGCCAGCCCCCACCGGACGAGGTCAAAAAACCGATGCAGCTCGAAGCCCAGTTCAACCCGTCGTTCATGCCTGATAGCCTCCCGCATTTGTTGCTGATCATTGGTCACTATTGGTGGCAAGGTCGTGGCAGGATTTGCCGCCTGCGCACGGGCGCGGGCGCGCACCCGCTCGAGCGGCTGCTGTGCCTCGGCCACGCGACCCAGCTCATTGAGCGCCTCTGCCTCCCACAGCAGTACCTCAGCAAAACGTATGGCTGTGTAATTGATGTCTCCATCGGCTGGCTGGCTGACAGCAGACGTATCCTGTAAAAATTTACGCGGACTGTAGCGAGTGGAGGAGAAGGAATTCTTATAAATCGTACCAAAGTAAGGCTCATTGTTCTGCGCCACGGTAAAGCGGCGGCGAGGATCACCGGGCTCAAACGCAGCAAAATAAGCAGCGGTTGTCTCGGCAAAGCCATAGCCATTCAATTTTCGCGACATCCACCACTGATTCAGGAAGTTACCCACACCTAGTTCGAGATTGGCGTGCTGTATCTCCCACACACTCTCGGCATTATTCTGCGTTTCCTTCCTGAAATTAGCCTCATAATCGGCCATCAGGTCATAAATCCCCAGACTTTTGATCTCCTGCACACTCGCCACCACCTTGCTCCATTCGCCCGCATACAGCTGCACTTTGGCAGCCAGCGCCAGGGCAGCCCCCTTGGTGGCCCGCCCTACCGCAGCCGGCGGTTGGGTGATGGGTAAAAAAGCTGCCGCAGCGGCACAGTCTTCCTGCAGCTGCGCCCAGATGATCGCCCGCGGCGTTCTGGCTACCTTCAACTCGGCAGGAGGCACTAAGCGCGTAAAAAGCGGCACATCTCCAAAAACCTGTGTAAGCAGGAAGTAATAATACGAGCGCAGGAAAAGCGCCTCACCTCTTATCTCGTTGCGTCGCTGCTCACTCATATCAATCTTTTCGAGGTTGTCAAGCACCAAATTGCACTGCGTGATTCCTTCATACTGCAACTTCCAGAACGTATTAAGCTCCTCTGTGCGGGGCGTATAGGAAAAGGCATCAAGCTCAACAAGCCCGGGCCGTGATCCGTCGCCGCCCGTGATTGCCTCATCGGCCGTAATCACTGCAAAAGCCCAGTAGAAATTGCCATTGCGATTGTTGAAAAGCAGCGGCCGGTAGGCAGCATTGATTGCCTGCACAGCATCTGACTCGGTCTGAAAAAAGGATGCCGCATCGAAAATAGCAATGGGCTCCTTATCCAGAATTCCCTGACAGCCAGACAGCGCCAGCGCTGCCAGTAGCAACAAACCGGTATTTTTTATGGCAGCCCCCAGTCGGTTGGCGGCAACACGGAGACGCAGCAGCAGTAAAACATGCATGGTTTTCATGGTTATTGGTTCAGTTGGTTGGGGGGATCAGAAAGTAAGCTGCATACCGATAATCCAGGTCCGGGGAGCCGGAACGGTTCCCCAGTCGATTCCTACACTCAGGTCAGACGAAAGTCCTAAGCCTCTCGTATCATTGGCATTGGCCTGAATTTCGGGATCGAGCCCCGGATATTTGGTGAATGTTAGTGCGTTCTGGGCACCTGCATACAAGCGCAGCAGGCTGATATCGCGCCACCTGAGCCAGCGGTTGAGATCACACCCAAGGGTGATATTCCTCACCCGCAGGTAGGAGCCGTCCATGAGAAAGCGCGTTGAAATGCGCCGGTTGCCGTTGCGGTCATCGACGCTCACCCGCGGCATGGTCGTTGAGGGATTCTCAGGCGTCCAGCGGTTGAGCAGCTCCCGGTAGGAATTGAAGCCGCGCAGTTGTGTCTCGTAGGCAAAGTTGCCGTACAAAAAATACACATCATTACCGCTAACACCCTGCAACAGCATTGAAAAATCTATGTTGCGCCAGCTAAAGCCGGCCGTCATCCCGAAAGTGAAGCGCGGAAAAGGACTGCCCACATGCCGGCGATCCTTATCGTCAATCTTATTGTCGCCGTTGAGGTCCCGAAACTTCACATCGCCGGGGCGAGTAAACTGCGACTGAAAAGGACTGGCTGCAATCTCCTCAGTTGTCTGAAAGATTCCTTCCATCTCCCACAGGAAAAACGAACCCACTGCCTGACCGGGCTCCGTACGGGTAATCGGTCCGTCCGACAAACCAAAGCCTCCCAGTATAGGCTCGCTGTCGGCAATGGACAGTACCTCATTGCGCACGGTCGCCAGATTGCAGCCAATATTGTAGTTGAAATCACCCCAGGCATCCCGATAGCTAATATTACCCTCAATACCTTTATTCTCTACCGAGGCAGCATTGATAAATGGCGGACGCGTAGCCCCTCCTGCCTGCGGAATGGGTACGCGCACCAGAATATCATCCGTGCGCTTGCGGTAGGCATCCACCGTCACCGACAGCCGGTCCTGCCAGAAACTCGCATCAATCCCCAAATTGGCCTGCGTGCTGGTTTCCCATTTCACACCACTGTTACCCACCTCCTGTATACTGGCACCATTGACGATCTGTTCGCCGAATACGTACACAAATTCTCCTGTATTGACCAGCGAACTGTAGGGGTATACGCCGATTTCCTGATTGCCGAGCCGCCCCCAACTCCCCCGGATCTTGAGCGCCGATACGAAGCGTACATCCTCAAAGAAAGGTTCATTGGACAAGTTCCACGCCAGTGAAAAAGAAGGGAAGGTTCCCCAACGGTTATCTTTGCCAAAGCGCGAGGATCCGTCGTGCCGGATAGCTGCCCCCACGACATAGCGATTCTTATAGGCATAGTTGAACTGTCCAAACCACGACAGCAAGGCCCACTCGGTTGCTATACCCGAATTGCCGAGGTTGTTGATTTCTTCGGGAATACTTGCGCTGATGTACCGGAAAAGCGGATCTGTACGCCGGAAGTTGTTGGCGGAAGCGCCCAGATAGTCGGTGTGGTTCTGGATGGCTTCCATACCCGCCAATGCAGAAATTCTGTGCCCTCCCGCCAGTGTACGCTGCACATCCAGGGTATTGTTCCATATCATCGTCTGGTTGAACACACGCCCCTCATTCAGTGAAGTGGGCGCGTAAATCGCCGGGGAAAGTTGTTTTTTAAACAACTTCTCGCGATCAAACTGCAGGTCGCCACCCAGCGTAGAGCGCAATTTTACGCCCTCCAGCAATTCGAGCTCGGCAAATACATTGCCGAAAAGGCGGTAGCGCTTGACTGTCCAGTCTGTATTTTCGACAAATACCAACGGGTTGGCATTGCCGTCTCCGTAGAGTACCGGATCACCCAGCTCGGCGCTCACGTTGACATAGCTGCCATCGGCATAGCGGGCAGGAAAA
This sequence comes from uncultured Saprospiraceae bacterium, assembly GCA_964645715.1. Lineage (GTDB taxonomy): Bacteria > Bacteroidota > Bacteroidia > Chitinophagales > Saprospiraceae > JAUMBM01. The sequence goes on from CAZYAO010000037.1 coordinate 14,884, forward strand.
ACGGGCGACGCGATGAGTGCATACCGTATGCCACTCAACTCGTTGCCCGGCCCAAATCCATCACCTGAAGCATTGATGACCTTGCGGTCTGTATGCGAAAACATAATATTATTGCCCAGCCGGAAGCGCCCCTTGCCGATATCCCCATTGAAGCGCAGCTGGTATTTGTCAAACCCCTGCCCCTTGAAAATGCCCTCCTGGTTCAGGTACTCCCCGGAGAGGTAGTAGCTGCTGTTGTCGCTGCCACCTCTGGCAGAGAGCGCGTGCCGCTGCATGAGCGCCGGATTGAAGAGCATGTCCAGCCAGTCATTGTCCGGCAGTGTATCCAGTATAGCCGGATCATAGGAAGGCAGCTGGTTGGCAGGATTGCGGAGCTGGTTGGCATTGGCGATGGCCTCGTTGCGCAGACTCAAATACTCCTCCGCATTGAGTAACTCCGGCAGGTTGACGGGCTGCTGCACGCCCAGGTAATTTTCGTAGCTGAAAACCGGTGTCCCCGCCTTTCCTCGCTTGGTGGTAATCAGTACTACCCCGTTGGCAGCCCGGGATCCATAGACGGCGGCGGCGGCCGCATCCTTCAGCACCTCAATAGACTCTATATCCGTCAGTGAAAACATGTTTAGCCCACCAGTGGTCGGCACGCCGTCGATGACGTACAGCGGATTGTTATTGCCCAGTGTACCGACACCGCGGATGCGCACCGCTATATCGTCTCCCGGCGAACCCGTCACCTGCGTCACTGCTACCCCGGGCGCCTGCCCCTGCAGGGCCTGATCGATGCCGGTGACAACCAGCTTCTCAATCTCCTTTGCCTTGATGGAGCTAATCGCGGAAGATACATCGGCCCGGGTTTCGCGCTTGTAACCCGTCACGATTACCTCCTGTATCAGCGTTGATGCAACCGGCAGTTCGACATAGATAACCGGCCGCCCCTCGACAGCAATCTCCCTCGTCTCAAAACCGATATAGCTCACCACAATCGTTGCCCGCGGCCCTGACAACTCCAGACTGTAACCACCGTCAGTGTCTGTTATTGTCCCCTTGTCCGTACCCTTCTCCAGCAAAGTTGCCCCAATCAGCGGCTGCTTGTCGGCCGCCGAAACGACCAATCCGCTCAACCGAAATGCCTGTGCCATCAATGGCGTGCTACCGGCCAGCAGCCAATAACAAGCCAGCAGGCAGGCCGCCCGCGAAAGCACCCGTGGAAACCCCTTACCATCAACCCCTCCAAGACCTTTTCTTTGTGTATGCGTGTGCATATCTGCAGTATTTTATACTATACTTACAAAAATATGCACAACAATTATTGCCCAACAATACAATGATGTAAAAAAATAATACTTTTGTGAAGCCCGTTACAAACATGATGCCCCGTGCGCAACAAGGCCCGGCAGCTTTTGTCGGCTACCTTACATAGCAATCGCTACACTTCCATTGTATACATAGCCCGATAAAACTAAACAACCGAGCAACAAATGAACATTTACAGAGAGATTACGCCCCTGAAACCACAGGACGTACTAGTCGTGCTGGATTCGGTGAGCAATGGCTTTGACTACCCCATCCACAACCATGCCGAGTACGAGCTCAACCTCGTGGTAGGTATGTCGGGCACCCGCATCGTCGGCGACTCCACCGAGCGCTATACCGACTGTGATTTGGTACTGTTGGGGCCCTACCTTTACCACAAGTGGGACGGTGACCGACAGCTGCAGGAAAGTGGCAAGCCCTACCGTGTCATCACCATTCAGTTTGCCATGGACTTGTTTGGAGGGCAGTTATTCCAAAAAGAGCGTTTCATCAAAATTCGCAAGCTGCTGCAGGAAGCCAGTCGCGGCATCAAATTTGATGAGCGAACCTGTGCGGCCGCCATGGATATTATGATCAGCCTGACCCAGGACAAGGGATTTGAGAATATCATCGAGTTTTTCAAACTACTCGACTTGCTGTCCAACGCACAGCAGGCACGTTTTTTGGCCAGCGAAGGATTTTCTCCGGGCGCCCTTCGGGCGGAGACCAACCGCATTCAGCTGGCCTACGCTTATATTCTGCGACACTTTACCCAGGCAGATTTCAAAATGGGCGACGTGGCGGCGCAGGTGCACATGAGCGAATCCGCTTTCAGCCATTTTTTCCAAAAATACGCCTTCCGCAGTTTTACCCAGTTTTTGATTGACCTTCGCATTGGTCATGCCTGCAAGTTGCTGCTGGATACTGACGACACCATCGCGCAGGTGAGCCTGCGCTCAGGTTTCAACAACCTCGCCAACTTTAACCGCCTTTTTAAAAAATACAGGAACTGCACGCCGGCGGCCTACCGCAGGCGTTTTTTGGAAAAAGATACTTTTGACTGGACACAGCAAGCCACGCCCTGGCAATTTTTACCCGCCCATACGCGCATCAGTAGCCAGGCATCGCCGGAGGCGTATGCAACGCGCCTGCTGCACTTATAAAAACAGCATTTTTCCGGCAGGCTGCCGGAAAAATGCTGTCATCACCCATTTTTATAATAAACTGTATTACAGCTACAAGCCCAGCACAGCCGGGTTCATACCCATATTGCTGAACCCGCCGTCGTGGTATAGATTCTGCATAGTCACATAGCGGCTGAGATCGCTGAAGAACACCACACAGTAGTCGGCGCAGGCGTCCGCCGGCGCATTGCCGAGAGGGGACATTTTGTCAGCATAGCCGAAAAATTGATCGAAACCCTTGACGCCAGAGCCGGCAGTAGTGATGGTAGGCGACTGGCTAATCGTGTTGACGCGCACTTTGTTGCGCGTGCCGAAGTGATAGCCAAAGCTCCGGGCGATGCTTTCGAGCAGCGCCTTGCTCTCCGCCATTTCGTTGTAGTCGGGGAAGACGCGTTGTGCAGCGATGTAGGTGAGCCCCATGACAGAACCCCAGTCGTTCATAGCGTCCATTTTCCACAGCGTCTGCATGACTTTGTGGAAAGAAATCGCCGATACATCGAACGTTTTCTGCATCCACTCATAGTTGAGGTCGGTATAGGGGCGACCTTTGCGCATATTGATAGACATGCCGATGGAGTGCAGCACAAAGTCGAGCTTCCCGCCCAATACTTCCTGTGACTGGCTGAAAAGATTCTCGAGGTCGTCGAGACTAGTAGCATCGGCAGGAATGACCTGCGCATTGAGGCGGTTGGCCAGCTCATTAATCTGGCCAAAACGCATAGCTACGGGAGCGTTGGTAAGCGTGATGGCAGCGCCTTCTTCCACGCAGCGTTCGGCTACTTTCCAGGCGATGGATTTATCATCGAGAGCACCGAAGATTACACCTCTCTTGCCGGCAAGTAAATTATGCGCCATATTTTTAATTATTTAGTGTAAAAAACACTGCAAAGGTAGAATTTTTTTGAGTTTTGTCCCTGTCACCGCAGGCATGGTTTTACTTCTCGCCGGATTGGCAAAAAATATTTATTTTGCAAGATGACAATGATACCTCCAATGTACGCAATTATGAAGAGAATAGGGTTCTTTTTGTATGTAATCGGATTGTTGAGCTGGGCTGCCGCAGATGTATCGGCACAAGCTGACGAGGCTGGCGACTACGCATCTAAGGTCGACGTATTTATTGGTACCCGCCGCATGGGGCACACTTTCCCGGGGGCTGTTGCCCCCTTCGGCATGGTGCAGCTGAGTCCTGAAACGCGCATGGTTCCCTATTTCTCTGCAGAAGGAACCTACAACCCTGCCACCTATGAGTACTGTGCCGGCTACCAGGACAGGGACAGCACCATCATGGGATTTGCGCATACGCATTTTAGTGGTACCGGACATTCGGATCTGGGCGACTTGCTGCTGATGCCTACCACCGGCCCGCTGCAGCTGGAGCCGGGCCAGCCTGAGCACTCAACAGAGGGGTATCACAGCCGCTTTCGCAAAGAAACCGAAGAAGCATCGCCGGGTTATTACCGGGTAAGCCTTGACAAGTACCAGATAGACGCGGAGCTGACAGCCAGTCCGCGCACGGGTTTTCACCGCTATACCTTCAAAGAAGCCGACAGTGCCCATTTTATCCTTGATCTGATACACAACATCTACCAATACGAAGGCAAAAATGTATGGACCTTCCTGCGGGTAGAAAACGACTCTACCATCAGCGGCTATCGGCAGACTACCGGCTGGGCGCGCACCCGCACCGTCTACTTTGTTCTGCAATTTTCCCGCCCCTTCCGGCAGTACGGCTACCAGGACCTCAACCCCTCTCCCTACCGCGGTTTCTACCGAAAATTTGACCAGTACCGCAACTTCCCCGAGATGGCCGGCCGCAACCTGCGCGCCTGGTTTTCTTTTGATGTGGCTGCCGGCGAGCAAATCATGGTGAAATGCGCCCTCTCGGGCGTAAGCACTGCTGGTGCCCAGCGCAACCTGGCCGCAGAAAACCCCGGCTGGGACTTTGAGGGTATGCGTGCTGCTACGCGCGCCCTGTGGAACCAGGAGCTGGCGCGGGTGAAAGTAAAAACCATGACGCCCGATGACGAAACGGTTTTTTATACAGCCCTTTACCACACCTTCCTCAGCCCCTCCGTCTACCAGGATGTTGACGGGCAATACCGGGGGCTGGACCAGAACGTACACCGGGCAGAAGGCTTCACCAACTACACCGTCTTTTCCCTTTGGGATACCTATCGCGCCCTGCACCCCTGGTTTAACCTGGTGCAGCCCGCGCGCAACAACGATATGATCAAATCCATGCTCGCACACCAGTCGCAAAGCGTACACGGTATGCTACCCATCTGGAGTCACCATGCCAATGAAAACTGGTGTATGATAGGCTACCACGCAGTATCTGTTATTGCAGACGCAGCCGTCAAGGGCGTTGGCAATTTTGACTTGCGAAAAGCACTGGACGCCTGTGTACAGACCTCACAGGTGCCCTATTTTGACGGACTCGACAGCTACCTCGCACGCGGGTATGTGGCGGAAGATCTCTCCCCCAACTCCGTATCCAAAACACTCGAGTACGCCTATGACGACTGGTGCATAGCACAACTTGCCAACCTTGCCGGCGACCGGACAACGGCTGCAACCTATGCGCAACGGGCGCTCTCCTACCGCAACGTATACGATGCATCGACCGCCTTCATGCGCCCGCGGCTGTCTGACGGCAGCTTTCGGGCACAGTTTGACCCGCTCGACACCCACGGACAGGGATTTATCGAAGGCAATGCCTGGAACTACGGCCTGTACGTCCCGCACCGCATACCCGAAATGATCGGCCTCATGGGCGGGCCACAGCACTTCAGCAAGCTGCTCGATTCTCTTTTTACCATGACACTGGCCGACCGCTACATCGAGAAAAATGAAGACATAACCCGCGACGGTATCATCGGAAGCTACGTCCACGGCAACGAACCCGGCCACCACATCCCCTACCTCTACAATTGGGCTGCCAAGCCTGCAAAAACACAGGCGCGGGTGCGCATGATTCTGCGCAGCATGTACGCCAATGCACGCGACGGCCTTTGTGGCAACGACGATGCCGGCCAGATGTCGGCCTGGTACCTGTTTAGCGCACTCGGCTTTTATCCCGTATGCCCGGGCTCCGACCGCTATGCACTCGGCAGCCCGCTGGTGGAAGAGGCCGTCGTCGAGCTCGAAAACGGGCGGCAACTACGTATCCGCGCGCTGGAGCAAAGCGAAGAAAATATTTATGTCAAAGAAGTAACCTTCAACGGCAAGCGTGTCACCCATTTTGAACTTCCCCACAAAATGCTGGTTGAAGGCGGGGAACTGGTCTTCCACATGAGCGCCAGCCCCGACAGCAAGCGACCTGTATATGAATACAAAAACAACTAATATGTCCTCGATGCGCACCCTTGGCATCCTCTTCAGCGGCCTCGGGCTGGCGATGCTGCTGCTCGTCAACGGTCTCGACCGTTTTCGGCTGGAGGCCCGCGCGCTGAAGATCGACAACCCACACCATCAGCAAGCCATTCTGCGGGCTGCTGCAGCGGGTGGGGTTTTGGAAAAAACTTATGGCAGCAGCTTCAGCTTCGTGCCCGCGCTGCGGGCCGTGCTGGCGCAGGCAGCCGTGTCCTTGGAAAAAGAAGCCCGCGGGCCGCTGCCTGTGGGCATAAAGGCCAGTGCGGTACGCATGGGGGGCTGGCAGCAAAAAAATTACCTGCTGAGCATCACCTCCGCTGCCGCTACGGGCCCCGTCAGGGACCGCCCATGGCTCTTTTTTACCCTAAGCATAGGGCTGCTCGTGCTGGGCGGCATATTTTCGTATCTGCCTATGTTTGGGCCTTTCCCACATGGCATCAACGACCACACCTACCACCGTTCCCTAAGCCGAGGACTGCGGTGGGGACTCCGTACCGCTATGCTGAGCCTGGCTGTTGTGGGCTTATTGGCGTACGGGGTCGTCTACATGCAGGACGAGTGGACTTGGCCGCTCATCACGGCGGGGCTCACAGTGCTTGTCATAGGCCTGGTGCTATGGCCCGAGCGCCGCTTCGGACCGGGTGGTGCCCGCTCGGCCTCTCCTGCAACCAGCGGCTGGCTGGGCGTAGTGGCCGGACTGCTGCTCATCACCTTCTATGTGCTGCTGTACTGGGCTCCCCAGCATATAGGTGCTTGGGTGGCCATGGTCGATCCGCTCAGCCGTATGCTATCGGGTATGCCGGCCAGCCAGTGGTTTTTCTACGGTCTGCTTTACACCCTGGGCGTGCTTGTCATGGGCGTGCGCATGCTTGCCAAATACTGGCACAACCGCTACCAAGTGTACAGGACGTTGTCCGTCATGTTTTTCCAGACAGCCTTCGCCTTTTTAATACCCGAGATCCTGGTGAGATTGCAACAACCTTATTATGATTTCAAAAATATATGGCCACTCAACTACACTTTTTTCTTTGACTACAACCTCAAATACCTGCTGAGCAGCGGGGGGCTAGGCGTATTCATGCTGGTTTGGGGCATTGTGCTTACGGTCGTTGGCGTACCTGTGCTGACCTATTTTTTTGGTAAGCGTTGGTATTGCTCGTGGGTATGCGGCTGTGGGGGGCTGGCAGAAACGGTTGGAGACCCCTGGCGACACCTGTCTGACAAAAGCCTGCGCGCCTGGCGGGTCGAGCGCTGGCTGATTCATGGTGTACTGGTATTTGCCGTCGTGATGACCGCCCTGGTGCTGTATACCTATTTTACTGGTGAAGCCGAAGTCTTCCTGCTGGCGAGTGCAGACCTGCGTACCTGGTACGGCTTTCTCATAGGATCCTCTTTTGCCGGTGTCATTGGCACCGGCTTTTACCCGCTGCTGGGCAACCGCAGCTGGTGTCGCTTTGGCTGCCCGCTGGCCGCCTACCTGGGGCTGGTACAGCGGTTTCGGAGCAGGTTCCGGATTACCGTCAACGGGGGACAGTGCATTTCCTGCGGCAACTGCTCGACCTACTGCGAGATGGGGATTGACGTGCGGCACTACGCGCAACGGGGACAGGATATCGTACGCGCCTCTTGTGTAGGCTGTGGCATCTGCTCGGCTGTATGCCCCAGAGGTGTGCTGCGGCTGGAAAATCTGGCCGGCGATACAAGCCGGCGGGCAGAAGAAACACGCGTCATACAGCTGAAAGACAGCGACTGGGCCTTGATAGACAGTTAAAGCTGCTGCCGCACTGACCTAACAGGCAGGCGTTGACGCTAACATAGCCGGGCAGCCTATTGGAAGCTGCTGCCGCAAAACACAAGAAGATGCCAGCAACGACAAAGGCAACAACGGTTGACCGCTGTTGCCTTTGTCGTTGACGGAAGTTACAGGGCAGGACCTACTTCCGAATCTCCTGCTCTGCCTCGATAGCAGGCTGCTGCTCACCAGCAGGCTTTTGAGCAGGCTCTTTCTTCTTCACTGTACCGGCAGGCACCAGAATCTTGGGATAGATGAAACCCAGCTTGCGGTCAGCAGCCAATACGATGCGCTCAGGTGTGAACTCCACCACCTGCTGAGCATCAACGGCAACCTTAGAAATCTGGATGGTCATCTCCTTGCGATCATTGGAAAGCAACCAGCCACCCAGCGTCTCCGTACCGTCATATTGCCGGAGCACAACGACACTGTCCTTGCGAAACTTGAGCGTCATGCCTTCAATGCGGGTGAGGCCGGAGACGGAAGCCGCCTGTTCGAAAGGTGTCAACTTAGGGAAATCCAATGAGTCGCGCATACTATGCACATCGAATTCCCAGGTCGTATCATATAGAAACTGGATATCTTTATTGTCACTGGTACAAGACCATACAAGGGTGCTGGCAGCGATCGCCAGCAAGGCAACAAACTGAAAAACGCGCATGATAGTAATCAATTTTGAGGTGCAAAGCTATTAATTTTCTTTGTCTTTCAACATAGGCAGTAACCCGCTGTTTAGATTTTTATTGTTTTGACTCGATATTTATGATTTTTGCATAGCCATTGGGTGGTCAAATGACCGGAATAGCGCGGGCCGCACCGATGCAGCCGGGTGTTTGTCCGGTAAAAGCCACAATCCTGACTACTGTCATGTTGAAGATTGCATTCTCTCCCATTTATCGATACCAGCTGCCGGAAGGCCACCGGTTTCCGATGGTCAAGTACGACCTGCTGCCGGAGCAACTCTGCTATGAGGGCACTGCCAGTGAAAGTAATTTTTTTCATCCCGAGCCTGTTGACGAGCATACCATCCTCCTCACCCATACCGAAGCCTATTGGCACAAGCTGCGGGACCAGCAGCTCAGCACCAAAGAGATTCGCGCCATCGGTTTTCCCATGACCCCCCGACTCGTGGAGCGGGGTCGCTACATCGCCGGCGGCACCCTGCAATGTGCGCTGTATGCCCGGCAGTATGGTGTGTCACTTAACATTGCCGGTGGTACCCACCACGCCTTCAGTGACCGGGGCGAAGGTTTCTGCGTGTTCAACGATATAGCCATTGCTGCCAATTATCTGTTACACCATGGCATCTGCCAGAAGATTCTGATTATTGATCTGGACGTACATCAGGGCAACGGAACTGCCCAGATATTTGCTCACGAGCCCCGCGTCTTCACCTTTAGTATGCATGGCGCCAAAAACTACCCGCTGCGCAAAGAACAATCGGACCTCGACCTGCCCTTGCCCGATCAGACTGGTGATCACTACTACCTGCAATTGCTGCGCAACACCCTGCCGCGCCTGTTTGAGCAGGTACAGCCCGATATGGTATTTTATCTGTCGGGCGTTGATGTGCTGGCCGACGACAAACTCGGACGCCTCAGCATGAGCATGGCCGGCTGCAAAGAAAGAGACCGCATCGTGCTCCAATACTGCCATCACTATCAGCTACCATTGGCCATCAGCATGGGCGGAGGGTATGCCGAACGACTGTCGCGTATTGTCGAAGCCCATGCCAATACCTTCCGGCTGGCTGCTGAAATATTTTTTTAAATTTCCTGCAAATTACTGCAGCTATCTGCAGCCAATACCAAAGCACCCGTTTAAAATTTCGATCAAAAACAGCATTTTCACTAAAACAGGTGAAATATTTTGCAATATGATTTTTTTCCTTTTTTCATACCTTATTTAATGACATTTGTCAGCTAATTTCTGTCTATACTGTTGCACAGACAATTATCTTACTTTAATTTCGTTATGTAAATCTTAAAACCAAGTACATGGCATTATTCCGAAAATTTCAATCCAGTAACCCTATGTTCAGTCAGCGCGTCATGACCCTGTCCGCACAGGCTAGTCAGGGCATCGCAGGTTCGCAGCCAATGACTGTAGCGGGAGCTGTCAACAAGAGCATGCTTTTGGGTGTCGTCTTCCTGTCGGTTTGTTTTTTATCTTTCTTATACCCCCTTTCGTTTTTCATTCCGGCGGGTTCCATAGGAGGGTTTGCACTTGCACTCATTGCTGTGTTCAGGCCCGCTTGGTCGCCGATTATAGCACCCATCCATGCTGTTCTTGAGGGATTGTTTGTAGGCGCCATCTCCGCGGCTTTTGCCGCGGCTTTTGAAGGGATTATTTTCCACGCAGTGACCCTTACGCTGGCAGTATTCTTCATCATGCTCTTTGTCTACCGGACAGGCATTATAAAGGTAACGCAGAAGTTCAAATCAGTGGTCATTCTGTCGACGTCGGCTATCGCGGTGGTCTATCTGCTAAATTTTGTGTTGGGCTGGTTCGGTATACAGACGCCTGTTGGTGCAGGTGGTGGTTGGATGAGCATAGCCCTGAGTCTGTTCGTGGTGGCCATTGCTTCCCTGAATCTCCTGCTGGATTTCGACAATTTCGAACAAGGGGAGCGGCACGGGCTGCCAGCCTACATGGAATGGTTTTTTGCTATGGGCCTGCTGATTACCTTGGTATGGCTATACATTGAGATGCTTCGTCTGCTGGCTATTTTCAGCAGGGACTAATTCATGCCTGTTTCGCCTGCCGTTTGGCAGTTGCGTACGAGATATAACTGGGGTTTAGTTATTCTGGAAAAGTGCCGCTCTCGGGTTGCACTTTTCTGCTTTTTAGGCGGTAGCTATTTTTGACAGTTCGTACGCATGGGCACACCCCTTTGGTATAGAAAACCACTAATCAGCTGATTAACCTTATTGTTCAACACAAAAAACCAGCCTTCGGCGAAGTTCATTCATCCTGACAGATGTTGGCAGGTCATATTTTTTTCGACTGCTACGCGGGGAATGCGTAATTTAGTGCCCTCCAAGCCTGTTTACCAGATGACCATTTTACCATTTCGCGCTTTGTATTTAGAGGCGGCAGCAGGCCAGTCTGACAATGATTTTTTTCTGGCTGTCAAGTCCGACTATCATTCCTTTCAACAGCAACAACTATTTCAGGCTTACCCGGAATCGTCACTGTTTGTTTATCAGATTGTACAAGGGCAACAAGTACGAACGGGTATTATTGGCTGCATACCCGTCTCCCATTATGAAGATGGTTTTGTTTTGCGGCATGAGCTCACTATAGAAAGCAAGGAAGCTGTGCAGCGACGGCTAAGTCTGGAACGTGGGGCGGTTGTCAAACCCATACTACTCACCTATCCGGGCTATGAAGTGCTGGATCAATGGCTACAGGCCTATGCGTCAGCCCAAGATCCGGCCTGGGAAGTAGAAGTTGAGGAACTTCAGGAGATCCATCGGTTTTTTCCCGTCAGTATGAAGGCTGACATCGTTCACCTTCAAGCCTTGTTTGCTGAGGGACTACAGCATGCTTACATAGCAGACGGTCACCACCGCTTCAGCAGTGCCGTCAGTTTGTACCGGCAGCACCAAGGTCTTGCGGTGCAGTCCGCTTATGAAAATCTGATGTGTGCTTTTTTTCCTGCCGACGCCCTGGAGATACATAACTTTAACCGCGTAGTGTACAATGCTCTCGAGCACATCAGCCCGGCCGCGTTCATGGCTGAGTTGTCCAACTATGCCACCCTTGCGCGACTGCCGGCAGCCGCTATGCCTACAGCAGCCCACGAGCTCAGCATGCTGCTGGCCGGTGAATGGTTTTCGGTAAGCTGGCGGGATCTCACCTGGTTTACACGCCCCGACCGATCAGTGAGTACAGATGTAGACCTGTTCAATGACCTTATCCTGCACCGCATTTTGGGCATAGAAGATGTTCGTACAGACAAAAAAATTGACTATATTGAGGGGCCCAAAGGGATAGCAGGTTTGGAAGAAGCCGTTGCCGCCCATCCAGGTAGCATAGGCTTTTGCCTTTACCCGCTTGATTGGCAGACGTTTCAGGCCATCATTGATGCCGGGCAGGTTTTGCCCCCCAAGTCCACTTGGTTTGAGCCCCGCATGAAAAATGGCCTGCTGATACAGCCTTACTTTGCGACCGACAAAGACTGACAGTTGTAGTCCTTTATTGCTCATTATCATACTTCCTGTACATGAAGGTACATCTGCACAAGCCCGCATTTCGATGGATTCTGATTGTGTGGGTGACGAGCTTCGCCTGGGGCGCTTCGCAGGCACAGGAGCGCCGCGTGGCCCAACGACTTGACGAGATCCGAGATTATCCGGCAGCACTCACTGCCTTCTTTCAGGATATGCCCAAAGGCGGGGATTTACACCATCATTTTAGCGGCTCTGTGTATCCTGAGACTTTCTTTCGGGCAGCCCTCCGACACAACGCTTATATACATCCGGCCAGCCTTCAGTTGCAACTCCAGGCGCCGGCCGATATGGCCGGCTGGACTCGCCTGCAACAGTGGGTTGCGTCTGTTAGCTACTATGAAGCAGAGCGGACTTTGTTGCGCCACTGGTCTGCCATGGACTTTTCACCCGGCCAGGCTACCAGCTATGATGATTTTTTCAATTCATTTCCCCGCTTCAACTTCATTGTCGACAGCATACTGGCAGAAGGCTTACTCGAGCTCAAGCAACGGGCAGTTGGAGACAACATCCTGTACATAGAGACTATGCTGGAGCGTGCTCACTTACCGCTCACCGCAGACAGCATCCCTCACTGGAACCAGTTGCTCGGCAGCATGCAGGCAGCCCGAGATACCGCCGCTCTCTATGCTTTTTTACAGCAACAATACACCCGCCTGCAGCCGGCAGCCGGCGAACTTTCGGCCCGGCAGGCGCGCAGTTTGCGACAGCTTCACGAGCAACTGGCCATTGACGAACAAGGCTTTGCCATGCGCTATCAATATTTTGCCTTGCGCGTGCTGCCTGCCCCGCAAGTATTTGCAGATTTGCTGCTCGCCTGCAATCTGGCTACTGCCGACGCGCTGGTCGTAGGTGTCAACATTGTCGCTCCTGAGCACAACCCGGTCGCGCTGGCCGACTACTGGCTGCACATGCACTTCTTTAGGTTTTTGCATCGCCAATTTCCCGAAGTCCGGTTTGCAATGCATGCAGGCGAACTGTCATTGGGCGTCACACAGCCCGAGCACTTACGCTGGCATGTGACTGCAGCCGTCGACATTGCAGGCGCCAGCCGCATTGGCCATGGTGTGGATCTGCCCTACGAGCACAACGTACTATCCCTGCTCGACACCCTGCGAAGGCGCTCGGTAGCGGTCGAAATCAACCTGTCAAGCAACGAATTTATCCTTGGCATTGCCGGCAACCGACATCCCGTACAATGGCTGTGGGAGGCTGGCGTCCCTTTGGTGATTTCGACTGATGATGAAGGTGTGCTGCGCACCAACCTGAGTGAGCAATACGTATTGCTGGCACACCGCTACCCTTCCTTTTCATATAGGGATATTAAAAAACTGGTATATAACAGCATAACGTACAGCTTCCTCAAAGAACCCTCTGTAAAACAAGCCATGGTACAGGAACTCGACCGGCGATTTGCTGCTTTCGAAGCGCGCTGGTCCGACCGGTGAGTTCCCATACGCTCCTATGCTTCTTTTTCAGCCTCGAGTGCCTCCCAGTACTCTACTGCCCGCCTCGTGTGCGGTATGCAGATTGACCCGCCCACCAGATTGGCAACAGCAAAGACATCAAAAATTTCCGCCTTGGTGACCCCCATCTCAAAGCAGGTGCCCAGGTGATAGCGGATACAGTCATCACAACGGAGCACCATGCTCGCCACGAGGCCCAGCAGTTCTTTTGTACGTGCGTCGAGCGCTCCATCCTGATAGGTCTGATGATCCAGACTCCAAAAGCGCTTCAGTGACTTGTTGCCCTCTGCCAAAATTTTCTCGTTCATGCGGGCCCGATAATCATTAAATTCCTTCACTATTGACATATAATTTACAATTTGATTTGCTTATTCCGTAAATTAATTAGTTTTGGGGTGTGATGACAAATCTGGCATCTGAAAGAAAACTGTGTGGTAGTTCACTTTACTTTGCGATATGTATTGCCTGATAATGCTGGCCATAATAACATACATTTTTTTGACCAATAACAACAATAGCACTCAAAATAACGCAAAAGTATGGACAAGGCACAACGTTTGCTTTCGCTGGATGTATTTCGGGGTATCACCATTGCCGGCATGACACTGGTCAACAACCCGGGCTCATGGGAGACGGTTTATGCGCCGCTGTTGCATGCCGACTGGCATGGTATAACGCCCACCGACTGGGTTTTTCCCTTTTTTCTGTTTATTGTGGGCGTGGCCATCCCGCTGGCCCTCGGGCGTCGCAAGGAAGCCGGCGCTGACCTGAAGTCTATTCACCGCAAGATCGGCTGGCGGGTACTGGCGATTTTTGGTTTTGGCTTATTGCTGGCAGCTTTCCCCGGTTTTGGTATGGAGGGAGCTCCCGGCGGTATCAAATTTCTCCACTACGGGCTGCTAACAGTATTTCTGCTCAGTCTTTTTACCCGCGAGGTATTTGGATCATCGGCCGAAGACATACGCCGCAGTCTGGGTTATCTGTCCCTTGCCGCAGCTGCAGGCTTGCTGGTAGTGGGCATTTTTTACTATGACCTGAGCCAGCTGCGCATCCCTGGTGTCTTGCAACGCATTGCCCTTGTCTACGGTGCCAGTGCACTCATATACCTTCACTTGCCGGTCAGAGCACAATGGATAACAGGTATTGGCCTGCTCTTGCTGTACTGGGCACTCATGACACTCGTACCCGTCCCCGGTGGTATAGCCCCCAATCTTGAACCCGCCACCAATCTGGGTGCATGGATAGACAATGCCCTGCTGGGAGGGCACCTATGGTCGCAGTCGAAGGTATGGGATCCGGAGGGATTACTCAGCACTCTTCCGGCCATCAGCAGCGGTTTGGCCGGCGTACTTACAGGCGAGTGGCTTCGATCTGACCGGAGCGCCTACGAAAAAATAGCCGGTATGATGGTTGCCGGCACGATACTACTCGGCCTGAGTTTCGTCTGGGATTTGAGTTTCCCCATCAACAAAAAGATATGGACTTCTTCATTTGTTTGTTACACCAGCGGTGTGGCGCTACTCGTACTGGGCTGCGTCTACTGGCTGGTTGACGTGAAGCAGCACCAGCGGTGGGCCAAGCCGTTCATGGTGTACGGCACCAATGCTCTCTTCGTGTATATTGCAACAGGTCTGCTGGTAGACCTTTTCTCTTCCATCCGCTGGGTAGATAGTCAGGGCGAAGAGACCAGTGCTTTGCAGGCTTTTTACCAGTCGGTATTTATGCCTGTCTTTAGTTCTCCCTACGATGCTTCTCTGGCATACGCTCTTTTTTGCGTACTTTTTTTCCTGGGGCTTGCCTGGCTCATGTACTGGCGGAAGATATTTATTCGGGTGTGAGCAAGGAGGCTGGTTTCGAAATATTTTTTGGCGGCTGTAGCCGCCAAAAAATATTTCGGATTAGTAATTTATTTCGCCGCCTTTTGCGGCGAAATAAATTACTAATCAGCTTTTTACAAAAAA
>CAZYAO010000037.1:30283-31511 GCA_964645715.1 uncultured Saprospiraceae bacterium
AAAAAATCAGTGGCGGATAGGAACTGACCGTTGCTGTTCCTTAGGCAACAGGAGGTAAGCATCCATAAGACTTCGCTGAATCTGTTTGCGCCTTGCGTCCCAACCAGCTTTTTGGCGAAAAACCTGCTGCTGCTGCACCAGTGCAGCCTTTTGGCTGGTGGTTTCCGGCAGGCTGGTCAGCAATGTATCCAGCCAACTCAGCACCTTAGGTGCGTCGCCCGCCTGCGGGTCGATTAGCGCGAGCTCAGTCAGTGTGAGATCGAACAGATTACTGTCAGCAGCCATTTGCGCACGCTGGAAGTGCACACTATCCATCTTATCCTGATAATTGAGGTAGAGCGTATGCGCCAGATTTATCGCTTCCTTAGAGCAGGCAACATTTTCGGGAACGCTGGCAGCCAGAGCATACGCCTTGAGCGGATTGTCAGAGGCACTGCGATTGGCCATGGCCAGCAGACTGTCGCAATTATTGCGGAAGAAAGAAACATACTCAGCCGTAAATGTACGACCCCAGCTGTTGAGGTCGACATGAGCACTGTTGAGCTTTCGCATAGCTACACGCCTTGCCAGTGCGGCCGTAGGCCCCTTGCCGTCGAAAGAGATCGTCCGCTTGGATGCCTCCTGGCCGGAAGCCAGGTGGACAGCCCTGAGCTCAATATCAAACTTGATCCCCACCGTACCCTGCTCTTCAGGCGAGTAGGCGCGCGGATCTGAAATAGTTGCCAGAATAGCCATGTGCGCCAGGCTGTCGATTTTCACCAACTCTCCCACCACTGGTTTGAGCGCAGCAAATAAGCTGCTGTCGCCCTTGGCCAGTTCCAGCCGGGTCGAATAAGATTGTGCTTGGATTGTACTCACCGCACAGGCCAGCAGTATCAACAAGATGAATTGTCGCATGTCAATTAATTTAATGAATCATGGAATATGGTACAGGTGATCATCGATTGATCACATTCTTAAAACGTGGTCGCTTGGGCGTCACATCACCCATCTCCCGCTTTTTCATCTGCTCATAGTCCGAGTAGTTGCCTTCAAAGAAAACCACCTTGGCATCACCTTCAAAAGCCAAAATATGGGTAGCGAGCCGGTCGATGAACCAGCGATCGTGGGAGATCACCATCACACAACCTGCAAAATCTTCCAACGCATCTTCCAGTGCCCGTAGTGTGTTTACATCTATATCGTTGGTAGGTTCGTCCAGCAACAGCACGTTGCCCCCCTCGCGAAG
>CAZYAO010000037.1:31611-40446 GCA_964645715.1 uncultured Saprospiraceae bacterium
GCTTCCTTCTCGCGGCCATCCTCATCTGCCAGCTTTTCATACGCACTCAGACGGGCTTTGCCCTTGGCCTGTCGTGCTTTGGGCGCCATACGCACCCACTCAAGTTCCCGCTCAAGGGTTTTGCGCCGCTTGCTCTCAGTCTTCTCTTCCTGCTCAAGGCGACGGGCCTTTTGCTCCAGCCAAGAAGAATAGTTGCCTTCCCACGGAATGCCCTCACCGCGGTCCAGCTCGAGAATCCAGCCAGCCACGTTATCCAAAAAGTAGCGGTCGTGCGTCACAGCTATCACCGTGCCGGGGAAGTTCTTCAGGTACTGCTCAAGCCAGTCGACCGACTCTGCATCGAGGTGGTTGGTAGGTTCATCGAGCAACAGGATATCGGGATTGCTCAGCAACAGACGACACAGGGCGACACGCCGGCGCTCACCTCCTGAGAGCACCCCTACGACTGCATCATCAGGCGGACATCGCAGGGCATCCATGGCCGTATTGAGACGATTGTCGAGCTCCCAGGCATTGTCGTGATCAAGCTGCTCCATCAACTCACCCTGCCGCTCTATCAGCTTCATCATCTCGTCGTCATCGAGCGGCTCCGACAGCTTGAGGTTGATATTTTCGTACTCATTGAGGCGGTCGACGATTGGCTGCACAGCCTCCTCTACCACCTGGCGGACCGTCTTGGCGTCATCCAGCTTAGGCTCCTGCTCCAGAAATCCTATGCGGTAACTGCCGTCAAAAGTGATGCGGCCCTCATAGTTGCTGTCCTGACCTGCAATGATGCGCAACAGGCTGGATTTGCCGGCCCCGTTGAGTCCCAAAACACCAATTTTGGCTCCGTAGAAAAAAGACAGCCAGATGTTTTTGAGCACCTGCTTGCTGGGAGGGTAGGTCTTTGATACACCCTCCATTGAAAATATAATCTTGTGATCTGCCATAACAGAAAGAATGGTTGTATTTGCTCTGTTGGAAAAACTGTTGATACAATAAGGTGTTAATAATGCCGCAAAGATAAGAATTCTTGTGTACGCAACAGTTTGCCCCAAAGTGCGTCTAGGTGTTAATAATGCCGTAAAGATAGGAATTCCTACGGTTCTTTTCGTTTGAAAAAGGCTTCACAAGAGCGTATTGCTGCTTTTGAAAAAGCAAACCGCGCGTGGGTGGCTGAGGCTGCCCAAGCGCGGTTTGCATGAATACTTAATTTTTATCCGTAACAACCTGCTGTGCCGGTTTTCAAAAAAATTATTATGCGTTTTTTCACCCTCTTGCTCTTTCTGTTGTGCACACAATTTGCCTATACCCAAACTCATACACTTGAAATAGAAGTGACCGACAACACCCGTCAACCCCTGCCCGGTGCCGTCGTACAACTGCAACAAACCGGCAACAGCCGGCTATTGTCGGACGTGTGTGATTCCGAAGGGCTAGCCCGGTTTCGGGATTTGCAGCAAGGAAATTATTTGCTGACAATCAGTTACCTCGGCTACAAGTCCTATGCAGACACCATTGCGGTTCCTCAGCCGGGCAAGAAGCTAGTCGTACGGATGGAAGAGGAAGCCCTTGGCCTGCAGGAAGTAACTGTCACTGCTACCCGTCCGCTTATTACCCAGGATGGTGACATGCAGGTGGTTGACCCGGAGCCCATAGCCAACTCGAGCATCAGCACGCTGGAAGTACTTGAAAAAACACCGGGACTGTTTGTAGATCAGGATGGCTATATCTTTCTTAACAGCGCGACACCGGCTATGGTGTACATCAATGGTCGAGAGCAGCGACTAAGCCCCCAGGATATTGCCTCTATTTTGCGCAGCTTACCCCCCTCCAACATCCAAAAAATTGAGATTCTGCGGACCCCCTCCTCCAAATACGATGCATCCAGTTCGGGGGGTATCGTCAATGTTGTATTGAAAAAAGGAGTGAAAATTGGCCGCACGGGCTCCGTCAACGCAGGCTTCAATCAAGGCAGGTACGGCAACCAGTTTGCCGGTTTTAACCTCAACGACAGTGGAGAGAAAGGTGCCTGGTACCTCAACGGCAACCTCAGTCGCCGCGACTTACTCGAGGAGGTGGATGCAAGCCGCCTACTTGCGGACAACAGTATTCTTTTGCAGCAGGCGCGTTCCCGGCAGCCGGGCGATCAGTTATTCACGGGTATTGGCGGCAACCTTGACTTCAAAGAAAAACTAAGTCTCAGCTATGACGGGCGCCTCAACCTAAACCGTGCGGACAACAGCAGTCTGAATCTCAATAGACTCGAAGATGACCGGCCTGTAATTCTGTCCCAAAGTGACAACCTGACGCGCAACCAGACCGTGTTTGCCAACCTGCAGCACGATCTGGGAGCCAACTATAAAATCGACAGCCTGGGCTCCTCCTGGGATACCAAGCTGAGCTTCAACACCAGCAACAACTACCTCGAGCAAGACTACAGCATCCTTTTTTTCAGGCCCCGTGCCGGCAGTCTCCTGGGAGAGGGCGACAACGAGCAAGTACGACGTTTCTTTCTCCTGCAGTCAGATCTCATCCTGCAGTTGCCGGCAGACATCAAGGCGGAGACGGGCTTCAAGACCACCTTCCAACGGTATCGCAGCGAGGCAGATTATTTTTTCCGGACGGGCGACAGCCTGCTGGTAGATCCCCTCCGAACCAATGCTTTCAGTTACAGGGAACAGATACACGCTGCTTACCTGCAGGCTTCCAAAGGATTGCCCGGCAAGTTGCTCCTCAAAGCAGGTGTGCGCTGGGAATATACTTTCATGGACGGCAGGCAGCAAATTCCGGCAGATACCAGCTTTGTCATCCGACGAAATGATTTCTTCCCCTATGTGTTCTTGAGCCGGCCGGTAGTCAAAATCGCCGACTTTGAGCTAAGGGCCTTCCTCATCTACCGTAAGTCCATCAATCGCCCAGGCTACCAAAGCCTGAATCCATACATCAAGTATATAGATCCTTACCTGTACGAGACAGGCAACCCCGCCCTGCAGCCGCAGTTTACTGACAATGTCGAATTTAATATCAGCTTTGATGAACGTCCCATCATTGCCGTCGGCAGAAATTACATAAGCGATATTTTTTCCAATGTCGTCTACCAGGATAGCCGCGATCCGGAAGTAGCTGTGCGAACGCTGGACAATGTTGGTCGCAACCGCGAGACTTATCTCCGCCTGATTGCTGCTATCCCCCCTGGCGGGGTATATTTTTTCGTGGTGGGTGCCCAGTACAACCTCAGCGAATACGACGGCCTGTACGAAAACCAGCCTCTCCAGTTCAGACAAGGCAGCTGGCGCTTTTTTACCTATCACCAACTCAAGCTGGGCCCCAACACCAAGCTCAGCCTCAATGGGTTCATGCTTTACAAAGGTCTGCAGAATTTCTACCAGCTCGACAATTTTGGCCAACTCAATATGTCTGTCAACCAAACATTTATGAACAATAAGCTCAATGTAAATATTAGCGCCAACGATATTTTTCGCACCATGCTGACGCGCTTTTCACTGGAGCAAGGCAGCATAGAGACTTTTGGGAGTCGCTATAGTGACAACCAGCGTTTTGGGATGAACATACGGTATCAGTTTGGGCTCAAAACCAAGGAAGAGCGAACGAATATGCTGGAGGGACCCACTGAATAAGTGCTTGGGGCGGCTGGCACTGCCGACACTTCAAGCCGATATTTATTCTTTTGAAAAAATCAAAAGAATAAATATCGGTTCAATACTCAATTTCACCGCCTTCAGCGGCGAAATTTGTACATTACATATACTATATATCTCTTGTAATGAGATCCCTGAGCGCAGGTAATAAGTCAGGGAACTCAAATTGAAAACCTACTGCCTGCAAGTGCCGGGGCACACAGCGCGTACTATTGAGCACCACATCGGCCAGCTCGCCCATTGCCAGTCTCAGACCAAAGGCGGGCGCCGAAAAGCTGACAGCCGGTCGACCAAGGGCCACTGGGAGCTGCCGGGCCAGTTCCGCGTTGCGCACGGGCAGGGGAGCTACCCCGTTGAAGACCCCCTTGTAGCGCTCGTCTTCGACAGCGGCGATAAACATCCGGCAGAGATCGTCGATATGTACCCAGGGATACCACTGCCTGCCATCGCCAAACCAGGGTGACACCAGCATTTTGGCAGGTGGAATCATCTTGGCCAGTGCTCCGCCCTTGACAGACAGAACAAGACCTATGCGCAGCACAAAGGTGCGCACCTGCAGGCCGTCTGCCAGCTCAGCGGTAGCTTTTTCCCAGGCCACACAACTTTCCGACAAGAAACCGCTGCCCGCAGCGGCCGTTTCGGGCAGCTCTTCATCTCCGCGATGGCCATAGTAGCCAATAGCGGAAGCCGCCAGATAAGCCCGCGGGCGAGCTCCCGTCTCGAGGCAAGCCTTCATGAGTACGGCTGCGCTCTGCGTGCGACTACTTATAATAGAAGCCTTGCGGGCAGCCGTCCAGGGCTTGTCGGCAATACCCTCCCCTGCGAGGTTGATGATATAGTCAGCCGTTGTCACTGCCGCGGGGTCGATATAGCCCGCAGCCGGATCCCAGCGATACACCTTGTAGGCACCGCTCCTCGACGCAGACCGGCTCAGGTGCGTCACCGTATAACCCCGCTCCGTAAGGAGCTGACTCAATCGCAGACCAATGAGGCCACTGCCTCCGGCAATTAAAATTGTTGACATCCTCTGTAAATGATTATCTTTGGCAAGCGTTTGTTCTCTCAAGCCGTGTGTACCTCCCGTACAGCGAAGGTCGACCCCCGGTATCCAAAATACCGTGAAGCTTTCGTTATTATTTATATTTTTGCACTGACCTGACCCGATTACAACAGGTAAAAGTTGTGAATGTTTGTTAACACACAACCAATTGCTGTGATTGACCGTATTTATTTCGTAAGTTAGGCCTTTAAAGATGCTACTGCCTGTATGAAGACAACACATTCTTCCATCTACCTTCCACTGCTTCTCCTCCTGCTCGTGCTTGCGCCTTCCTGTAAAAAGGAACAGGAAAAGATTAGCTTTAAGCACACCAACAATACTGTGTATGTACGACTGCAGGCAGAGCCGGACCGGCTGAACCCGCTTGTCAGTACAAGCGTGTACGGACGTGTTGTCAGCGAACAGTTTTTCCACTCACCGCTGACCTTTGACCCGAAGACGCTGGAGGCAGTTCCCTGGCTGGCAGTCAGCAGACCGCTGGTAAAGCCTATTGCGGATGGGCCCTACAAAGGGGGACTATCCTACACATTTGAGCTGATCAAGGAGGCCAAATGGGATGACGGCAGCCCGGTGACGGCAGCCGATGTCCTTTTTACTTTCAAAGCCATCTTCAACCCCAAAGTCAATGCAGAAGCTTACCGCTCCTATTTCAGCGCTGTACGGGATATAGTCATTGATCCTTCCAACAACCGTAAGTACACTATCTATACCAATGAGCAGTATTTTTTGGGTGAGTATGCGCTGGGCACGATGTACATTCTGCCTGCCTACAAATACGATCCTGGTAATTTGCTCCGCGATATTCCTATGGCGCAGCTGGCCGATCCGGAAGCTTCGGCTTTGCTGGCCGACAGTGATCCGCGCCTGCAGCAGTTTGCCGACGATTTCAATGGTGAGCGCTACGCGCGCGACAAGGCATATATTGGTGGCTCGGGTCCCTACAAACTTGACAGTTGGGAGACCGGGCAGCGGGTGCGGCTCGTCAAGAAGCAAAACTGGTGGGGCGATGCCCTTGCCGCTCGCAATAAGCTCTTTGAGGTATTGCCGGATACCCTGGATTACCTCATCATCGGCGATGCAGTGGCTACCAAGAATGCGATTCTCAATCAGGACATTGATGTTGCCACCCAACTCGACAGTCGCGATTTCAAAGAACTCACTACCAATGAGATCGTCACCAAGCGCTATGCTATGCATACGCCCTCTGTTTTTCAGGTGTTTATCATCTCCCTGAATACCAAAGATCCCATGTTGGCCGACAAACGAGTAAGGCGGGCGCTGGCACACCTGATGGATGTAGACGCACTCATTGCCAATCTCTATGAAGGCTATGCTTCGCGGGTCAATGGTCCTTTCCACCCCAGCAAAGCTTACTACAACAATGATCTTCCATTGATTCCTTTCGACACAAAGCAAGCACAACAGCTGCTCAAAGAAGCTGGCTGGGAAGATTCCAATGGCAATGGTACGGTTGACAAAATGATTGACGGAGAGAGAAAGGAGCTTGAACTGGAGCTACTTGTAGCGGCCAGCAGTAAATTTGCCGGTGATATGGGGCTGATGTTTCAGGCGAGTGCCCAGCAGGCTGGTGTGCGTATCAATCTCAATGCCAAGGCTTTTCCGGCCATCATGAGTGAGCATGTTGCTACGCGCAAGTACCAGCTGTATGCAGGTGGCTTTGCTGCCGAGCACCTGCCCGATGATCCCAAGCAGCTATGGCACACCAGCAGTGATACACCTTCCGGCAGCAACCGCACTGGTTTCGGCAATGCACAGACCGATGCGCTCATCGATGAAATTCGCAAAACGCTTGATGAAACCGAGCGCAACCGACTATACCGCCAGCTTCAGGAAATCATCTATGACGAGCAGCCTATGATTTTCATGTTTGCTCCGCAGGATCGCATGGTCATCTCCAAGCGCTTCGAGACTTCTCCGACCTTGCTGAAGCCCGGTTTTATACTGCCTTCTTTCAAACTAAACCGCGACATTATCGCCAACTAATATAGTGATGATCCAACGCTTGCTTTTTCTGCTGCTGGTCGGTATCGGCCTCTCTTTGAGTCCGTTGACTGCCCAGAACCAAGATACGACTATCTATAAGATTGCTGAAGAAATGCCCCGCTTCCCGGGCTGTGAAAATCCTGACAGTTCGCTGCAGGCGCGTAAAAAATGCGCTGATCAGCGGCTGCTGGAGTATGTGTACAGCCGGATGATTTATCCGGTAGAGGCGCAACAGCAAAATATTGAGGGAACCGTTGTGATTACGTTTGTCGTAGAAAAGGATGGGTCGCTGTCCCAAGGCAGCATTGCCCGCGATCTGGGCGGCGGCACCGGACAGGCGGCGCTGCAGCTGCTGTCATATATGGAACGAGAGGGTGTCCGCTGGATCCCTGGCCGTCAGAATGGTCAGGTAGTCAGAACGCAAATAAATCTGCCCGTAAAATTCAAACTGCAAGAACCGCTGCCCTACACTTTGGTCAAAGGGGATACGGTACACGTGGCCTTCGACAAGGCGCTTGACTTTACGGGCGGCGCAGAGGCCCTGCAGCAGTTTCTCGCCAGCAAGCTCCGTTACCCTGCCGCCATGAAGGATTCCTGTCGTATGGGACAGGTGGATATCAAAGCGCTCATCTATGCCGACAACAGTGTCCGCATCCTCGACATGACGGATTATAATGACCTGGGTTTTGATTTTTGGTATGAAGCCGCCAATGCAGTGACATCGACTGCTGGTAAGTGGATACCCGCCCGCTATGGCGATGCGGCAGTCAATGCATCTATTGACATCTCGCTGAGCTTTGAGCCCACGGCCGAAGCATGCAAACCCATATTGGCCAAGTACACCGAGGCTGTAGGGCTGGTCGATGAGGGATCAGCGCTCTTGACTGCTGAAAAATATGAGGAGGGTATCGCCAAACTATCGGCTGCGCTGGCGATGTTTCCGCGCGACGGCAAGTTTTTGCTGCTGCGCGGTCAGGCATATCTCGATACCAGTAAGCTTGCGGAGGCTTGTGCAGATCTTCGCCTCGCCCGTTATATCACGCTTGTCGATTGGTACGATAGTATTATTGCACTTTGTAAGTAGTACCGGCAGCCTAAAAAAACATTTGGCGGCAGCGTGAAGCTGCCGCCAAATGTTTTTTTACCAGCCGTCTCCATCCAGCATATTCCCCAGGCCTCCCAGTACGCCACCTTCATCCTTGCCCGAACCGCCATAGCGGCGCGAAGCTGCCAGAATGCGATCTGCCAGTCGACTCAACGGCAGCGACTGTATCCACACCCTGCCAGGACCTCTGAGGACGGCATAGAACAGCCCCTCACCGCCAAAGAGGACATTTTTCACCCCTCGAATCATCTCAATATCATAATCAACATCCCGGGTGAAAGCCACCAGGCAGCCCGTATCTATCCTCAGCACCTCTCCTGCACGAAGTTCCTTCTGCACAATGGCTCCGCCAGCGTGTAAGAAGGCCATACCGTTGCCCTCCAGTTTCTGCATGATGAACCCTTCTCCGCCGAAGAATCCTCTGCCCAGCTTCTGCGAGAATTCAATACCCACCGCTACGCCTTTGGCAGCACACAAGAATGCATCCTTTTGGCACACTATCTTCCCCTGCAGCTTTTCCAGATCCAGACTGATAATCTGCCCCGGATAGGGAGAGGCAAACGCGACTCGCTTCTTGCCGTGACCGGCATGTGTATAAGCCGTCATAAACAAACCTTCACCCGTCAGCAGGCGCTTGCCTGCCGAAAAGATCTTACCCCACACACCACTGCCCTCTTCCCGCGCACTACCGTCGCCGAAGATCGTCTTCATCTCAATGCCGTCCTCCATCATCATAAATGCACTGGGCTCGGCAATAACCGTTTCATAAGGATCCAGCTCAATTTCGACATACTGCATCTCATGACCGTGGATCTCGTAGTCTATCTCATGCGCTCGCATAGCAGCCGATTTTAGTTTGATAATTTACTGAATAAGTATATATTAACCCCGCAAAGAGGGCATACGTCCAATACTGTAGTAATCAAATCCCAGCTCGCCCATCTGATCAAGATCATACAGGTTGCGACCGTCAAAAATCAACGGCTGCCGCAACAGTTGCTTCATGACTGCAAAGCTGGGGG
>CAZYAO010000038.1:0-39845 GCA_964645715.1 uncultured Saprospiraceae bacterium
GGCCACCCAAGAGGGCTTTAAACAAAAAACGGCTCCGTAAGGTCTAAAAATTGTTGAGCGTAAGCATTACAAGCGTACAGCCGATAACCACTTCTATCCCCTGCTCGCGCGCCATGCGGGCAAGCTCGGCGTTTTCCGTGCCGGGATTAAAAATAATCCGCCGGGGTCTGAGTCCCAGTATATAGTCGTAATACGCCTGCTGTCGCTCCGGATTGATGTAGAGCGTCACTGTATCGATATCCTCAAGTGCGGGGGTTCCCACTAGAATATCTGTTTCGTCTATCTTACCTGCACGCACCCCTACAGGCAGAGGCTCATGCCCCTTGGCCTGAAGTTGCTTGAATGCCTGATAAGCATACCTTTCCGGACTAGCTGATGCCCCGAGAATGACCGTTCTTTTGGCTGAGTTGTCCATCTAAACCAGTAACAGAATTGGATTCTCGAGAATGCCTTTAAGAGATTGCAGGAACTGTGCACCCTTTGCCCCGTCGACCACGCGGTGATCGCAGGAAAGTGTCACTTTCATTAACTGTCCAACCTCCAGCTGACCGCCTCTTACCACTGGCTTTTCAACGATGGCGCCGACTGCCAGAATGCAGGCATCCGGCGGGTTGATGATAGCCGTAAACTCGTCAATACCAAACATACCCAGATTGGAGATAGTGAAGGTATTGCCCTGCATCTCCTGCGGCTGCAATTTTTTATCCTTAGCCTTTGCAGCATAGCCTTTCACCTCCGTATTTATCTGAGAGAGTGATTTAGCATCTGCATTTTTGATGACAGGCACCAACAGCCCCTCTTCAACAGCCACTGCTACCCCGATATTGATCTCATGGTTGAGGCGAATACGATCGCCCAGCCACGAAGCATTGATCATCGGGTGTTGGCGAAGCGCTGCAGCCACCGCTTTGATTACCAAATCATTGAAACTGACCTTCACCGGAGCAACTTCATTGATACGACGGCGCCAGTCGCTGGCATTGGCCATATCAATCTCCATCGTCAGATAAAAGTGCGGAGCAGAGAATTTACTCTCGCTAAGCCTGCGGGCAATCGTCTTCCGCATCTGTGACAGCGGCAGGTCTTCGTACTGATCAACCGCCGGTGTCGATGTAGGTTGCGGATGTACGGGTTCAGCTACAGCAGCGGCAGGAGCAGGTTTGGATTCCAGAAAAGCTTCGACATCGCGCTTGACGATTCTGCCGTTGTCACCCGTGCCTGTAATCTGACTAATATCAACACCTGCTTCACGCGCAACGCTTTTCGCCAGTGGTGATGCTTTGGTGCGCGAATCTGACGCTACAGCTGCCGGGCTCACTGCAGGAGCAGCGACAGTTGCTGTTTCAACTGTTGCAGCAACAGGTGCTGTTTCGATTGGTGCAGCAGCAGCAACAGGAGCAGCCAACAACGCCTGCCAGTCCTCCCCTGGCTGTCCGATGACAGCTATCACTCCGTCAATCGGCACAGTACCCGACTTAACTGCGATGTGGAGCAGCACCCCTTCCGTGTAGCTGTCGAGCTCCATGGTCGCTTTATCGGTTTCGACTTCAGCCAGTGTTTCTCCCGGCTCTACCCTGTCGCCTTCCTGCTTGAGCCACCCGACGATGTTGCCTTCCTCCATGGTGTCGCTCATGCGCGGCATCCGTATGACTTCCGCCATATTCCGTACTATTTTGACGTTTTTTCAATAAGCTCATGAATAAGCGCCACAAAAATGCGATAAATTCTTCATTTTTGAGGGCTAAACTGTGGCCTGCAAAAAAAATTAGGCTGCAATAAAGATACAGCAGCCAAATTGACCATGGATTCAACAAGTCAGTTATGGCCAGTGTTCATGTTTTGGCAGTTCTTTTACTGTTTCCCTGCTTGCCCTGCCAAAGCAGGGCAAGCTGACAGGCTGCCACACAAAGATGCAATCAACGTATGCCTTTTTCTTCCAAACTCATAGAACAAGCCGTAGGTGCTTTTGCCGGATTGCCCGGCATTGGTCGCAAAACGGCCCTGCGGCTGGTGCTCCATCTTGTCCGGCAGTCGCCAGAAGTCAGCGAACAATTTGCCGATGCTATCCGGCGGATGCGAACCCAGATACGCGAATGCAGCCAGTGCAATAACCTGAGTGACGAGTCCCTCTGTGACATCTGTGCCGATAATCGACGCGACCGGTCGCTGATCTGCGTGGTCGAATCCATCCGCGATCTCATGGCCATCGAGGATACCGGCCAATACCGCGGTCTGTACCACGTACTGGGCGGGCTCATCTCACCCATCGACGGTATTGGTCCTGAGCAACTGCACATCGACAGCTTGCTGGAGCGGGCAGCAGCACCGGATACAGCCGAGCTCATCATGGCGATCAGTCCAACCATAGAGGGAGAAACAACCACCTTCTACCTGTACCGCCAGTTGCGGGAAATACCCGTAAAAATCAGCTCCATCGCCCGCGGTGTCTCCTTTGGCGGGGAGCTGGAATATGCCGACGAGCTCACGCTGGGCAGAAGTATCATCGCCAGAACGCCTTACCGGCAATCCTAATGCCCTCACACCAGGCCAGCATGCAGTTATCGGTCATTATTGTCAACTACAACGTACGCTACTTTCTCGAGCAGGCACTGCTCAGCGTCAGGAAGGCCTCGGCAGGACTGGCGGTAGAGGTATGGGTGGTAGACAACAACTCTGTTGACCAGTCGGTCGAAATGGTGCTGGAAAAATTTCCGGAAGTGCGGCTGATTGCCAACCGCGACAACCCGGGATTTGCCATTGCCAACAACCAGGCCATCCGGCAGTCAACCGGCCAATATGTTCTGCTGCTCAATCCCGATACCGTCGTAGAGGAAGACACTTTTGCCCGTTGCATTGCTTTCATGGATGCGCACCCCCGGGCTGGCGGCTTGGGCGTACGCATGATTGATGGCGGCGGCAACTACCTGCCTGAATCCAAGCGGGGTTTCCCCTCCCCTTGGGTGGCCTTCTGCAAGGCCAGTGGACTGGCAGCTCTTTTCCCACGTTCCCCCCGTTTCAACCGCTACTACATGGGCTGGCTTTCTCCGGAAGCCAACCACCCTGTAGAAGTGCTCGCAGGTGCATTTATGCTGCTGCGACGCGAAGTGCTGGATGAAATCGGCCTGCTGGATGAAGCTTTTTTTATGTATGGTGAAGACATTGACCTGTCCTACCGCATCGTCAAAGCAGGCTACCAAAACTACTACCTGGCCGATACGACCATCATCCACTATAAAGGCGAAAGTACCAAAAAAGGCAGCCTCAACTACGTCAGAGCTTTTTACCAGGCCATGATCATCTTCGCCCGCAAGCATTTTCAGGCAGAAAAAGCGAAAGTGTTTATCCTGATGCTGCAGGCTGCTATTTACCTGCAGGCTGCTGCTGCACTGCTGCGCAGTGCTGTGCAGCGACTGGCGTGGCCGCTGGCCGACGCCCTGCTGCTCTATGGCGGGCTGGTAGTACTCAAATATTTTTGGGCGGAATATTACTATAAAAATGTGCACTACTTCCAGCCCAACATCCTCTATATCAACTTTCCACTGTATACAGCCATCTGGATAGGCATGGTCTTCCTCGGGGGCGGCTACGACCGGCCGCTGGTGCTGAGGCGCCTGGTAGGCGGCCTCCTCTTTGGCAGCCTGCTACTCGCGGCCGTCTACGGCCTGCTCGATCAGACATACAGATCCAGCCGCGCGATCATCGTGCTGGGCACGGGCTGGGCGGTGCTCAGCACCGGCCTTGCCCGCCTGTTATCGCACTTTTTACAATACCGCAACCTCGACCTCGGCCGCGAGCGCCTGCGGCGGCTCGTCATTGCCGGCAGTGCCGCAGAGACGCAACGCGCCCTGCAGCTCTTGCAGCAGGCGGAGGTTTATAAAAATATCATCGGTCGCGTGGGCGTCGAACCGTTAGAAAGCACCGCCGATGACCTGTTGGGCAATATAGACCAACTCGAAGAAGTAGTCAATATATACCGGATTGACGAGATCATTTTCTGCTCAAAAGATGTTAGTGCACAACATATTATGCAGTGGATGACACGGCTCGGACCACGGGTTCTCTTCAAAATACTCCCCGAGGAAAGCCTGAGCATCATCGGCAGCCAGTCTAAGGCGCACAATGGCGAACTTTACACCATCGATATACGTTTTCAGATAACTACTCCCATCAACCGGCGGTACAAACGCATGACCGATTTGGCGGCAGCGCTGCTGCTCACAACCTTGCTGCCGCTGCTGGTGCTGGTGGTAAAAAAACCCTTGGGGCTGTTGCGTAATCTGGTGGCTGTAGCCTTGGGTCGCCGATCTTGGGTGGGCTATGTAGCCAGTGCCACCGAGGGACTGCCCCCGCTAAAGCCGGGCGTGCTTACACCCCTGCAGGGGGTAACGCTCGGCCATCCGGCTCCGGCAACGCTACACCGCCTCAACTTCCTCTATGCCAAGGACTATCAACCGGGCGATGATTGGGAGCTGCTGCTGAAAAATATCCGACTTTTGGGCAATTAATGTATTGACAGCCATATGATCTTTCTCGCTATTCTTTCCGGCCTGTTGGCTGCTCTTGTGGTTACCTTACTTTTTCTGGGTCTTTCTTTTCTGCCTCCCAGCAAAAACAAACTCTGGCAGGAACTGGAACGCATGAAAGCAGCGCTGATTAAGCGCCATCCGGAGCTCACGCCTATCGGCCGGCACGAGCTCGAAATTATGTCCAATGGCCAGCAAAAGCACCAGCGCCGGCGCTGGTTGTCAACCTCGGCGCAGGGAGTATACACGACCATTTTTAATGAGCCTGTGGCGGCCTACAGTTACAAACAGTTTCCCGGCAAAAAGAACAGCGCTGTCCTGTTCGTCAAAACGGCAGAACACGAATACGCCTACCTGAGCCGGAAAAATGAAACGCGACTGTATATCGACAATCAGGAAGTGGGCTATATAAGCCCGCAGGGCGTACTCACCGGCAAACGCACCGGTAAAGTACTGGCACAGCTCGCTGCACCCAAAGGGCAACTGTTGCCCGTCAAAGTGGGCGAACGCGAAATTGGGAGTATCAATCAAAAGCCAACCACAGCTGTCAAAGGTCTCAACGAGCGTGCCTTCGAGTTACTGTTGCCCGATATCTCCGAAAAGGAAGAGCAACTGTTCCTGGCTTTGAGCCTGCGGGAAATGATCGCAAAAGTGGTACATGCCTGAAAGCCGGAGGCAGTGCCTCCGGCTTTCAGGCTATGCGCTAGGCCCAATGGACCAGATTAAGATCCTGGCGGTGTGGCAGTGCCGGATGCTGTGGGAATACCCTGAATCCATACTCATATACGCCCGTCAGCCGTGGAATCATGCTGATTTCGTATTTGGCCGTATCTCCCTGAATATCCGTTAACTGAAACGGGAAGGCTCGCTTCAGTTCAACCTCTTTTTCGTTGATACGCTTGAAGAATACAACCTCTACCCCTATGTGCTGCGCCGGAATACCCGACAGAAACAGACGAATAGAGGCTTTGAATTCCTCACCTAGCGGTAGTGCATGGTTGGAGGAATCGAAGGCACTGACTTCAATGGCATGTACACTGTCCCACTTCTTCTGCACCAGTTGTTTCCATTGTGCCAAACTGCGCGCCAGCGCGTTGCCCTCGGCACGTACCTGCTGACTACGCTGGTAAAGTTTGTGGTAAAATCGCTCGTAGTAATCGTCGAGCATGCGCTTCATGGTAAACTCCGGCGCAATCTCAGCAATGTTATTTTTAATAAAACCAATCCAGCGGGCAGAAAGCCCCTCCTCATTGCGATCGAAGTAAGCCGGCGCAATCTCTGACTCTAGCAAATTGTAGATGGTCTCCGCGTCGAGCTCATTCTGCAGGGCGGCATCCTCATAAGCCGCTTCCTCTGGCAGCGCCCAACCGGCGCCGGGACGGTAGCCCTCTGACCACCAGCCATCGAGTACGCTGAAGTTGAGCACCCCGTTCATCACCGCTTTCATCCCGCTGGTACCCGAAGCCTCCATCGGACGCATAGGCGTATTGAGCCATATATCCACTCCCTGTACCAGCAACTTGGCCATCTCCATGTTGTAGTCTTCCAGGAAGATAATCTTGCCCATAAAATCCGGCTGCTTACTCACACTGACAATGTGGCGGATTAGATCCTGCCCGCCACCATCTGCCGGGTGTGCCTTACCCGCAAAAATAAACATCACTGGCCGATCTGGGTTGTTGACGATAGCCCGCAGCCGGTCAAGATTGGTAAACAACAACTGCGCACGCTTGTAGGTGGCAAAGCGGCGGGCAAAGCCCAGCAACAGCGAATCTTCGCGAATCTGATTCACTGCCTCAAAAATAGACCGGGGACTGGCACCGCGACGCGCCAGATCAGCCTGCATCTTTTGGCGCACATAGGCCAGCAAACGCTGTTTGCAGGTTGTCCTTATCGACCATACCTCCTGGTCTTCAACCCCGTGGATCCTGCGCCAGTAGTCTTTGTTCGACTGGTCACTCAGGTAGCCTTCTCCAAAGGTGCGGTCGTACAAATCACGCCACTCATTCGCTACCCAGGTCGGATAATGAACACTGTTGGTCACATAACCAATACTCAACTCCTCCGGCACATAGCCCGGAAAGAGCGTGTTAAACATCTTCTGTGAAACCATGCCGTGCAGTCGACTTACCCCGTTGACCTCCTGTGAAAGCCGGATGGCCAGATGGCTCATGTTAAACTGTTCACCGCTGTCCGTGGCACGAACGCGCCCCAGTGCCATGAAATCCTGCCAACTAATGCCAAGATCGTGGGCGTAATGGTATAAGTACGCCTGAATGAGTTGTTCGGGAAAATGATCATGGCCGGCAGGTACGGGTGTATGTGTCGTAAAAAGTGAAGAGGCACGCACCAGTTCCACCGCTTCCTCAAAACGCAGCCCCTCCTGTACGTAATTCCGCAGGCGCTCCAGACCCTGAAAGGCAGCATGCCCCTCATTGCAGTGATATATATCTGCCTCCAGCCCCATAGCCTTCAGCATCTTAATGCCACCAATCCCCAATAGTATCTCCTGCTTGAGCCGGTGCTCGTTGTTGCCCCCATACAGCTGATGTGTCAGCGAACGGTCCTCCCAGCTATTCTCTTCTATGTCTGTATCGAGCAGGTAAAGCGGAATGCGACCCACACGCAACTCCCATACCTTGGCAGCCACCATGCGGCCCGAGAGGCCTATTTTTATCTTAAGCCACTCCCCTTGTGCATCCCGCACCGGACTCAGCGGCAATTTGGTGAACTCCTGCGGCGGAAACTGGTGAATCTGATCTCCATTGAGTGCTACCGCCTGGTTGAAATACCCATAGCGATACAACAAGCCGATGGCCACGAAAGAAGCATTCGTATCGCTGGCTTCCTTGAGATAGTCACCAGCCAACACCCCCAGACCTCCTGAGTATAGCCTGAGCGATATGTGCAGGCCATACTCCATACTGAAGTAGGCAATCTGAGGCTGGTTGGGGGGGACAGGGGCGTCCATATACCCCCGGAAATCATCCATGACCTCCTGCAGACGCTGCAGGAAGGCCTCATCACCCGCCAGACTGGCAGCCCGCTCAGGGTTCAGCTGATCCAACAGCGCCACCGGATTGTGGTTGAGCAACTCAAACTTATCTGGATCAATTTTCTGAAAAAGAGAAACAGCCGCCGGATTCCAGGACCACCAGATGTTCATGGCCAATTCCTGCAAAGGCATCAGCGAGTCAGGAAGTTTGGACGCAATATAGATCCGCTTTAGCTTGATTTGCTCATCGCTGAGTTGTCCGATCATGTCTTTTGTTTTCTGGCGGGAATTTCCCGCAAAGGACTAATGTGGTTGCAAACACCGGCAAAAATACAACTAAGTCACTTACTTTTTGATATTCTTGTAAAAAATACACTAAGTAAACTTACAACGAACTTTCAGGCATTGCTGGCCTGCTGGGTCGACCGCCAAATGTATACCACCACCGGACCAAAAATGAGCAGTAGAAAGGCGGGAAGCAGCCAGCCCGGCAGGGCGAGCGCCATGCCCATGGCAGGCAGTGCAACAAACAGGACGATAATCAGCATCACAGCCACAACCACCAGCTTGAGATAGCGCATCAGCCGACTGGCCATTGCATACTGTCTGCCTGCATTCTCCGGCGTTATCCTCACCGGATAATTGAAGGTATCAGGCCTGCGGTTGACCAGAGTCATAACCGTATAGAGCACTGACGCAACAACAGGCTCCAGCCAGATGAAATCCCTCGAGCCAAAGCCATCTGCCTGCCCTTTGAGATTAAAATGGATAGGAATCACCTCCGGCAAATACGGATAAGCTATGGCTACCAATACCCACAAACCCAGCAACAGTATCAGGGCTGCAGATTCGAGCAGCCAGTCTGTTATTGTAAGTGGTTGTGGTTCGGGACGTGGCATAGAATCCATACGCATAGCTTAAAGAAGGCAAAACAATAGGCGAATATACGCAATTGAGATTAACCATGGATGCAGCCTGTAAAGATGTAATTGGAACGAGGCTGTATCTGAAGCATTCTTTGGCGGTTGGCACCGCCAAAGAATGCTTTGAATTAATGCTTGTTTTTTTTGTTTTGTTCAAAAAAAATTAAAAAACAAACAGCAATTCAGTTCTTTATTTTGCCCCAAAAGGCCATGAAGCACTAACAAGATACATTCTCTTAGGCCGCTAATTTTCACGCCTGCGCAGCACAGGTACATCTTTAACCACCATCATGACGGTATCCCCCATACGCTCTTCTACCAGCACAATTTTGCCTTTACGCAGGTTGTCAATCACTTCCGGTAAGGCATGCCGTACCGTAATGAGTTCCAGATTGCGATCGACAATAGCCTTGAAATCTTTGTCGATCAGCTTCATGAAACGATCAATTTTGTCATCGGTATCATTGAAGCAGACGTTGAAGCTGATGGCTGTATTCTGCATCATATTTACCTGTAACCGCAAATCAGCAATAAACTGGAATAAGAGACTAATGTGATGCTCCGCCACAAAAGAAAAATCCCGCGTAGAAATGTGCAACAGCGCCTGCTGAGACTCTACGGCTACCATAGGCGGATAGTGATCCTCGACTTCTGCGGAAATAAAAGTCCCTTCATCCTCCGGCTTCAGAAATGATTTTACAAAAAGCGGTATGGACTTATTCTGCAGCGGCTTGATGGTCTTGGGGTGTATGACTTTAGCACCGTAGTAGGTCATCTCTATAGCCTCCTTGTAAGACAGGCGATCCAGCTTAATCACATTTTCAAATTTACGGGGATCCGCCGTGAGTACGCCAGGTACGTCCTTCCAAATGGTCATACTCTCGGCATCAAGGCAGTAGCTGAAAATAGCAGCGGTATAGTCTGATCCCTCACGCCCCAAGGTTGTGGTAAAATTCTCGGTTGTACTCCCAATGAAACCTTGTGTGAGGATAAAACCATTTTTTTCGAGCATCGGCCTTACGATGCGTTCTGCACGTGCCTCTGTTTCTTCCCATTGCACCCAGCCTTCCCGAAAAATATCATCAGTCAGAATCACATCGCGTGCATCCAGCCATTGAGTAGGCATCCCCAACTGGTTAATCCATGCATGTACAATGCGGCTGGATACCAGCTCACCCAGACCAATAATCTGGTCGTACATGTAATCGTAATTCTCATGCGGAGGTTCATCCAGCACCCATTCGACAGACACAAATAAATCGTTGATGTGCGCATATACCTCATGCTGAGCACCAAACAACTCACGGCACAACAGTTCGTGCGCTTGTTTGATCTGCTCCAGCAGCTGCAGCGCCTCGCCCGTCTGCTGGGCATGCGCAGCCACCACCTTCTCCAGTGCATCGGTAGTCTTGCCCATAGCCGATACAACAATCAGCAATTTGTCGTCAATGTAGCGGCTTAGAATGTTGCCGACGTTCTGGATAGAAGCGGCATCTCTCAAAGAAGCACCGCCAAATTTGAAGACTTTCAGATTTTTTTTCATGCCTGCTATAGATGAGCTCAAAAGTGCTGCAAAGATAGAACGTTGTAGCTGCTACGTACAACAAAATGTCACAATTAATAGAAATCGTTCAGCCAATTGGCTTATTTTTTAAAAAAACAACAAAATAAATCCATTTACTCGTATTTTTTCAAAACAATATTCTGCGCAGCAACTAACTATTGTTATTTTATTATATTTGCCGCTGATCAATTTTTTCAGCTATGAGCTCACCCTTTTCAATTGCTGTGACGGCCTTGTTTCTGGGTATGGGGGTTGTTTTTGTGGCGCTGGGACTCGTTGTTGCCCTCGGCAGGCTGCTGATTCGAATCACCAACCGTTACGCGGATGCCCATCTGCCCGGAGCAGTAGCGAATTTGCCCTCCGATGCCGCACCTGCAAAGCCCGTTGTAGCTGTACTTGCCGCGGCTGTGGCCGTAGCCACAGCCGGCCGTGGCCGGCTGCTTGCGGCTAATTCTATTGATGAAAAACGACAAGACGACTAACCAACTATGACCAAAGAAATTAAGCTGTGTTTGGTGTACCGCGACATGTGGCAGTCTTCGGGTAAGTACATGCCCCGCATTGACCAGCTGCAGCGGGTAGCAGAGCCCATCATTGACATGGGCTGTTTTGCACGCATAGAAACCAATGGTGGCGGATTCGAGCAGATCTGCCTGCTGGCCGGTGAAAATCCCAACGCTGCCGTGAGGGCCTGGACTCGTGCCTTCAATAAGGCAGGTATACAAACCCAGATGCTCGAACGAGGAATCAATGCCCTGAGTATGAACGCTGTTGGGGCAGATGTCCGCAAGCTTATGTTTGCGGTAAAAAAGAAACAGGGGACAGATATTGCCCGCTCTTTTGACGGACTCAACCATCCCGACAACTTAGCGCTCTCTTTTCAGTATGCGCGCGAGGCCGGGATGATCGCTCAGGGGGCGCTGTCTATAACCCACTCGCCTGTACATACGGTTGACTACTATATTCAGCTTGCAGACCGCTTCATCGAACTCGGTGCGCAGGAAATCGCTGTCAAGGATATGGCAGGTGTGGGACGCCCGGCCTCCATCGGACGCATGATTAAGGGTATCAAGGAACGCCATCCCAAGGTGTTGCTACAGTACCACGGGCACGCAACACCCGGTTTTTCTGTTGCTTCCTCTCTTGAAGCGGCTCGTGCAGGGGCAGACATTATTGA
Organism: uncultured Saprospiraceae bacterium; assembly: GCA_964645715.1. Classification (GTDB taxonomy): domain Bacteria; phylum Bacteroidota; class Bacteroidia; order Chitinophagales; family Saprospiraceae; genus JAUMBM01. Next base: position 11,183 of record CAZYAO010000038.1, read on the forward strand.
TGTGGGTATGGAGCCTCTCAGCTGGGGCACCGGACATGCCGACCTGCTCACCATTCATGCTATGCTCAAAGATGCTGGTTTCTCGCTACCGGATGTCAACATCAAAGCCTACATGGAGACCCGCCAGCTCACGCAGGCCTTTATCGATGATTTTCTGGGCTACTACATCAGCCCCCAGAATCGCCTCATGAACAGCCTCCTCATCGGCCCCGGCCTGCCGGGCGGCATGATGGGCAGCCTGATGGCTGATCTGGAAAAAAGCCTGAGCAGCCTCAATAAGTGGCTGCAAAAGGAAGGGATGCCACAACTTACTACCGACGAGCTGTTGCTGCGGTTATTTGACGAGGTTCAATACGTATGGCCTCGGCTGGGATACCCACCCCTCGTCACGCCTTACAGTCAGTATGTCAAAAATGTAGCGCTGGTCAATGTCATTCAGCGCGCCAAAGGGCGCGAACGTTGGTCGCTGATTGATGAAAATACCTGGAATATGATCCTGGGCGGTAGTGGCCCGCTGCCGGGTAAGCTGGGCGCCGAGATCGTAGCACTAGCCGAAGAAAATGAACGTACCTTCTTCACGGGCAATCCGCAGGATCTGTATCCCGACGAGCTGCCCAAATACCGCGAGCTCATGCAAAACAAAGGCTGGTCTGCTGGTCAGGATGAAGAGGAATTGCTGGAATACGCACTGCACCCACGCGAATACGAGCGCTACAAATCGGGTGATGCTAAAGCTGATTTTGAAAAAGACCTCGCCCGCCATCGCGCCGGCGCAGGCACTGTTGCGCAGACGGAGGCTCCTGCTCCCTTATTGCCACCCGCGCCCGCGCCACGGCAACTCATCATAACTGTCGACGGCAAAGCTTATCAGGTCAGCATTGATTATGACCATGATGCTCCCTCTCCTGTCCCTGCTGCACCACCAGCCAATAATCCGCTGCCGGTAGTGCCCGCCAGTCCGGCTACCGACAGCCGCAGCACCACCATCACGGCTCCGCTGGAAGGCAAATTTTTGTTGACCCGCGACCCGGCAGATAAGGCAATCCAGGTAGGAAATCTTGTCAAAACCGGGGATGTGGTCGGGTACATCGAGGCGATGAAAGTGATGAATGCTATCACCTCAACACAGTCGGGTATTGTCCGGGAGATTGCCGTGCGACACGGCCAGGAGGTAAATGAAGATGATGTAATTATCACCCTTGAGGTTAATTGACATGCAGGAAATTATCTACATGACAGCGCTGGATGAACTCATCCGGCAGCCCCTCAGTCTGCTGATGCTGGCATTGGCTGTCTTTTTGCTGTACCTGGGTATTTTCAAAAAATACGAGCCACTGCTACTGGTACCCATCGGCTTTGGCGTTTTGCTGGCCAACCTGCCCAACGGGGGTATGGCTGTAGTGGCCGGCAATAGTGATCCGGCTTTGTTACAAATGTCGCTGCCCGCTATGGCACAGGAACATGGCATCATGAGCATGTTGTATTTTGCCTTGATCAAAAGTGGCCTGCTGCCTCCGCTGATATTCATGGGGGTGGGTGCCCTGACTGATTTCGGCCCCATGCTTCGCAATCTGCAACTTGCTTTCTTCGGAGCGGCAGCGCAACTGGGTATCTTTGTGGTATTGCTGGGAGCTGTTTTTTTGGGTTTTACCCCTCAGGAAGCCGCCGCTCTGGGCATTATTGGTGGCGCCGATGGTCCAACAGCCATCTATACAGCCATACAACTCGCCCCCCACTTGCTGGGTCCCATTGCCATTGCCGCCTATAGCTACATGGCGCTGGTACCTGTAATTATCCCACTCATGGTGCGCATCAGCATGAGCCGCCAGGAGATTTTAATCAATATGAAAGAGCAGGACAGGCGCTACCCCCCCAGGGTGCAGATACGCAACCTTCGCTTACTTAAAATAGTGTTTCCCATATTTTTGTGCCTTACTGTAAGCCTGCTGGCGCCTTCAAGTGCGCCGCTCATCGGTTTCCTCCTATTTGGTAACCTGATTAAAGAGCTGGGCAATGATACCGGCCGCCTTTTTCAAGCAGCTTCTGAAACAATTCTCAACACATCGACCATTTTCTTGGGACTGACTGTTGGGGCGACCATGACTGCCGATACTTTTCTGACAGCCAGCACACTAGGCATTGTTGCAGGTGGCTTTTTGGCCTTTTGTATCTCCATTCTGGGGGGTATTTATTTTGTAAAAATCTACAACCTGTTTTTTACCAAAAAAATAAACCCTCTGATAGGTGCTACGGGCCTAAGTGCCGTGCCTATGTCTTCCAGGGTCGCCAATGAGATTGCGCTGCGGGAAGATCCGGGCAATCATATACTGCAGTATGCTATGGCCAGCAATATTTCGGGCGTCATTGGATCTGCCGTGGCTGCAGGGGTATTGATTACCCTGCTCAAATAAAAGTCAGACACAACAGAAACTTAATAATTCCCTGACTGCCGCTGAGTGATTACTACTCAAATTACAGTCCTTTACGAGATCCGGTGAAACATAGCAGCGGTTCGACTGTTACTACACAAATCGCTTGACTATGTTTCCAAAATACAGCTTGCTGGTGCTCCTCGTCCTCTGGGGCGCGGCAGCCGTGGTGAGGGCGCAACCAACAACTCTAAACCCGGCAGCGCCGGGCTTTTTAGCTTCCGACTCGGATGATTTTGCGATTGCACTGGCCGACAGCGTTATGCGCGCCATGGGGGGAAGAGAGGCATGGGATCAGATGCGTCTGTTACAGTGGACGTTCATGGGGAGAAGACAATTGTGGTGGGATAAATGGACAGGCGATGTGCGTATCGAGAGTCTGGATAAAACCTACCGGTATATCGTAAACATTCATACCCATCAAGGTCGTGCACAGCGAAACGGACTCGAATATACTGCGCCCGACAGCCTGCAGTACTACCTGGATCAGGCTGTCAGTATCTGGATTAATGACAGTTACTGGTTGTGTATGCCCTTCAAACTCAAAGATGACGGAGTCAGGCTACGCTACCTGGGAGACAGCCTGCTGACGGCTGCCGGCAGACCAGCCTACTGGATCGAACTCACTTTCAGGGCAGTCGGAGATACGCCCGACAATAAATACCACGTTGCTATTGATAAGGAGACTTATCTCGTCAGCGAGTGGCAATTTTTCACTCGCTATGATGATCCGGCACCGCGCTTTAGTACGCCTTGGGATCAGTACGCTCGTTATGGTGATATTTGGCTATCCGGTGGCAGAGGCAACAGATCTATGCTGCCCATCACTGTTGAACAGCAACCAGATCCGCGTATCTTTACAGAATGGTAGCCACTTAACTTCCTGTATTGCAAATAGCTAGTACAGATTCACTCCAATGAACATTATGAACTCAACACAACGAGCCGTACCAACCGATGAGGGCGAGCTACTCAGGCAGGCAGGCGATTTTGTGTTACAGTACTATCAGGAAAACGGACTAGGCAGCCCCGGACAAAGAATCGAGCAGATCCGGAGGGAGGTCGAAAGCACGGGCACGTATGTGCACACAAGGGAGGAATTGACCTACGGTGCAAAGGTTGCCTGGCGAAACAGCAATCGCTGCATAGGGCGCCTTTTTTGGCGCAGCCTGAAAGTCAGAGACTGCCGCCACATACAGTCGGCACAACAGGCCTTTGAAGCACTGGCCGAACACATCTGCTGGGCGACCAATGGAGGGAAAATTCGCTCCGCCATCACCATTTTTCCTCCTATGCACCCACAGCAGCTGTGTAGCCTGCAAATGGCCAACAGCCAGCTAATTCGATACGCTGCCTACACAACTGACAATGGCGTTGTCGGCGATCCGCAGCAACTGGCATTTACACAACGCTGTCAGGCGCTCGGCTGGCAGGGTAAGCAAGGAGAGTATGATCTTCTGCCCCTCCTGATGTATGAAAACGGCAATCCCCGGCTCTTCGAGTGGCCCGAAGAAATCATACTGGAAGTTGACATTGTTCACCCCGACTACCCCTGGTTTGCTGCACTCGGCATGCGCTGGCATGCGTTGCCTGTCATAGCTGATATGGTGCTCGAAATCGGCGGTATCTACTACCCCACCGCGCCTTTCAATGGGTATTACATGCTCACAGAGATTGCTGCGCGCAACCTGGCCGATGAAAATCGCTACAATAAGTTGCCGCTGATTGCACAGCAACTGGGGCTTGACACGAACAATCTCAAAACCCTTTGGAAAGATCGGGCACTGCTGGAACTCAACAGAGCCGTACTGCATTCCTTTCAACAAGCGGGCGTAACACTCGTAGATCATCATACGGCAGCAGCGCAGTTTATGCACTTTGTAAGTACCGAACAGCGAGAGGGCCGAAAGGTCACTGCCGACTGGGCATGGATTGTGCCGCCCATGGCTGCAGCTACCCACCCACCCTACCACCTTCATTGGGACAATTCCGTCCGATCTCCCAACTATTTTTACCCTCCTGAAAAACTCGACACCTCCCAACTACCAACTGACAATCCTGATTTTTACTGTAAGTATGCCATCCCCTCACAGCCGGCAACAACTGATGCCCCAAAATGCCCGCTGCACCAAGGTTGATACCAACACAAATTTTGTATATTTGCTATCCGCATCATTGACAACAACAGACCAATGGGAAAATACCTGATTTACGCACTTGACGGTACCGATGAGCAGGCCTTGGGCCGGCGTATGGCAGCCCGGGAGGAGCACCTCAGAATGGTTGGTGAGCTACGGGAAGCTGGTAACTTTATTATGGGCGGCGCCATGCTGGATGATGAAGGTAAGATGATCGGCTCCACCCTGCTCATGGAATTTGCGAGCAGGCAGGAGCTTGATGCCTGGTTGGAAAAGGAGCCCTATTTACTTCAAAATGTGTGGGTTGATGTAAAAGTGCACCCTTTCCTGATGGCCAAAAAATGAGTATGACGGATGACAGAAAGCGGGTTTAACGCTTGCCCAGCATACCTTCCCTTGTTTCTACTTTGCGAAGGATGTGCCTGCCTACCCGCTCACCCTGAAGGCTGCCCTCGGTAATGGCAGGACGGTAATGGATGCCGCCGTAAAGACGGCTGATGGCTGCTTCCTCTGCCGCCTGCATGAATCCTTTGTAGGAACGTGCAGGCAGACCGTAGGGGATCTCAACTGTGTCTACATACGCAAAATCTTCCCCGAAAAGATGCGTCAGCACGACAGCGGCAGCCCTGCTGATGACGCTGTGTCCGCTGGTGTGTTCAGGGAAGGGTGGCGTTTGCAGCATCGGGCGCCATTCGGGGTCTATGTAGCGGTTAATGTACGTTTCAGGCCTGATTAGGTTAGAACGGTATTTTTCATCCCAGCAACTGATAAATCCATCCATCAGGCTGATGGCCGTCATCGCATAAGCCTCCGCCGTCTTAGCCATGCTGGCCTTACTAGTACGGGAAGCCACACCTGCAATGCCCATCCAGTGACCACCGGGTGTAATTTTTTTGGTGGCAAACATCACATGCCCTTGCTGGTGACTTACGTAGGGATTGCAGTCCCAAAAAGCGGCTATGGCTCGTTCTTCTGTTGTGCCGGCATCTCTTACAGCCTCGTATACCTCCATGGCCTCTGCATAAAACTGGCTGTCCTTGTCGCTGCTAAAAGGTGTAGGCGGATTAGGCTTGAACTGCTGCGCACTATCGAGTACGAATGGGCGGATTTGCCGCCAATTGGGTTCTACCCCGTCCATGTAAGCAGGTGGCGTTGGTTGCCAGCGACCAGGGTTGTTGATGTCCAGACTAAATTTAGGCGCCGTACGAGTCTCCTTATAGTTGTCTTTTGCTGCCCAACCCATGATGTGCTCGGCCACCCGTTCGCCATAAGCCACCGAACGCTTATAGACATCGTCGGGAATGGACAGTGAGTCTATACTGGCATACAGTGCAGCAGCATGCTCTTCCATTGTCTGTTCAGAAAAAATCAATGCCTTGCCCACCCGCAGCTGAGCTGTAACAGCTGCCAGCGGGAAGCAGTATTCCTGCCCTTCCTCAGGAGGAGGAACAGCAGTAAGCCCGTTTAACTGCCCAGCAAACGACTTGAGTGCCGGATCGCCAGCTGCCAAACACTCATAGGCAGCAATGCTGCTGTAGGCATAGATACGACTGGCTACAGGCGGAGAAAAAATGTCGTGGATAATGATATCCGTTAGTGCTGTCACGGTGCGGTGCAGAAATTCAGGATTAGCAGCATCCGCCTGAAAATTGGGATTTTGCTTTTTACAGGTATTCAACAGCAGCAGGGAAAGAATGAGAAAGAGAGCTGACCTATGCATGATGGTAGAATTATCGGACAGTAAAAGTTTGTTTATCGACGCCAACGCCTTTGATGGTGAGGCTGCGCCAGTGAGCTGGCAATTTGGCAGGACGTTGCCGGACACCTTCAGCGCCGATCTCCAAACCGCCGAAACCAAAGATTACTGCCTGCAGCATACCGCCGGCGCCCGTGGCAAAGTACGGATTGGTACCACCGGCTGTTTCTGCCAGCACACCAAAAGGAGGAACTTCATTGGGCTGGTAGCTACGCTCGAAAAGCGCAAAAGCTTTGGCGGGCTCACCCAGTCGTGCATACAGCGTGGCCAGCACAGAATGCCCCATAGCAGGCCCGTCGGGTGCGTAGCGAGGCTCGTAATAGGCCAGATCGCGCCGGATGTCCCGCTCTTCAGCGACCACGTTCAGCGGGTATGCAAGCAGATTCACATCTGCTTGTTTGATTATTTCGCCCGCATAGGTAGCATTCTCCCGGATCGTCCCGTCCGCAAACCGCAGTATGGGAATATTGGCAGCCACATGCTCCCAGTCAGGATTGGGAGTAAGCCCGAGTTCTTTGGCTGCCAATACAGCGTAACGCAGCGCAGTCTGTGCCATGCCATTGGTAAACGCATTGTTGTCAATGTTCTCCTGCCATTCGTTGGCACCAATAACATTGTTGATATCATAGCGACCCGGCCCGTTCCGCTCTACCCTGCTCGCCCAAAATTCTGCCGAAGCCTTCAAAACCGGCCAGCCCGTCGCCGACAGCCACTGCCGATCTTTGGTGAGCTCGTAGTACTTCCAGAAAGACCAGGCCACACAGCCCGTAATGTGATGCTGAAAAGGACCCGTCAGTGCCCAGACAGGTGTATCTTCCGACCCTTGTCCGGCCGATTCCCAGGGATACATAGCACCCTTATACCCATGGGAAAAGGCATTCTGGCGGGCAGCCTCGAGCCGCTCCGCCCGGTAGGCCAATAAGGAAGTAGCTATGCCGGGCTGCAAAACGAGCAGCGGTGGGTACATCCATAGCTCTGTGTCCCAAAATACGTGACCGTTGTAGCCCAATCCGGAAAGACCCATGGGCGACAAGCTGTAGGCAGTGCCCTCGCGGGCAAAAGAATACAGGTGGTAGAGAGCCGATCTGACTGCCCGCTGGCTTCGCAGGTCGCCTTCAATAATAATATCGCTCTCCCATAGTGAAGCCCAGGCTTCGCGGTGACGGCGCAACAGCCGCTCGCGACCTTCCAGTGCTGCAAAAATAGTCAGCCGCTCTGCCTCGTTGTGGGCATCCTCGTAGTGAGCCGTCGAGACGGCAGAGCCCACCAGCGTGAATGAGTAGGTTTCGCCTGCTTTCAATTGTTTGGTAAACTTGGCGAGGTGCATGTTGTAATCCCAATCTTCATGGATGATGCGCGGCTCCTGTCCATGCGGTTCCTCAAACACAAAACTGGTTGAGGCCGCCACCCGGTGTTTTGCCGATGGACTATTGGCAACAGAGGTAAGCAGAGGAATTAGTACATGCGGCCGGTCTATCTCAGCATAATAATTGCGCACATCCCCCAGATGGTCCGGCGCCTCAATGACACTCATGGGCGTCACGCGTACGTCTTTGAGTGCTTTCACCTCCACAATACTCATTGCAGAAAAAGGCAGATGGCGCAGTGCCATCAACCGATGCGTCACTGTCAGCTTATCACCAACCCGAAAGGAGGTCACCAGCTCGGCTTGTTGCATGTCCAGCGACTGCCTGAAGTCCGCAATATGTGTCCTGCCAATGCGAAGACCGTCAACCTCAAGATTCATGTTCATGTGATTGAACGTCTTGAGAATATTGCTCACTCTTCCCCGCTGGTAGTAGTCATATACCCCGTTGAGTACTACATCCTTGACCTTCATCGGCTCCGGTGATGATACCAAGCCGACCATACCGTTGGCCACTGTAATCCCGAAGTAGCGGGCAGGATCAATGGAGCTGGCGGTTATATGCCAAGGAGACTGGCTGTAATCCTGGGCAAAGAGCGGACCGCCAATACATAGCAATGCCAATATCTTTACGGTATGTGTCCATTTCATAGTTGCGTATTTTTTGTTCGCCGTAGACAAAGAAAGTTCGTGAACGGGACAAAATTACACTATTTTATGAAGCATACCATGCCAACCGGAAGCTCACTGCTGAATTCTCGACGACTGTAAAAAAAGAGCCTTCTCTCCCTGACGGGAGAGAAGGCCGAAATGCGCTCATAACAAATACCTAACTGCCTATACAACAGCTACGTATATCTTCACACGGAGCCTCTCCGCTCCGCTTATATCATATCGGAGGATCGTTGGGCGTGTTCGGATTGTTGACGCGCTCAGAATTGGGGTAAGGGTACCAGTTTCTGTTGCGCTCCTCGCCCGCAGCATTTGGTGCAGCTCTGTTGAAGCGCCTGCTGTCAGCAAGTTTGAGTCCGGACATGAATAACTCAATACAACGATTGCGATAGATTTCGGTCAGGATTGCATCTTGTGTCTGTGCTCCGCCATAAGCCGGCAATGCAGCACCTACACCATAAGCATCCGCAGCAGCAGTCTTCGTCAGCACTTTATTCAGCTCTGTGACAGCTTCGCTCAGCTTATTCTGCCGGGCCAATGCCTCAGCCTTGATCAGCAACATCTCACCTGGCAGATAAACCGGGATCGACGTACTGTTGGTTGCAAAAAAGCCGGCAGCGCGGAAGTCACCATTCATCGGATTGGTGCTCTGAAAGTAGAATGGCAGTCGTGCGTCGGCAGCACTTGGATGCAAAGCAGCCGGCAAGCCCAATGTCAGATTCAGCGGCTGATACACGTTGTTGGTACTGATAGAAATAAAGGCAATCGGATTGGGATTGACATTATCGTACTTGAACGTCGACTTAACCGTGAGATCTACTGCATTGGCAGCACTGATGGCCTTGTCATGCTGCCCCAGCATGTTATAGTAACGGGCAAGCAGCGCATTGACTGTGTTCGAAAGATCTACACTCTTGGGCGTCTTATTGAGGAAAGAAGCTGGTACGGTCACCCCATTGAGATCCGCCTTGGCTTTTTCCAAAACACTTACAGCCGCCTCGAGTGCAGCCTGTGCACTTGTAAACTCTGCAGCAACCTTTGTCTCCAGTGGTACCTGCTCAAAAAACTGCGCCAGCGTACCGTTGGCCAATGCGTGGAAGATCGACGCATACGCCTGCAGACCTGCCCGAACACTCGCGTCAGGAATGACGTTGAGGTTGTTCAGAATTTTTTCTGCCTCGGCACGCGTCAGCAGGCTTTGCTCCCACAAATTGCGCACCACCGCGTTGTTGCCGGTGATGTTGTTTTTTCCCTGTGAAAGCTCAGCTTCGTCGGTATTGCCAGGGTTGATGAGGCGGAGCTCAAAGGTAGAAAAGCCGGAGCCTGTCACATAGTTGTACACAGGACTTTGACGGCCGACACTCCAGCGGCGCTGCAGACCAACCGCCAGGGCCGTAAGTCCGTCGGCACTCGCGAGTACCTGGTCTTCCGTGGCAGCCCCCGGATTGGAGAAATCTTTCTCGCAGGCGGTCAGGCTTATGGTGGCAACCACAGCCAGACCCATTGCAATCTTTATGAATGAATATTTCATTGGAATCTTCTGTTTAGACATTAGAAATTCGTACGCAGACCCAGTGTGTATACACGCGGAATGGGTACATTACCAAAGTTGACACCACGCATTACGTTGCTCTGGCCACCAGCGTTGGTCTCCGGATCGTAGCTAAAGAAGTTGTCGAAAGAATACAGGTTGCGGCCTCCAAGCGTGATGGTAGTGTTGCGCAGCGCTCCGCCTGCAAGCTCAGGGATGGAATAGCTGATAGCTACCTCGCGAATTTTTGTGAAGGAACCATCTTCCATACGCCATTCTTCAATCGGATAGATAGCATTGATGTATCCACGCGGAAGCTCACCCGTGAGCTCCTGCTCAGACAACCTGCCCAGACCTACTCCCTGGCGAGTACGCTTATCAGCGTCAAACACATCTACGCCCTGCACTGACTCTATCAGGAAATTGATGGACAGGTGCTTTCCAATGCGGAAAGTAGAAGAGAAGCCCAGCATATAGTCAGGATTAGGATCACCAATCTTGCGGCGCAAAGCAGTACCCACCGGCTGCCCATTGGCATCGCGGCCTATTACTCCGGTAACGATGTTGCCGCGCTCAACCTGCGGAAGTCCAGCTGCTGTCAGCAACAGGCTGCCATCGGGATTGCGGGCGAAGTAAGTACCATAGAAAACCGCCAGCGGCTCTCCCTCCACAACAGAGATTGGAGCACCTGTGACCGTAGGAATCTGCAGTTCAGACTGACCCAGTCCGCTGACCACGTTGCGGTTGCGGCTGAAATTGAGCATAACGTCCCAGCTAAACTTCGCCTTGCGGACGGGCGTACCTGTGACCAGCAGTTCAAAGCCCGTATTGCTCATCTGACCTACGTTGGTCGTGATGGCTGTTCCACCGGAAGAGGCTGCCAACACGCGACGCAACAGCAGGTCTTCGATCTCCTGCTCGTAATAAGTAGCACTGACACCAATGCGGTCATTAAACAATGAAAGATCAACACCCGCCTCTGTTTCTGCCTGGCGCTCAGGCTGTACATTGGGGTTGGCCAATGTAGCTGCCTGGTTGATGGCATTTACACCTACAAAACTGTTGGTCAGATAGGTATTGAAGCGATCATAAGCACCAATACCCGTCAGGTTACCCGCCTGTCCGTATGAAGCACGCAGTTTGAGCGTACTGATGTACTTGCTGATACCACTCTCCTTCCAGAAGGATTCACTGGAAAGTACGTAGCTGCCGCTGACCTTGGGATAAAACTGGTTGCGGTTGTCCGGGCTAAAGGAGCTCGCACCGTCAATACGGCCGGCAACTGTCAGGAACAGGCGATTGTTGACACCAAAAGTCTGCTGTACATAATAACCCCATATACGCAGCCGGGCAATATTCGACTGCGTAGGCAATATGGTGCCTGCGCCATTGACCGTCTGTACAAAAGGCGCGAGTCCACGACCCTGTGTGAGTGATTGCTGGATCTTTTCAAACTGCGTACTGTAGCCTGCCTGCGTGGTCGACTCGAGGAAGTCGCTCAACTTTGTTCGATACGACATGTTGATGTCGTGGTTCATCAGGAAAGAGTTGTTGTTGGCCGTAGACGCATAACCATCATTGAAGAAGGTAGGGTTTACACCTGCATACGGGTAGGGCGGAATGAAAATATTGCCAACCTGCGCAAAGGCATCTACACCTGCAATATAGTCAATCGTCATTCCCTTAAAAGGAAGCAACTTGAGCTGAAAATCTGCGATAGCGCGGTTAACCTCCTGATTGATATCAAAATCTTCGATAGCACTCAGCGGGTTGATACGCGTAGGCTCCACTGCCTGCAGGTTGCCCAGAGCATCCCGCTTGGTGATATCCCAAATGTTGTTCGTAATATTAAAAGCATTGATCGGACTCCAGAAGACGTTACCGTCGGGCTTCTCATTGGAGAAAGAGTTGCTGTAGTTAAGACCGAAGGAGTACGAAGCCCAGCTGTTGACCGTCTGGTTGTAGCGGAGACGGGCGCTATAGCGCTGGAAGTCAGCATTCTGAATAATCCCTTCGTTCTTGAGATAAGAAATGGCACCGTAGTAATTGCTGTTTTCGCTGCCACCAGAAACAGACAAGTGCTGATCAGTACCCATACCGGTGCGGAATATCTGATCCTGGTAATCATAGCGCGTTACCGGCACTTTCTCTGACGAGAGGTTAGCACCGACCGTTAGTGCCCCTGTCGTGGGGTTGGTACCGGCGATGGGCCACAAGCGCTGAGTAGCGCTGCCAAACTGCTCAGGTCGCAGGTTTACGTATACCCGCTCACGAAGCTGGTTGACATTGGCACTACTGCTGAAGGTAAACTGCGGCTTGCCACTCTTACCCCGCTTGGTAGTGATCAGGATAACACCATTGGAAGCCCTGGAACCATAAATAGCAGCTGCTGCCGCACCATTGATTACCTCGATACGCTCGATATCGTTGGGGTTAATATCTGCCAGACGGTTGGTCCCGGGCTGAGCAGACCCTGCACTGACATTGGTGTTGGTCACATTGGCCGTGCTGTTGCTGATGACAACACCGTCGATGATGTACAGTGGCTCTGAAGAACCATTGATGGTACTCGCACCCCGAAGACGAACAGAGAAACCACCGGCAGGATCACCTGAGTTCTGTGTGACCTGCGCACCCGGAAGCTTTCCCTGCAGTGCGCTGTTGAGTCCTTGTGGATTGGCAACCACCAGATTTTCTGCCTTCAGTGAGTTGACAGAGTTGCCCAGTTGACGCCGGCTGGCAGTCACGGAAGAACCTACCACCACCACTTCGTCCATATTGAGAACGTCCGAGCCCAGCGTCACGTCCAGTGTAAACTGCTGGTTGTTGCTCGACAAATTGATGGTCTCCGTACGGGACGAGTAGCCTACATAGCTGAAGGTAACCACGTAGTTACCCGGCTTGGCAGCCCCCGACAGACTGTACTTGCCATCAATATCTGTTACTGTACCTGCTCCTGCAGCGGAGACTTGTACGGTAGCGCCGATCAGTGGCTCTCCCTGATTATCTTTCAGCATACCCTGTATGCTGAAATTATAATTCTGAGAGTAGGCAACCGCAGTGCAAAACAACAGCGCTGCCATCCATAGCAACCTGTTGCGCAAAGTGTAAAATGTAGCCATTCGCTCCTTTTTAATGTGTCAAACAATTTGATTCCGATATACAAAATTGATCAAGGTTCTCATTTTTTGCTACCTCTCCATAATTCCCACTCCTTTTTCCGCAAAAATTAGCTAGCTTTCCGACACATAGATAAGAATAAAAACCAATAAAGCGCAAAAATCCGAAAATAAATTTGCAATTTTCCGCAAAAATCAGTGATAACACCAAAAAAACAGCCAAAAAACAGTCATTACTTGCAGATACTTGCAAAAAATCATTATCATGCTAAAAAAAGAGCGACAAGCGCTGATACTGCGAGAAGTTAACATCCACAACAGAGTTGTCCTTTCTGATCTGAGCAACGTGCTGGGAGTATCTGAAGATACAGTTCGCAGAGATTTGCAGGAACTTGCAGACGCCGGAAAAATTGTCAAAGTCCGTGGCGGTGCGCTGTCCAAATCTTACCATGTCTACTCTTACCAGGAAAATGAAATCTATGCCTATCAGGAGAAAACCATCATCGCACGCAAGGCTATCAGCTTGTTGCGCGACGATATGCTGGTATTGATCAGCGGTGGCAGTACCAACCTCGAGATAGCCCGCATCCTTCCGCCGGACCTACGGGTCATCTTTTTGACCGTAAGCCTGTCTACGGCTATGCAACTGCTGGAACATCCTAATGCAGAGACTATTTTCCTGGGCGGACAGCTCTCAAAGACAGCCAAAATCAGTGTGGGCGGGGATGTTGTTGCCCAGCTCAACCAAATCAGGCCTGATCTCTGCCTGCTGGGCACCAATGCCCTCGATCCGATGTACGGACTCACAGATACGGAGTGGGAGGTGGTGACCGTCAAAAAAGCAATGATCAAATCAGCAGCCAAAACTGTCCTGCTGTCCATCTCTGAAAAATTAGGAACCGTGCAAAAAATCAAAATATGTGATCTCGACGAAGCGGATATGCTCATCACTGAACTTGAGCCTGACCATGCCTCCCTTCAGGCCTATGCTGCTGCGGGCCTGAAGATTCTATGATGCAGTTCATTTTGCCTCCAACAATCAGAAGCTGCGATGACCGAAGAAAAAGCTATCGTTCCGGATCTTCCGGTGTTTACCTTGTCAGCCGAATTTGCGCATGTGCTCGACGAACTCGAGGCGGGTCACAATCTTTTTATCACTGGCAAAGCCGGCACTGGTAAGTCAACCCTGCTACAGCTTTTCCGCAGAACCACCAACCGGCGCGTGGTGGTACTCGCCCCCACAGGCGTAGCAGCCCTTAATATTGGCGGGCAGACCATCCACTCTTTCTTTGGCTTCCCACCCCATTTGTTCAATCAACAGGAACTCAAAAAGAAAAAGCGCTATCAACGGCTTTTTTCGCAGCTTGACACCTTGGTCATTGACGAAATAAGCATGGTCAGAGCTGATTTACTTGATCATATCGACTACTTCCTACGACTGAACCTAGGTAGCACATCTCCTTTCGGGGGGCTACAACTCGTTTTTTTTGGCGACCTCTTCCAGCTGCCCCCCGTAGTATCTTCCGCCGCCGAACGGCAATACTTCAGCCAAACCTATGCTTCTCCCTACTTTTTTGCCGCCAGAGTGATGCAAAATTTTGATTTTCAATCTATTGAACTAGGAAAAGTCTATCGACAGGAAAACAGAATGTTCCTGCGCTTGCTCGATGCCATACGCCTCAATCAGGCAGAGGCTGACGAACTTGAATTGCTCAACAGCCGGTACCTCCCCGGCTTTAAGTCTGAAAAACACTATATCACGCTTTCCGCCCGTAATTTTACTGTTGACACGATTAATCGCCGCGAGCTCGAAGCCATTGAGCAGCCTGCCCGTACCTATGTTGCCAGCATTCAGGGTGATTTTCCTGCCAGTCAGTACCCTGCCGAGGCTGTGCTGTCGCTCAAGCAGGATGCGAGGGTAATGCTGCTCAGAAATGACGCAGGCCGACAGTTTGTCAACGGCAGCCTTGGGAAGGTTGTTGCCCTGGCAGACGATGTTATCAAAGTACAATTGGAAGACGAGGATGAAAGGCAGGGCAAAATCGTCGAAGTTACTCGCGTGGTGTGGGAGATCATTCGCTATGTTTTCGACAACAATCAACCGGATCAACTTAGCACGGAGGTCATTGGTAGCTTTCAGCAATTCCCGCTGCGGCTCGCCTGGGCTGTTACCATTCACAAGGCGCAAGGCAAAACTTTCGATCGCATATTGGTCGATCTGGGAGGTGGGGCCTTTGAGCACGGACAGACGTACGTTGCCCTGAGCCGCTGCAGATCACTGGAAGGCATAGTGCTTCGGCAGCCTTTGCGGCAGCGGGACATTCTGGTGGATGAGCAGGTTGTCGACTATTACCAGCAGTTGTTCAGGTAGTTGGCTGATAATAAACTGCGGCCCGGGCAGGTGCCCCGGGCCGCAGTTTATTTTTTTACCGTAAAAAAATGCCCTTAGCCGACGCTCAGCCGGCCCTGCCTTTTCGCTTCCTTGCGCTCACGCCGGCGGCTTCGCCGGCCAGTCGCCCATATACGCAGGTTTTCCATGAGCATGTAGACAATGGGCACTACCAGCAGCGTCAGCAACATGGAGCTGCTCAGACCGCCAATCAGCGCCCAGGCGAGGCCATTTTTCCACTCCGCCCCCGCGCCGCTGGCCAGTGCAATGGGCAACATGCCTATGACCATTGCTATGGTTGTCATCAGGATTGGCCGAAGACGCAGGCGACCAGACTCGAGGATAGATCGCGCCAGGCCATAACCTTCCTGCTTGCGCTGGGTAGCAAAATCGACCAGCAGGATGGCATTTTTGGCTACCAGACCCACCAGCATAATGATGCCCATAATGGAAAATATATCCAGCGTGCTCATGGCCAGCGCCATGGCCAAAAAAGCACCAATCATAGCCATGGGAATAGAGAAGAGAACGACAAAAGGACTTACCCAAGAGTCGTACAATGCCACCATGATAAAGTAAACGGACAACAGGGCGGCAATCAGTGCCAGCCCTAGGCTTCCAAAGCTCTCCTCCTGCGCCTTCAGGTCTCCGTCATAGGCAATATTTACACCCGCGGGGGGAGGATTCTCCTTAATCTTGGCCTGGATTTCAGCACCTATGTCCCCGGACTGCCGACCTAGCACCTTGGAAGAAACGACCACGGCAGGCATGCGGTCTTTGCGCTCCAATAAGCTGGGACCCGTTGTTTGAGAGATCTCAGCAAACTGGCTGAGCTTGATCGTCCGGCCAAAAGCATTGCTGAAAGTAATGCCCGACACATCTTCAATATTGCGGCGGTCAAACTCATCGAAACGAATATTGATGTCGTACTCATTATTGCCGTCGCGAAACTTGGCATCGGTGTTGCCACTGAAAGCAGCCTGCATGGTTGCACCCACCTGTTGCATGTTGAGCCCCAGCTCCGCCATGCGCTCGCGGTGAATATTGACCCGTATCTCCGGGTTGCCCTCCTCGTAGCTGAGCTTAGCCTCTACCGCACCCGGCGTCTGCCGCAGCCAGCCCAGCAGCTGGTTGGCATAATCGCGGGCCAGCAATACATCCGTCGCACTTACAATCACCTGAATCGGCTCCTGATCTGCTCCTCCAAAGAAAGAAACCAAACCCGAAGATACCTTTACACCCGGTAAGAGCATCTCAAGCTCGTTTTTAACGTTGCGTGCATAAAAATCAGAACTCAGTTCCCGCTTGTCTCCTTCGATAAGTTTTACCTGAATCTCGGCCAGATTACTCAGGTTAGACGCTCCCACAGCATCCGTGGTACGACCAATGGTAGAGAAAACCCCCTTGACATCAGGTTTGGCAAACAGGTACTCTTCTACTTTGTGAACTATTTGGTTGGTTGCTTCCAACGTTGCCTCTTTCGGCAGTTCGACCTTCACGATAAACTCCCCGCGATCACTGTTGGAGATAAAAGCGGTACCAATGTAGCCGTTGCTGACCAGTGAAAATGACCAGAAAAACAAGGCAAAAGCAATGAAAAGAACCGCATACCAACGCCGCAATGACCACTTGAGCAGTGCGACATACGCATCGGACAGCCGGTCAAGCCCACGCTCAAAACGCAGCAATATGCTGCCCATCAGGGTGTCGTTGCTAAGATGTACCAACTTAGAAAAACGCGAAGCCAGCATGGGTGTCAACGTAAAGGACACCACCAGCGACATCAGAGTAGAAAACACCACTACCAGGGCAAACTGTCGCATAATCATGCCAACAATGCCTCCGGAAAGTGCAATCGGCAAAAATACGACAACGTCTACCAGCGTAATGGCCAGGGCCGTAAAACCAATTTCGTTACGACCATCCAACGCAGCCTGCATAGGTTTTTTGCGCATCTCCAGGTGTCGATAGATATTTTCAAGCACCACAATGGAGTCGTCAACCAGGATACCCACTACCAGCGACATGGCCAGCAGAGTCATCAGGTTGAGGGTAAATCCAAAGGCATATACCAAAATCATGGTCGACAGCAGCGATGTCGGAATGGCCAGCATCACGATGACGGCATTGCGGAAGCTGTGCAGGAAAAGAAGCATAATTGCGGCTACCAGAATAATCGCTATACCCAGGTCATGTACCACCGCATCTACCGCATCCAGCGTAAAATCACTGGAATTATTGGCAATACTGAAACTTAAACCTTCCTTTTCGTACTGCTTGGCAAGTTTATCGAGACTGACTTTCACCTCCTCGCTCACCGCTACCGCATTGGCATCGGATTGTTTCTGAATCAGAATACCCAATGCGTCCCGGCCGTCGACACGGCTCAGGTCGGTAGCTTCTTTTGCGCTGTCCGTGATCTCCGCGATTTCACCCAGCTGTACGCTTGAGTTGGTCTGCGGATTGGTAGCCACCACCAATTCACGCAACTGCTCAACCGCCTCTACCTTTCCCGCTAGTCGGACGGTAATCTGCCCGCCTTCATTCTTGACCTTACCCGTGGGAAAATCGAGGTTGGCAGCACGCACAGTCTGCACCACCTGCAGCATACTGATGCGGTAGAGTTCGAGTTTTTCGCGGTTGACATTGATGCGGACTTCGCGCTCCTGTCCCCCTACGATGGATACCTTTGCCACCCCGTCAATAGTAGAAAGACTCGGGACAATTCTATTTTTAGCCAGATCATAAAAAGCCGTGGCAGGCATATCGGCAAAAGCACCGATGTTCATAATCGGAAACTCCGAAGAGCTGAACTTACCTAGTACCGGTGCTTTAGCATCTTCAGGCAGGTCCGCAGCAATTGCATTAATTTTGCGCTGCGCATCCTGCAGAATGAGATCAGGCTCAGCATCCTGTGCGAGTTCTACTACCACCAGCGAAAAATTTTCGCGTGAGGTGGTCCTGATGCCTTTGACCTTTTCGAGACCAGAGAGGGCATCTTCAATTTTTTTGGAAACGGACTGCTCAACTTCCGCCGGAGAAGCCCCCGGATAGATAGTAGTTGCTGTCATTACCGGTGCGTCAAACTTGGGGATGAGCTCATACGATAATTTCGAATAGCTGAACCACCCCAGCAAGCCAAGTACCAGAAAGAATACAATGACGAGCGACGGCCGTTTTATGGATAATTCCGTAATGGTCATGTTACTGTTTTTTTGGGGACAAGAAATGAATTACTTGCTGATCGACACCTGCGCACCATCGCTAAGGTTTATCTGACCAGTAAGTACGACCAATTCGTCTTCTGCAAGTCCCGACTTGATTTCTACATAATCATTGGAAATAGCGCCGGCCTGTACTGCGCGATACACAGCTTTATCACCCTGAATCACGTAGACATGTGCATCCCGGACACTCCCAACGATACTGGCACGCGGAACCGTCAGTACTGGCTGTGCAGCAGGCCGGGTAAAAGTAACTGTACCATTCATACCTGCGCGAAAGTTCCCAGGATTAGCCATTTCAATTTCAACCAGATAGCGTTGGGAAGGATCTGCTTTTACATCGATAAAGCTGATACGCCCGCTAATCGGTTTGTCAGGCGTCAGATCCATCGTCACCTTGGCGGTCTGTCCGGTCTTTAGCAGCGAAAGTTGGCTTTCTGTGGCATAGACCCGCATGAAAACCTTACTAACCTGCACCAAATCTGCCAGTTTCATGCCCGGACTGGCAAAAGCGCCCGTCTCTACACTTTTGTTGGTAATAACGCCCTCGAAAGGCGCCAGTATCTGGGTCATGGCCAGCTGTTTTTCAAGTATGGATACCTGACTTTTCAGATTTTCAACCTGGTTGCGTGCATCTTCGAGCTGCTGCTGGGGCACGCCCCCGGTAGAAGCAAGTTTGGCGAGGCGGTCAGTATCGCGACCTGCCTTTTCGAGGTTGATGCGGGCAATGGCGAGCTGTCGGCTGATAAGATCATTGTCAACCGCCGCCAGCACATAACCCTTCCTGACAGCTGAGCCGTTCTCAAAATTTACTTGCGTCAGTCTTCCGCCAACTTCCGACATAATTGCCAGTTCGCGTGCCGGGCGCAACGTACCGATCAACGAAAAATCACCCCCGAGAGATCGCTTTTCGGGTTTTACCGTGGTAACAAGCACCGCCGTGTTGCGCACCTGGGCAGCCTGGGCGCGTTCGTCGATTACCTTTTTATTGGAGTTGAGTTTCCAGTAGATACCGGCAGCTGTCAAAGCAATGAGGCCGGTCCAAAAGAGCAGATTTATTATTTTTTTCATAGTAAGAGTAATGCAAGCTTAAGAAATTAGCGGATCATTTGACGAAGCTGGCCATTGATGTCCAGCAATTCCAGTTCGGCCATTTTTACCTGAAAAAGTGCCAGCAGCATGTTGGCCTGAGCCTCCCGCATGGAGGCTTCGGCATTGACCATCTCCGTTATTGGAGCGATACCCTGCTGATAACGCTGGCTGGCCTGTTGGTAGACCTGCTCAGCCAGTCTACGGTTGCGGCGCAGCGGTTCAAGTTTATTGAGATTAGACTGCAGGTTGAGGCGGGCATTCTGGTAGCGAAGCCGGAAACTCTCCTCGGCAAGCCTTCGATCCTGCGCATTTTGCAATAGATCTATATCCACCTGACCGACGAGACTCTTGCGGCGGAAGCCGTCAAAAATGGGAACTTGGATGCTCAGTCCTACACTGCTGAAATCGGCCCATGAGCGCGATTCTGAAAAATCCCCGAATGTTCTTGCCTGCGCCAATACATTGAGGTTGGCAAACAGCGACAGCGAGGGCAGGTTGTCGGCCTTGTAGCGCAGGCGGTTCAGCTGGTGAAGTTGCCGTTGCTTGTCGAGCACCGAAAAATCCATGCGTCCTGCAAAGGAAGGCGTTATGGCAGCCAGCTCCGGTAACTGATAAGCTTCGCTGAGCGTATCCGTGAGTACCAGCGCGGTTTCCAACGGCATCTGCATGGAAAATTTCAGCATGTTGACCTGCTGCTCATACACCAAATTGAGATCATCGAGCTGCGTCTGCAGATTGAACCGACTCACCAGCAGCTGGTCCAGCTCAATCTGCCGGCCAAAGCCATTATCTACCTGCGCCTGTACTACCTTGATAAGCGCCCCCACCTGATCAAGATTGGCTGACAGCAGCGCGCGCTGCTGCTCAATCATCTGCACACCATAGTAAAGCTTAGCAATGTCAAGCATAAGATCTTCAGCCGTCTTTTCTACCATCAACTGATAAAACTCCCGCGAAGCCAGCGCAGCCCGCTTGGCTACATTGTAAGACGGACTGTAAGCAAGTTGCTGAAGGTTGACACTCCCCTGCGCACTCCAGGCAGTTCCGACCGTGACCGCTGTCAATTCATCAGGACGACCATTGAGAAAATCCGGGAAGAAAATCACCTGCCGCGTAGGATTGTAATTTAGCTGACCAGAAGCACTCAGCTGCGGAAGACCGTCGGCTGTGAGCTGCTTGACCTGCAATTCGCCCCGTTGCGCTTCAAGCCTGGCCTTTTGGATGCGCGCACTGTTGTTG
Source organism: uncultured Saprospiraceae bacterium (assembly GCA_964645715.1). Classification (GTDB taxonomy): domain Bacteria; phylum Bacteroidota; class Bacteroidia; order Chitinophagales; family Saprospiraceae; genus JAUMBM01. The sequence goes on from CAZYAO010000038.1 coordinate 32,138, forward strand.
TAAGCATAGGTCAGACAGTCCGACAGGCTAAGCTGCTGCACTGGCTGCGCCGTAGCCACCAAAGAGAGCGGCAGGAACAACAACCACAGCAGCCGGCTCATAAATGTAAGCCGCCTCCCGTCATCGGTCGGCATTTTTTGTTCTTGCATCATTGATTTTTTTGAGGATTATTATTACGAATATCGATTAGTGAAGGAAGTACCTGTTGTTTGTAAGAAAGCAGACATTCAAGGCCCGCTGCTGTTGCTATCCCCCTGATAAACAAATCATCGCTGACAGAAATAGAATCCGCTAACAGTCCGGAAGAATCGGGAAAAATGTAGTCCTGTAACATTCCCTCTCGCTGTGCAAGGTACAGGCGTACAACGACATCAATAGGAATATCGGTACGATACAAACCCTGCTCTATGCCCCGTTCGAGATTTTCGTGCAGCCAGCCCAGGCTGTAGTTTAACTCCTGCTGCAATACTGACTTCCAGATGGCCGGATGGTACTTTTTCAGGTCAAATATGACAACCGGAGGAACCTGATTAGCAGCATACTGCTCCCACTGACTGAAGATCAGCAGTTCTTGTATCGGATCTTGTGCAATTTTTCTTGCTTCCTCCAACATAGCTTTTACCCCGCAGCGATGGGTCTCCAGTGCAGCGGTAATGAGTGATTCTTTATCTGTAAAATGTTGATAAAGGGTTTTTTTGGATATAGACAGTAATCTACTAAGGTCATCCATTGTTACACTCCGAATACCATACTGTAAAAAAACCTTTATCGCCTCTTCTACGATATTTTGTTTGTCGCTCATTGAAGCTTTATATATTGTTTGGTAAAAACAACTCTAAAAACACACAGGAAACTAAATTGTTTTTTAAGTTTCCTAGTTTTTTATTTTTTATCAAAAATAAATTTTGCCGTTATTTTTTAAACAGTCGCATAAAAAATATGTCCAAATAATTGCATTTTTGCGCTAGCCGCCCTATCGGACAATCTACTCCTCAAAAGACATGTGTGTTGAATTAGATGATGTGGATTAAGAGGACGATAAACCAAACAAATCATGTTCACATTTTTCAAATATGAAGGTGCGGGAAACGACTTCATACTCCTTGACAATCGGACCGGCGTGTTCCCGCCCCGGGAACGACAACCACTCATAGCTGCCTGGTGTGACCGGCACTTTGGCATCGGCGCAGACGGGCTCATATTGCTGGAAGAGACAGAGGAGGCTGCAGATTTTGGTATGCGGTATTTCAATGCAGATGGTCGTGAGAGTACTCTTTGCGGAAACGGTGGTCGCTGTATTGTTGCTTTTGCAAAAAAGTTGGGCATCGTGGACAATCGCTGCATCTTCAGCGCTGCCGACGGTTTGCACGAGGCCCGAATAAACAGCAGCGGCTGGGTTGAACTGAAAATGCAGGATCTCTCAACTATTCAAACAGACGGAGCAGGTGCATACGTGCTCAATACTGGATCTCCCCACTATGTCCGTTTTGTGGATGACCTGCAAAAAGTTGATGTGGAACAATTGGGCCGCTCCATTCGCAATAGCGACACCTACCGTGCCGAGGGGATAAACGTTAATTTTGTCCAGACAGAGAAGGAGGGCTTGTCAGTAGCAACCTATGAACGCGGTGTAGAGGCCGAGACCCTTGCCTGCGGGACAGGTGTGACGGCTGCAGTCCTGGCGTGGGCACACAAAATGCAGGTGTCGGGCACCTACAGCCTGCCTGTGCGCGTAAAGGGAGGACGGCTGGCGGTCAGATTTCAGGCAGACGAGGGGTCATTTTCGGGTATATGGTTGTGTGGCCCTGCCAGATTGGTATTTACAGGCAGTATCTGAGTGACCACGAACATTGCTTTTACAAAACGACCAAAATAGCTACATTTGCCCCAAAATGTTTCCTGATGAAAACAATCTTATCCGGCATACAGCCTACCGGCAACTTGCATTTCGGCAGATATTTTGGAGCTGTTGAAAATTGGCTGCGACTCCAGGAAACTTATACCTGCTATTACTGCGTGGTCGACTATCACGCCATGACCATGCCTTACAACCCCGTCAAATTGCGGGAAAACAGCTGGGATCTCATATTCAACCTACTGGCTGTAGGTATCAGGCCTGAGACACTTTTCATTCAGTCGATGGTGCCCGAACATACAGAGCTCAACTGGATACTAAACTGCTTTGCCAGCTACGGACAGGTCACCCGTATGACGCAGTTCAAGGATAAAAGCCAGCAGGTTGAAACGAAGGGCGAGGAAAGCTTCATTTCCGTAGGCCTTTTCACCTATCCGGTGCTGCAGGCTGCTGATATTCTGGTATACCAGGCTGATTATGTCCCCGTCGGCAAAGACCAGGAGCAACACCTTGAACTGGCCCGCAATATTGCTGAGCGTTTCAACAATGTCATCGGCCGGGACTATTTCGTCATTCCGCAACCACTGTTTACGGAAACCCCCAAAATCATGTCAACGGCCGACCCCAGCCGCAAGATGAGCGCCAGTCTGGGTGAAAAGCACAACATCAGCCTGTTTGCCGATGCCGACCGAATCCGCAAGCAAGTGCGCTCTGCTGTCACCGACACGGGACAGCCTGCGGGGGAAATGAGCGCCGGTGTGGCCAACTTGTTTCTACTGCTCAAGGCATGTAGGTCATTTGAAGCACATGATTCCCTCATGGATGACTACCGCACAGGCGCACTCAAATATATCGATCTGAAAGAGGCAGTTGCTGACGGACTCATCAGCATCAGCGCACCCTGCGTGGCGCGAAAAGCCGAGCTCACGGCCAATAAAAAGGCGGTTAAAGAGATGATTCGGGACAGCGCCGCCAACATTCGCAAGCGTGCTCACAAAACGCTGCTGGAAGTCAAAGAACTCACTGGTCTACAAAACGTATAACTATCAGCAAATGAAAATATTGTGTATTGGCCGCAACTATGCCGAGCACGCCCGCGAGCTCAACAATGCAATTCCTGACCAGCCCATCGTCTTCATGAAGCCGACAACCGCGCTGCTCATCAACGACAAGCCGCTCTACTATCCCGAATTTACCAAGGATCTCCACTACGAAGGAGAAATTGTGCTGAAAATAGGTAAAAATGGCCGCCACGTACAGCCCGAGTTTGCGCGCGAGTACTACCAGGAGGTAGCTTTTGGCATCGATTTTACCGCACGCGACCTACAGGCAACGCTCAAAGCCAAAGGTCATCCATGGGAACTGGCCAAAGGCTTCGATGGCTCAGCAGCCCTCAGCGAATTCATCAGTGTGCAGGAACTCCCTGATCAGGACAACATTGAGTTTATGCTCAGCAAAAACGGTCAGACGGTGCAGCACGGATTCTCTAAGGATGTACTCTTTACTTTTGATCAGCTCATCGTCTTTGTATCCCAATTCTTCAAACTACAGATGGGCGACCTTATCTATACCGGCACACCTGCCGGCGTAGGCCCCGTGCAGCCCGGCGATGTACTCGAAGGGTTTATCGTTACCAAATCTGGCAGTCAGCGCATGCTGCAATGTGAGATCCGCTAAGCACGCTCATGATGACCAATCGCGACATCGCACGTACCTTCAGGGACTTGGCAGAAATCATGGAACTCTATGAAGAGAATCCTTTCAAGATTAAGTCCTACCAGAATGCCTATATCAGCCTGCGAAAAATTGAGCAGCCGCTGGCGGGTCTTAGCGCAGCAGAATTATCTGCCATTCAGGGTGTCGGTAAAGCTATCAGCGAAAAAATCGTTGAACTCGTATCAACGGGCAAGCTTGCACTCTTGGAACAGTATCGCGAAAAAACGCCAGCGGGCATTCAGGAATTGCTGACAGTGCCCGGATTGGGTCCCAAAAAACTGCGGGTATTGTGGACAGAGCTGGGCATCGAGTCGATAGGAGAACTTCAGTATGCCATCAACGAAAATCGGCTGCTGGAGCTCAAAGGCTTCGGTAAGAAGACACAGGCTGATCTAGCCGAGAAGCTTATTTTTTTTCAAAAAAACCGCCACCAGTTTCTATATGCTGTTCTTGAGCCGGAGGCAGTCCGGCTCGATGAAGCCTTCCGGCAGCTGCTGCCGGAGGCAACGCCTATTGCTTTCGCTGGTGCCTTCCGCCGCCGGCACCCAATACAGCAGGAAATTAGCTGGCTCATTGGCGACCGCAGCGCACTGCCAGTGCTGGCGACCGCTGCACTATTTACCATCGTTGAACAACAGGCGGATCTGCTCAAAGGCGTCAGCCCCGAAGGCTACCCGCTCACCATCTTTTTCACCGATGCAAGTACCTTTGGATCCAAGTTGTTTAAATATACTGGCAGCGATGAGTTCCTGAAGGCCTTTGTAGCTGGTAGTCCAGGACTTGATTTTCGCGGGCTGCAGTATGAAGAAGATGTATTTTCGCTGGCCGGCTTACCTTACTTGCTTCCTGAGCTGCGAGAAAACGCTGCCTCATTGACCATTCCCTACCCTGCTTCGTTGGTTGTTGAAGCCAACATAAGAGGTGTCATCCATTGTCATACAACTGATAGTGATGGTCTGCATTCGCTGGCAGAAATGGCTGAATACGCTCGTTCGCTGGGGTATGAGTACATTGGCATTACGGACCACTCCCGCTCGGCTTTTTACGCCAACGGACTCTCTGAAGAGCGGGTTCTCGCTCAGTGGGCAGCCATTGATGCGCTCAATCAGCAGTACAAAGATTTCCGGATTCTCAAAGGTATCGAGTGCGACATACTTTCTGATGGCAGGCTTGATTACAGCGACGAACTGCTGGCAGGGTTCGATTTTGTCATCGCAAGTATACATGCCAACCTGCGCATGGACATCGACAAAGCCAATCGACGGCTCATAGGGGCTATCGAAAATCCCTACACGTCCATACTCGGCCATCCCACTGGCAGAATCCTGCTTTCCCGACAGGGATATCCCGTAGATTTTGTAAAAATTATCGATGCCTGCGCCGCCAATGGCGTTGCCATTGAGCTAAATGCCAATCCCTATCGGTTGGACATAGACTGGACCTGGATTCCCTACGCCCGCGAAAAAGGCGTAGCCATAAGCATTAATCCCGACGCCCACAGCCGCGAGGGCATACGGGACATCCGGTATGGTGTCATGGCCGCTCGCAAGGGCGGACTAAGCCCTGCCGAATGCCTGAATACCCTGCCTTGGGAAGAATTTTTGCGCCGCCCATCCTCCACTCAATAATTTTTACCCAATTTTTCTCTGCATTGAACCAACATCTGTACCAGGCTGTTTATTGGCAGGGTAAGGCGAAAGGGGTATTAACAACTCATTAAGAAATATTGCTCTTTGGTTAACATCCGTTGAGCAACCAAGCACTTACCTTTGCATTGAAATGTAATACATTTTTTAAAACAAAATAATCAATACCAATGCTTAAGCAAGCAACTTCCATTTTGTTTGTAGCGCTGGTTGCTGTATTCGCAGTCAGCTGCCAGAGTGGCAACCAGGACGTTCGCAACGAGGCCGTTGAGAGCGTACAGAACCCAACACCAGTTCAGCCAGCCGATCCCAATGATCCCTCTGCAGTAGCAGCGGCTCCGACTGGTCCGACAACGACAATGGAGTTCAATGAGACGACTTTCGATTTCGGTACGGTGCAGGACGGTGAGATGGTCTCTCACACTTACAAGTTCAAGAACACTGGTAGCGAGCCGCTCATCCTCAGCGATGCAAAAGGCAGCTGCGGCTGTACGGTTCCTAAGTGGCCTCGTGAGCCAATCGCTCCGGGTGGCTCAGGTGAAATCACGGTAGAATTCAATTCTAAAGGCAAGGGTGGCAAGCGCAACCAAAAGGTGACCATCACTGCTAATACGAATCCACCACAGACCTTCATTTACCTGACGGGTGAGGTAGCCGGTGGCGAAATGCAAGTGACACAGTAAGCACAAACAGCGGTCGCAAGGCCACTGTCCATAAAGGGCCGGAAGCAGTGTGCTTCCGGCCCTTTGTCTTTTGTATTTATTTCTGCAGCCACAAGACTGCCGAAGTGTTCTCAATTGGTTATATTTGTCCCATGAAGGAAAAAATATTGATTTTGGATTTTGGCTCGCAGTATACACAGCTGATTGCCCGGCGTGTACGCGAGCTCAACGTATACAGCGAGATTGTCCCTTACAATCAATTGCCTGCACTTGACGAAACCGTCAAAGGCATTATCCTGTCGGGCAGCCCTTTCTCTGTCAGGGATGAAAATGCGCTGCACCCTGCCCTTGAAGAGATTGTCGGCAAGCGCCCCGTACTAGCTATCTGCTACGGAGCCCAATATGTGGCTAACTATTATGGTGGTAAAGTTGAACGCTCGCAGAAACGAGAGTACGGAAAGGCGCATTTGAGACAACAACCCATCGAAGACCCCCTGCTGGAGGGAATCCCTGACACTTCACAGGTGTGGATGTCTCACGGTGATACAATCACCCGGCTGCCCGTGGGTTTTGAGTTGCTGGCAGGAACTGACAGCATCGAAGTTGCAGCCTTCCGCTCACAGGCAGGGACTTTCGCCCACCCGCTTTACTGCCTGCAGTTTCACCCGGAGGTTTACCATAGCCTTCATGGCAAAGAGCTGCTATGGAATTTTGTTCGCGGCATAGCGGGTTGTGAAGGAGAGTGGACTCCTCACAGCTTTGTTGAATCGACCGTTGCAGCACTTCGGCAGCAAATTGGGAGTGATCACGTACTCATGGGATTATCCGGAGGAGTAGATTCCACGGTTGCTGCTATGCTGTTGCACCATGCTGTTGGCGATCAGCTGCTGTGCTTTTTTATAGACAACGGCCTCCTGCGCAAAGATGAGTACGAACAGGTACTCCACTCTTACCATGGTATGGGACTTAATGTCGTTGGTGTTGATGCAAGCCGGCGTTTTTATGACGCGTTGGCCGGCATAAGTGACCCGGAGGGTAAGCGAAAGACCATCGGCCGCTTGTTCATAGAAGTCTTTGAAGAAGAGGCAGCCAAACTGAAAGATGTTCAATGGCTTGGACAGGGTACTATTTATCCGGACGTCATAGAATCCGTCTCTGTCCATGGTCCCTCTGTAACCATCAAATCACACCACAATGTAGGCGGGCTACCCGAAAAACTTCGTCTTAAAATTGTGGAGCCTCTGCGCAGTCTTTTTAAAGATGAGGTAAGACTGGTGGGTGCTGAACTGGGCATACCCCCGTTTATCCTTAATCGCCATCCTTTCCCTGGACCAGGCTTGGGTATACGTATTATTGGAGACATAACCCCTGAGAAGGTGGCTATTCTGCAGGAAGCTGATGCCATTTTCATCAATGGCCTTAAGGAATACGACCTGTACAACACAGTATGGCAGGCTGCTGCCATCCTGCTGCCCATACAGTCGGTTGGCGTCATGGGGGATGAACGAACCTATGAACAAACGGTGGTACTCAGGGCGGTCAACTCCACCGATGGTATGACTGCCGAGTGGAGTCGGCTGCCTTACGATTTTTTGGCCGACATGTCCAGCCAGATTATCAATCATGTTAAAGGAATCAATCGTGTCGTCTATGATATCAGCACAAAACCACCAGCCACTATTGAATGGGAGTAATTCTCTTCTGCTGTTTTGCGGATTCATGCTGCTGCTCACTTCCTGCGAGCTGCTGAAGCCTGTTTCAGATGCTGCCCCGGCCGGTAAAGAAGGGGACAATCGGCAGGCAGAGGTCATTCAGGGAAGCCGCGTTTA
>CAZYAO010000039.1:0-6279 GCA_964645715.1 uncultured Saprospiraceae bacterium
TTTCTCACAATAATCAATAAACGCACCATAAAACGCATCGGCACCAATCGTAGCACTGTCACCCACAACCACCAGCTTCATACGCGCCCGCGTCATAGCCACATTCATGCGCCGGTAGTCCGATAAAAAGCCAATATCATTCTTCATATTGCTGCGCACCAGACTGATATAGACTACATCGCGTTCCTGCCCCTGATAGCCATCAATAGTTTGAACGACAATACCAAGTGGCGACAGTACTGGGTCAGCAGCAATATGCTTTTGCATGTGCAGGAGCTGCTCCCGATAAGGCGAAAGGATGGCAATCGAAGGGAGCTCATGGTCCTGGTAATAGCCGATGAGCTGGTACAGGTGTTCGCAGACAATCAAAAATTCGGCGGGATTAAATTTACTCTGGTAGGCAGGGTGTTGCTGTTCTTCAAATCCACAGCCCGCCGTATCAATAAACAGCAGCGGGGACTCAATTTCGTAGGTTAGTTGTCGGTCTTGCACTTCTTCGGCTGCCTGCAGTTGGTTTCCATAAAAATACTGATTGCTGAACCCCATGATGCGCTCATGCATGCGGTATTGCACCCTGAGCAGGCTGGTGGCTTCTGCCTGTAGCCCAATGAGGCGCTCCATAAGGCTTATGTGCAGGCCCGCTTTGCGGGCGCGCTGCGACTTGACTGTAGGCGGCAACTGAAAGGGATCGCCTGCAAGCACTACCCGTTGGGCGAGGCAGATGGGAATCCAACTGGCAGGTTCTATGGCCTGTGCTGCTTCATCAATGAACACCGTTGAGAAGGTTCGTCCTTCCAGTACGGGGTGGACAGCACCCACCAGGGTAGCCGCAATGACCTGGGTAGTCGACAGCAACTGGTCGATAACCCGCTTCTCCAGCTGATCAGCCCAGGCTGCCAGTTCACTGGCTTCTCGATAGAGCGCCTTGCGCTCTTCGCGCTCCTGCTCGCCAAAACTGCGGCGAAATCGCCGGGCCTTGCGGCGAACTTCTGCTGCCTGAATTCTTATTTTCTTGATCGTCTTGGTTTCCGGGTGGTGGGCTACCTGAAAATCGAGCGAATGGCGCGCTATGTTTTCATCAATTCTCGAAAGGTTGCCGATGCGTACCACTGTGACGCCGGCTTCGGCCAGTCGCTCAGTCAACAGGTCAACCGCCGTATTGCTGGGCGCAGTGACGAGTATATTTTTCTCAGTTTGGCACAGTATCCTGACGGCTTCCACCAGGGTTGTTGTTTTGCCGGTACCCGGCGGACCATGGACGATGGCTAGGTCTCTGGCGTGCAGTATCAGGTCAATAGCCTGCTGCTGGGAGTTGTTGAGCCCGGAAGCGGGGTAAGTATAGGTGTGAGCCGGAAAAAATTGGGCCGGCTGGTGGCCGCACAGGATATCGCGCAACTCGGCAATACGGCCAGAACGAGCCTGCAGCAGGGCTTGCAGTGTTTTTTCCATCTCCACATAGGTACGCTCATCAAAGGCAATTTCTACGCCTGTCATGCCCAGCGATACCCAGTCGGGCAGATCCGAACTGTTCAGAACTACCTTCATCCGGTTGCGGTCTACGTACTGTATAACGCCGGTAGCAGTGGGCTCTTTTACCGCTGGCTGCTGGCTAAACAATTGGACGGAAGCACCCGCTCTGAAGGTATCCGGCTTACTTTGCTTTTGATTGCGTTCAAGCAAGAGGTAGGCCCGGTTGCCAATGGCGTAGCCCGTCTTAATGACTTGCAGCGGGTACCAGCAGTAGCCTTCTTTCACTTTTTCTTCCAGCGACAACCGCTGGATGAGATTTCGGTGCTGTTCAAAATCTTCCGATTTCTCCAGCTGTAGCAATTCTCGTAGTTTATGAATATATTCCGTTCGTGGATCAGTGGAAGACATGTATTGTTATGCGTTAATTTCCGTGAATATGGCTAGCTTGCTATCGCCTTTTTATATATCTTTGCAGTCACCTCAAAGCCCGGGTGGTGGAATAGGTAGACACGCAGGACTTAAAATCCTGTGACCGTTGAGGTCGTACGGGTTCGATTCCCGTCCCGGGTACTATTTTGTTGCGTCTGCCGCCTTTGCAGCAGATTAATAGGTCGTTTTACAGGTAATGAGTCAACTCACAGAGTATGGCTCTTTTTTTTTGCCTATACCCAAGAGAGGTCTTTGCCTGACTTTACAGGCTGCCACTGCAACTGCGGCCCAAGCTACGCCCAGGCTGGCATATAAGCAGAAGCCCGCTTTTTTGGCTTCCTTCAAAAAACCAAAAAAACGGGCTTCTGTTCAAAGTATACTTTTTATCGGCCTTGGCCGATAAAAAGTATGTCAGTCGCTTATCCCGGCCGCCCTCCGCAGGCGCTACTACCAGGAGAAGGTAAGTCCAATGCTGGGCAGCACCGGCAGCTGGTTGACGCGATTGTTGGTGATGCGGTCAACGAAGAAAACATTCGGACGATTGTATACATTGGTGAGGCTGAAAACAGCATCTATAGCACTGTTTTTGCTCAGCTCAAAATGGCGCTTGAGCGAAAAATCGAGGCGGTGGAAGTAGGGGAGGCGTCCGCCGTTGCGATTGCCGGACAGCAGCACTCCGAGGTTGTAATTACCTGTAAGGAAATTGGTCAGTAAGGGAGAGTTCTGGAGGTCTACACCCTGATAGAATCCCTGTGTCTGGGTAAACGGAAAACCTGATCCCATATTCCAGCGGGCACTGGCTTCCCATTGCTTCTTAGGCCCCATGTTGTAAGTAATCAACAGGTTGACATTGTGTCGGCGGTCGAAGTGGGTCGGGAATTCCTGAAAACCATCATCGCGGCGCACATGTCCCCAGGAGTAGGTCGACCACAGATAGAAGCGATCGGCGGAGTACTTGTAAGAGACATCAATACCATAAGCTGTGCCCGTCTCCGTAATAAAGTTGGGATCACTCGCTTTCTCTTTGTTGCGATTGATAGCAATCAGCTGATTGAAGTCTTTATAGTAAGCCTCTATGTTTACCGTCGAGAAGCGATTGATGTCGATCTCAAATCCGGCCACGCCGTGGAGCGCGTGCTGCAGACGGTCTTCCGCGGCTATATTGGAAGCCGGACGATACAGGAGTTCCTCCGGACCCGCGAGGAAGCCCACGAAGAAGTTGACGATGTCGAGATCGTTGACCGTACCTATCAGGTTCTGCGAGTATATCCCCCCGGCCAGCTTGAAACGCAGCCATTCGGTCGCATTGTACTTGGCACCAAAGCGGGGTTCGAAGGAAGCAGTGTTTTGGGAGGCATAAAACTGGGCACGGATACCCGGCTCCAGGATCAGGTTGCCAATTATTTGCTTGTATTTCAGGTAGCCGGAGATTTCAGTGGTGAAATCCAGCTGGCTGAAAGTGAGCCCGCGGAAGTTCTGAAAGCTGAAGTCTGTATTGAAGCCGTTGAACTCAAAGCCATAGTTGATCTGATTGGCACGACCAAAATACGCAAAGTTGAGCAGCACATTGTAGGTGCTGATCTGGCTGGAACGCGGCGCCCCGTTGTTTTCGCTGAGGGTAATGAGGTAATCGGAATACGAAATCGTTCCGTCCATGATAACATTGGAATTGGGCGGAATGAGGGTGAAGCTGGCGCCCCCGCCCGTATTTTTCCAACCCAAATCAGCCACACCGCTAATAGTGAAACGGTCGTTGAAATTGAAGCCAAAAAAGTCCACCTTGCTGCCGTTGCCGGCATTCAGGCTAAATTTGCCGTAGAAATCTGAGAAGCTGAAAGGGAGTCCCAGATCCTGCGGACGAAAAGTAGAATCACCGCCTCCCAGATTATAGAAATTGGTGTCGACGGCGTATTGATACAGAAATTTGGACGTCTGATCGAGGTAGGAGTGCTTGGCAGTAAGCAGGAAGCTGCTGCTGGCGCCTGTCTCAGGATCCATGGCTTTGATGGGTCCCTCCACCAATCCTTTCACCTGAAAGGGGCTGGCGGAAGCAAGACCGGCAAAGCGCTTTTTGTTGCCTTCCCGGGTGCGGATATCCACAACAGCCGATATACGGCCCCCGTACTCGGCATTGAATCCGCCGGTGTACACGTCCACGGAGCGAATGGTCTCTGTCTCGAAAACGGAGAAGAAACCGATGGAGTGGAAGGGATTGTAGATCGTCATACCGTCGAGCAGAATCTTGTTCTGTACCGGAGAACCACCCCGGATATAGACCTGCCCGCCCTGGTCGCCGGAGACAACGATGCCCGGCAGTACCGGCAGGTACTGGGCAATGTCCGCTTCACCGCCCGTAGAAGGCAGTGCACGGATTTCCTTGGCGGTGACGGTGACTTTGGAGACCTGCACATCGGAGCGCGCCTGCTCCCGAGAGGCAGATACACTGACGGTCTCGAGATCGACAGCCGACGGGTTCATGCTCAGGCGTTGATAGACAATTGCACCGGCTTTGAGGTCGATACTGACCAGCAGGCTGTCATAGCCTATATATGTTGCTACGATTTTGTAGTTTCCGGGCGACAAATCACCCAATGAAAAGAAGCCGTTTTCGTCTGTATTGGTACCCTGTGCGCTTCCCAGGATGCGTACGTTGCCGAAGATGATGGGTTCCCCTGTTTCGCTATCAATGACATTCCCACGTATTACACCTTTTTGTGCCTGTAGCAGCGAGGCGCAGCCGATCAACGCGAGTGTTACAATAAACAATTTGATTTTCATGTTGGCTACTGGTCTGAATTTCCACATTTGTGAGGCGCAAAGATAATCCTAAAAAAAGCCACGGCCAAAGGTATTATTTGTCGCTTGACTGCAAAACTGCGTGCGCAGGCTGCTTTGTCGTCCGCCTACTACCCGCCTTTGCGGCCTGTATCGTCCAGGGCCGCAATGAAATGCCGGGCTACGCTGAGGGGTTTGAGTGAGTGCTGTTTTTTGGACTGGTGCTGTGCCATACGCCGGTCTATATCCTGCAACAGCTGGAGCGCGTCCAGTATGTAGGGACCTTTGTTGAGCATGGCGCATTCTGCGCGGACAGACAGGACGACGTCGGATATTTCAGCCCTTGAGGCGGCTCCCTTGGTCACCAGATTCTCCAGTATTTGGGTAGCCCAGATGACAGGTACGTGTGCTGCTTCGCACAACCACATCAGCTGTTCCTGCACTTCGGCAATGCGTATGAAGCCGAGTTCAACGGCCAGGTCGCCACGGGCAATCATAAGCCCTACTTTGGGGCTGCGCATCGCACTGAGCAATATGGTTGGCAGATTGTGGAAAGTCTCCTGCGTTTCCACCTTTATGATAATGCCTATATCGCTTTTACCCAGCTTGCTGAGTTGCTCCTGCAGGGCTTCGACATCCTGCTCCCGCCGCACGAAAGAAAAACCCAGCATGTCGGCATTGGCGCATATCAGCGGCAGGTTGTCGAGATCGGCCTGCGTGAGGGCCGGCAACCGAAGTTGCGTTTCCGGGAAATTGACGCCCTTGCCGGCAAAAAGCTTGTCTTTGCCGTGCATGACACTCGTGATCCGCACGCGCACGCCCTCCGCCGTCATTGCTTCAATAACACCCCCAAACTTACCGTCATCAAACCAGATGGACTGACCCACCTGCAGGTCGTCCAGCACTTCAGGCAGGCTGAGGCTGAGGCTGCCGGGTTGCAACAGCTCTTTGTTGTCTCCCCGCACAGGCTGGGTAGCCGGCTTCTGCTGCCGGATGAGATCGAGCTGATCGCCAACCCGCAGGCGTATGAAGCCTCTCTTTGACTGACCTTTTTTGGTCAGCTTGGCGGGTATCTCTCCGGTCCGGATTTTGGGTCCCTGCAGGTCCATGTACAGCAGCACAGGCTTGCTGGTAGCTGCCTCCGCTTGCCGCAGGTTGTGTATCATCTTCAGCCAGTCGGCGGGGCTGTCATGGCTGGTATTGATGCGTGCCACCTTCATACCTGCGAGCAGCAGCTCCTGCACAAATTGCGGATCTTCCGCTGCGCGCAAGGGCAGCGTGACCATCAGTCGGGTATGGCCGGGATAGTCCTCAGGACCAAACAGCTGACGGGTGTTGGAGATGAGTTGCGCGCGACTGCGGGGCGGGTGGGTAGCCAGCGCTTCCTCCTCCCGGTCGAGCGCATCGCTGTCGCCGCCGTTCAGTAGTCGCAGCAAAAAAAGTATGTTTTGTACGTTCACCAGGGTATACCTTTCTGAATGACTGAGCGACGATAGCCCAAGCGACGAAAGTTGGGACTGCAGTTCCTGCAGATCAAAGGAGCGCAAAGCCAAGTAGTGTATCAGATTCCTGCTGCTCTCGTGGTAGTGAGGCTGTACCTTATCA
>CAZYAO010000039.1:6379-14070 GCA_964645715.1 uncultured Saprospiraceae bacterium
TACTGCACAAAACCTAAAAATATTCTGCTGCTCTGCTTGATTTAGCTGAATATATGGGTAAATTTACGCCACATCACAGCCATGCTGCTGTAAGTTGCTCGACCATCGCTCGTCTCTGGATCTGCCAACTGCTGCAGCGTTATAATTATTACGCTCATGATCACTGTAGTAGTACTCTGTTTTGTCATTGGATACCTCGCAATCGTTTTCGAGCATCCTTTGCGTCTGGACAAATCTGTTTCTGCGTTGTTGATGGGATCCGTCATTTGGGCGCTGGTTGCCATCGGTTACAGCAGTGGTGCTTTGTCCATTATTGATTACCACGATCACATTTTCAACCTGGGCGCCGCCGGGGGAGAGGGCAGCAGCCTGGAAAATCTCACGGAAGTACTCTTCCATCACTTCGGGAAGACCGCTGAGATTTTGATCTTCCTGATTGGTGCCATGACCATCGTCGAGCTCATTGACTTGCACAGGGGCTTCGAGGTGCTGAAAGGTATGGTGAAAACCCGCAGTAAGATTAAGCTGCTGTGGATATCCAGTACACTTGGTTTTTTCCTGTCTGCAGTAATTGACAACCTGACTGCCACTATCGTATTGGTCACCTTGCTGCGAAAGCTCATTCCTTCCCGTAATGAGCGACTCATGTACGCGAGTCTTATAATCATCGCCACCAATGCTGGCGGCGCTTGGTCACCTATAGGGGATGTCACCACCACCATGCTCTGGATTGGCAATAAGGTTAGTTCCGTTGGACTTGTCATTCACCTGATTATCCCATCACTGGTCTGTTATATTGTCCCGCTGCTGATTGCAGGCTGGATGCCCGAGTTCAAAGGTGAAATCACACCGGAAGAGGGGAGTAGTGAGATTAAAACACTTAAATCCAGCCGGACTATGCTTATCGTAGGACTGCTCGGAATTATTTTCGTGCCTGTTTTTAAAACCATCACGCACCTGCCTCCGTATGTAGGTATGATGCTCAGCTTGGCTGTGGTCTGGTTGGTTGCCGAATACATCAAGCCTGAGGATAACTTCAATGAGGAGAACCGCAAGCACTACTCAGGGCACCACGCGCTCTCCCGCATCGAGCTGACCAGCATCCTCTTTTTCCTGGGTATCCTGATGGCAGTAGCGGCGCTGGAGTCGGCTGTTATCAATGGCATGGGTACGCTGCGCTATCTGGCGGAGCAGCTCAATGAAGCAGTGCCCAATACGGATGTGGTTGTTATCATGCTCGGTTTCTTGTCAGCAGTCATTGATAACGTTCCGCTGGTGGCAGCCAGTATGGGTATGTATGATTTACCGATGGACAGTAAGCTGTGGCAATTTATTGCTTTCACAGCGGGTACGGGGGGCTCCATGCTTATCATTGGTTCGGCGGCAGGGGTAGCAGCTATGGGGATGGAGAAAATTGACTTCATCTGGTATCTCCGCAGGGTGAGCTGGCTGGCTCTGGCAGGCTTCATTGCTGGTGCGCTGGCCTTCTTGGCGCTTTACCCCTTCCTGCCAATTCATTAACCTAATCTATACGCGATGCCAGGCAGATTCGCACTGCTGTTGATGGCTGCCGTCTTCTGTTGCGCTCTGTCATTGACTTCCTGCGGTATGTGGAAATCCTACCAACTGCAGGGTCAATGGCAGGGCGTCCGTCTTATGGAGGGTAAAGATTCGGTGGCTGTAGATCCTTCGCTGATCCGGCTTACAATCAACAAAGATTCCTATGCATTCAGCAGCACACTCAATTATCGTGAGCAAGGTAGCTGGCGGCTTGAGGACGATGTGCTGTATACCACCAACGAATTGGCTGATACTCCCTACGAAAAGGCTGTATATATCCAGCAGCTAAAGCGCGATACGCTGGTGCTGTGGATGATGGACGAAGGGCAGGAGCGCGTGCTTACCCTTCATCGCCGACGCTGAGGGTGTCGGCGATGGAGGGGCTAAGCCGTATAACTGAAAAAAGCTTACGCAGCCCGGCAGGCGGCCGTTAGCGGCCGAACCGATAGCCGAGGCTAAACAGCAGGCGATTCGCCTGCTGGCTGAACGGGTAGGTTTTTCCAAAAAAATTAAAATGATCGCCGTAGCGGCTGAAGTTCCCTTCGTATCGGAGGTCTATCATGAATTTCCACAGGTCAATGCCCAGTCCCGCCTGCCAGCCGAGGGTAAAGGAGGTAAAGTCCTGCTGGTAGCCGCTGAAGCTCTTTAAATCGGTGGCCGACTGCAGGAATATATGCCCTACCGGACCAGCCATGAAGCGGAAGGGCTTGTAGGAAAGTCCTAGTAGCACAGGTATGTCGAGGTATTGGTACTTCTCTGAAAACAAAGTGTCAAAGGTGCTGCTCAGATCCCGCAGTTGGTAGTCTGCTTTGTTGGAGTTGAGCAGCAACTCCGGCTGCAGCAGAAATTTGCCCAGCTTGGCCTGCATCACGAGACCCGCATGTACCCCGTAGCGGGCATTTTTAACGCCCAGTCGCAGGTTGTCAATGCCGTTCTGATCAAGTATCGACAGTACCTGATCATTGAGACCGGTAGTGCTGATTCCGCCGCGGAATCCTATATTAATCTGTGCACTGATCTGCTGCGTACTCGCGAGTAACATGCACAATAACAGATGATTGATGTATTTCATGCCTTTGCAGTTAAGGGCGCAAAGTTCTACTTTTCAACTGAAAATTTCGCCATTCACCAGAAAAAAGCTATGTTTGTTTTTTAAGCGGTAGGTGGCCTGCGCGCAGCGGGTTTTTAACTGGCGTTTGAGTGTACGCAATAACCATTATGATGAATATCGTTCAGGCAGTTTTTAAGGGAAGTTTCCCGCAGGCCCGACTAATGCCCGAGGGCGACTGGCCGGAGTTTGCATTTATCGGTCGGTCCAATGTCGGCAAATCTTCGCTGATTAACCTGCTGACCAATAGGGATGAACTGGCCCACACTTCTGCCAAACCCGGCAAAACGCAGTCAATCAACGTTTACCTGATCAACGACGCCTGGTCATTGGTCGATTTGCCTGGCTACGGCTACGCCCGGGTATCTAAGACGATGCGCAAGCGATTTGGGCAGCTCATAGAGGATTATATACGCAACAGTCGCCACCTGGCCTGTTTGTTTGTATTGATAGATGCCAACATCGCGCCGCAGAAGCTGGATATTGATTTTATCAACTGGCTGGGCGAAAACGGTGTGCCTTTTTGCCTGGTGTTTACGAAAACCGACCGACAAAAGCCGCCGCTGATTGCCGAAAATATCGAGCGCATCAAAGCAAGCCTGCTCGAATTTTGGGAGGCGCTGCCGCCGATGTTTGTTACGAGCGCTGCCCAGCGTACCGGCCGGGAGGAACTGCTGGCTTATATTGCACAAGCTGCAAGTGAGATCGCCGATGCCCGCTAGCGCTGGCTGACGCATATATGCGCTGTTGTTTGTTATTCGTTTGTAGTTTCCGTATCTTTCTTCTCCGCAAACCAGTCCAGATGTCGGTCCAACCCAATAATCATCGCAAGGTCTATCCACAGCTGATAGAGAATATCGAAGACTGGCCGATCTACCGGCTCAGTGAAGACCGCAGGCAGTTTATCAAAGAGATTGAAGCGTTTACTTTTAGTCGACTGAGCAAAGGGTCTCCTTCGGATCTCGGCGATATGCTCGCGAAGACCATCTATCAGGAGCGCATCCGTATGAAGGAAGAACCCTGGAAGGTAGATCCTCCGCAGGATAAGCAGCTGTGGAATCGCATCCGCAAGCGGCTGCTCACTCAGTCACTCGATAAAGAACCCGAAAAAGCGATCAAAGTCAATGAGGAACTGCTGACCGATATTATTCATCGCTATGCCGAGGAGATTGTCGGTACCTTTCGCATCAGCACTTTCCTCTTCGCCCGCCGGTTTCTGACGTTTTTTTTTACCCGACTGCTCAATACAGCGGCTGCTCGCAGCCTGATCAGCAGCAAATTTCGCCTGCGGGACCGCCTTATTGTGGAGGGGCAGCTGGACGAAATCCGCGCACTCATGCACAAGGGCACGGTAGTGGTGGTGCCTACGCACTTTAGCAATCTCGATTCTATTCTGGTAGGTTTCGCTATGGATACAGTGCTTGGATTACCCTCTTTTAGCTATGGCGCCGGACTCAATCTGTACAATACGGGCTATACGGCCTATTTTATGAACCGACTCGGCGCCTATCGCGTCGACCGCCGCAAAAAAAATCCGATTTACCTCGAGACGCTCAAGTCTATGAGCAAGCTGTCTATTGAGCGGGGCGTCAATACGCTCTTCTTTCCGGGCGGCACCCGCTCGCGTTCCGGTAGTCTGGAGAAAAAACTCAAACTGGGGCTGCTGGGTACGGTCGTTGAGGCCCAGCGGTCGCTGTTTATGGCGGGCAAAGACCAAAAGGTATTTGTGGTTCCGCTCGTACTCAGTTATCACTTCGTGCTCGAGGCACAGTTCCTGATCGAGCAGCAATTGCGCATCATGGGCAAGGAGCGCTACATACGGGCCAAAGATGCTTTCTACAGCCCCTGGAGCGTACTCAAATTTGCCTGGCAGGTTTTTTCCCGCGAAAATGATATCGTCCTGTCTTTTGGTCAGCCGCTGGATGTACTCGGCAATCGCGTCGATGCCCATGGGGTCAGTTATGACGGTCGCGACCAGGTGGTGAATGTACAGGAGTATTTTATGGATGGCCGTCAGGTCAATGAAAATCTGCAGCGGGAAGGGGAGTATACCAAGATTTTGGCCGATCGCATCGTCGAGCGCTACCACAAAGACAATATCGTGCTGTCGAGCCACCTCGTCGCATTCATTGCTTTTCAGATTCTTGCCAAACAAAATCCGCGGCTGGATTTGTACGGGCTGTTGCGCCTGCCAACAGATGATTTTTCAATATCCTACCAACTGATGAGTGATGTGACAGCTAAGCTCTTAGCGGTGCTGAAGCAAAAAGCTGCCCACGGGCAGCTAAAATTGTCGCCTGCACTCATGGCTTCTACCGATGAACTCATACGGCACGGCATCGATCACCTGGGCAATTATCACGTGGCCAAAGCTTTGCGATTCCATAAGTCTGGTGAACTCGTCAGCGATGATTTTCGACTGCTCTATTACTACCACAACCGACTGGACAACTACGGGCTGGATAAATTTGTCCAGCTGCCTGAACCTGCAGCGGTTTCAGTGGTTTAACTTCCCGCATACCCTGCTGACCAACCGTATGCATTCACCCACAAAATGCCATCAGTCTAGTGAAGTATTATATCATCTTCGATCTGGAAGCAACCTGTTGGGAGAATCGCCCCGACTCCATGACACAGGAAACCATCGAAATTGGTGCTGTTAAGCTCAATTACTATGGCGAACTCAAGTCCACTTTTTCGCGTTTCATCAAGCCTGTCCTGCATCCGCAGCTGTCGCACTTTTGCCAGCAGCTGACGACCATCACGCAGTCGGATGTCAATAAAGCTTCAACTTTCCCTTCGGTCATTGAGGCTTTTCAGGACTGGATCGATATATATGATGAAGATTATCTGTTGTGCTCGTGGGGACAATTTGACGCCCGCCTGCTACAGCAGGACTGCCGCCTGCACCGAATCGAAGATGACTGGCTCGACCACCATATCAACCTGCGCCAGCAATATACCGATCTCAAAAGACTAACCCGCCGCCGGGGCCTTCGCTCGACCGTGGAGGCCGAGGGGTTTGAGTTTACGGGCCAGCACCATCGCGCACTCGACGATGCCATCAACCTTGCCAAAATTTTTGTCAAGTACCTCGATAGCTGGCAGCATTAAGCACTTTTTTCAAGAAAAAGCACTCCATAGTAGCTTTTCGGGCGGCCTCAGCCGCCCAAAAAACTCCGAGCCGGCATCGGTGCCGGCTCAACAAGTCCTAGCTAAGTCCATGGTACGTCCGATACCACGCAACAAAGTTGCGAATACCCTCCCGAAGAGTATGACTCGGTCTGTAATTGAAGTCTTCTGCCAGCGCGCTGACATCGGCAAAGGTTGTCTCCACATCGCCTGGCTGTATGGGCTGGTAATCCTTGATGGCCTCCTGTCCGAGCGCCTGCTCGAGCTCCGCGATAAAATCCATGAGTGGCATGGGGCTGCCGGCACCAATATTATACACGCGGTAAGGGGCTGTTGAAGCCGAGGGATCGGGGTGGTGACCGTCCCAGTCGGCCTTACCGGCCGGAGGCCGCTGTGCGCAGTGCACGATGCCCTCCACAATATCGTCGATATAGGTAAAGTCGCGCTGCATGCGGCCATAGTTGAACACATGAATCGGTCTGCCGGCCAGTATGGCATCGGTGAAAAGATAGGCAGCCATGTCGGGGCGCCCCCAGGGGCCGTAGACAGTGAAAAAGCGAAGTCCGGTGGTGGGCAGGCCAAAGAGGTGGCTGTAGGTATGCGCCATCAGCTCATTGCTTTTTTTGGTAGCCGCATAGAGGGAAACCGGATGGTCTACATTGTCGCGGGTAGAAAACGGTATCTGCTTGTTGAGGCCATAGACGCTGCTGGAACTTGCATACAGCAGGTGCTCGATCTGGTGGTGGCGGCAGCATTCGATGAGGTTGGCAAAACCAATGATGTTGCTCTGTATATATGCCGACGGATTGATGAGGCTGTAGCGGACACCTGCCTGGGCAGCCAGATTGATGACCTTGCCAATAGGCTGGCCGCTGAAAAGCTGCTCGAGACCAGCCTTATCTTCAAGGTCCAGCTTGATGAAGCGGTAGCCGGGATAGCGCTGGCTATCGACAAGCTGGCCGTATTCGATGGCAAGGGCCGGGATGCCGGCTTCCGCCAGGCGGGCGTACTTGAGTTTGGGGTCGTAGTAGTCATTGATGACATCCAGACCGATGACCTGCTCTCCCAATGCCAGCAGCCGGTTGATGAGATGGAAGCCAATAAAGCCGGCAGCGCCGGTGACCAGTGTCGCTTTTGAAGCTGTCATAGCTTGCATACCTAGGTTTGTAGAGACCCGCCCGCAGGCAACCCGCCGTAGGCAGCCTGCCGGTCTCGCGTGAAATGTGATGTTTGACTTCGGCTATTGGGGGGTGTATGCTTGTTGTAACAGCGCTATCAGACCGCTCCTGGCTTGGCTATCTTTCTGAGCAACTTGGGGTCTATGTCGAGGTGCAGCTCCTGCTGTATGCTCTCCATCATCAGCGCTACCTTGTAGATACTCTTGCTGCGTTGCTCGAGTATGCGCCCCCGTATGCCGGTGAGCTGCCCACTGACTATCTCCACCAAATCACCTCGCTGGAGTGACAACGGCTGTACCTCCACTTCTATCCGCTCACCCGTCACCCAGCGGAGCAGCTCTATCTCGCGTTCCGGAATGGGGTTGGGCTGGCCGCCAAAGCGTACGAAGTTGAATACATCCGGATCTTCCAGTACGTGCCCAAAATCCCGGCGAGTCAAAAAAACGAATACGTAACTGTTAATCAAAGGTACAATCAGCTTCTTCGTCTTGGAAGCATACTTGCGAAAGACTAGTTGCAGGGGCAGGTAGCACTCAATGGACTTTTCGCGCAGCCGCTTGTCGACCATCTTCTCTCGCTTGTACATCACCCGCACGGCATACCACCGCGGGACATTATCGTCCACGGGTTTATCCAAACTCTTCTTCAATGGTAACATGAATACCAGGTTGTTTTGTTTTTATCGATCTACTGTCCCTTTTACATCGCGATAC
>CAZYAO010000039.1:14170-26796 GCA_964645715.1 uncultured Saprospiraceae bacterium
GGCTTCCGAAAAATCAAACAAATGAGTTCACTTGATGATCTGAAAAAAGCCTTCTTCGGCGCCAAAGCTGTCGGCCGCTCAGCGGTGGAGAAGGTAAGCGAAAAGTCGAAGGAGCTGCTGGATGAGGCAGCGGACTCACTGGATGAGCTATCCGAAAATGTGAGTGAGATGGCCGAGTCAGCGCGCGATAAGGCCGCCGACTGGTCCTTTCAGGCAGAGGAGTGGCTGCGCCGACAAGGGGAGCTCAGCGATAAACCAGTTCCCGGGGCTGCTGCCGGTATGAGTGGGCAGTCAGCCGCCGCTGCCGGACCAAAGGCGCCTATCGATTTTGAGGAATCGCCGGAGGGAACAGCAGACGCGCGCAGCACGCTGGCACAGACTGGCAACGAGCTGCTGGACAAGGTGGCTGCCTCCGGCGCCAAGGCACTGGAATCAGCGCAGGAGCTGGGCGCTAAAGCGATGGAGGCTTCGGAAAAAATTGGCCAGAAGATTTTTGAGAAAAGTCTGGAAATAGGGGAAAAATGGGGCGCCAAGGCGGATGAGTGGATTGAAAAAGCAGAACGCGAGGCTGCCGAAGAGGCCGCTAAACGCGAGCAGCTGGCGCGTGAACGCGCTGACAACGCCATCAGGGACAGCAAGAGCAGCCTGTTTGATGATAAGGGGGGCTTCTTTGACAAAGCTGATCGATTTGCCCGCGGGGATTACCATGATGTGTCTATCACCAAAGATCCCAACTATAGCAAGCCTTCCGATAAATCGGGTAAAGTCACCGGCCTCGACGATCATGATGGCGACGGAGACAGCCTCATCGATGACGCTGTTATCGATGAGGATCGATAACGGCGCTTATGTCAGATTGCACTTTGAATCACTGTTTGTTTTTTCGATTTTTTCCAAAAAATCGAAAAAACAAACGCTGGTTCAGTCTTCCTGTTTCACCGCCCAAGGCGGTGAAACAGGAAGGTAGTAACCATTACACACCCGCTTCAATCAGCGAGCTACCCGCTTTCCGCGCCTGCATATACCCAATACTTTCCAATAACAAGCCCTCCTCGCTTGCCACCGCCAGAAAATCATCAACCCGCTCAGGATCAACAGCTACCAGCAGGCCTCCGCTGGTTTGCGGGTCACAACCCAGCAGGCGCTGCCGCTCCGACAACGGTCCTATCTTGTGGCCATAACTGTCCCAGTTGCGCTGCGTGCCGCCAGGCAGGCATTTGGCGGCTATGTAGTGGTCAATGGCCGATGCATCCAGCAGCGGGAGCTTGTCAAAATGTACAATAGCCTGTGTGTTAGAAGCTTCGCACATTTCGGTTAAGTGCCCCAACAGACCGAAGCCGGTCACGTCGGTCATGGCGTGCAGATAGTCCAGCTTCCCAAAGCGCAGGCCGGCGCGGTTTAGGGTAGTCATGCTGCGGGTGGCGAGAGCGGCGTGCTCAGGCGTGAGCAGCCCCTTCTTCTGCGCCGTCGACAGTATCCCTACACCCAATCCCTTGGTCAGAAACAGCAGGTCGCCCGGCCGGGCACCGCCGTTGCGCTTGAGGTGCTCAATAGCAAGCCTGCCCGTGACGGCAAGCCCAAAGATAGGCTCGGGACTATCAATACTGTGGCCGCCCGCCAGGGGTATGCCGGCATCGGCACAGGCCGCCCGGGCGCCTTCGATGACTGTATTGGCCAAGGCTGCCGGCAGTACATTGACGGGCCAACCGAGAATGGCGATGGCCAACAGCGGGCTGCCACCCATAGCATAGATGTCGCTGATGGCATTGACAGAAGCAATGCGCCCAAAGTCAAAAGGATCATCGACGATGGGCATGAAAAAATCTGTCGTGCTGATGACGGCCGTACCGTCGCCCAGGTCATACACAGCTGCGTCATCCCGCTCTTCATTGCCAACCAACAGGGGCGCAAAATGCATTTTCTCCCGCTGGTGTACAAGAATGCTGTCGAGCACTTTGGGCGATATCTTGCAGCCGCAGCCAGCACCGTGGCTGTAGCGCGTAAGGGGATATTGTTCCTCCAAGGTTTCTTGCATCTGTTTGATTGTGTTTTTCACAGCCAAAAATACGTCATTGGTCGCAAGTTTGTGTTGCCGGGCAAAGACAATTTGGTTGATAGCATTGCTTTCGTTATTTTTGGCTCACCAAAAAAATCAATATATGCTTGCAAAGTATTTATATGTTTTGGCTGGCGCAGCCATGCTGTCGCTGCCCGCCTGCAGCCCCAAAGACCAATCCGCTGAGTCTATGTCATATCCACTCATCCCGGTAGCATACCCGGAAACGAAGAAAGTTGATCAGTCGGACGACTACCACGGTACAATGGTCAGCGATCCTTATCGCTGGCTCGAAATTGATACTGCTGCCGAGGTAACTGCCTGGGTTAATGAGCAGAACAAAGTGACTTTTGGTTACCTTGAGCAGATTCCCTTCCGGAAGGCAATCAAAGACCGGATCACGGAGCTCATCAACTATCCGCGCTATTCTGCACCGGAAAGGGCGGGCGACTACTACTTTTTTTCCAAAAATGACGGTCTGCAGAACCAGGCGGTTATCTATTATCAAAAGGGACTTGAGGGTAAGCCTGAGGTGTTTATCGACCCCAATACGCTCTCCAAGGACGGCACGACGGCCGTCTCGCTGGTGGACTTTTCCAAAGACAATAAATACGTGACGATCTCCCGCTCGGATGCCGGCAGTGACTGGCAGGAGTTTCGGGTGATGGAAGTCGCTACCCGCAAGGAGTTGCCCGACCGCCTCCGTTGGGTGAAGTTTAGCGGTGCCGCCTGGCATGGTGATGGCTTTTTCTACAGCCGTTATCCGGAGCCGGCTAAGGGCACCGAGTTGTCGGGCAACAACCAGCAGCACTCGGTCTGGTATCACCGTCTTGGCGATGACCAGTCTAAGGACCAGCTGGTGTACCGCGATGATAAGAATCCCAACATGTATCACTCGGCAGAGGTGACGGAGGACGGTCGATTCCTCGTCTTGTATGCGCAGCCCGGCACTGACGGTTTTGCTACGTATTACAAGGATCTTAACGCCAAGGCTGGCAAGTTCGTCGAGTTGTTTAAGGGCTATGCTAACAAAAGCACAGTGGTGCATAGTATTGGGGACAAACTGTTGGTACTGACTGACATCGATGCGCCCAAGTATCGCCTGATTGAGGTGGATATCAACAACCCGGCATCTTCGGCCTGGAAGGATATCATTCCTGAGGGCGACGACTTGCTGCAGGGCGTCACCACCGGAGGTGGGTACTTGTATGCTAATGTGCTGAACAAGGCGACTGACCGCTATTACCGCTTCAATTACGACGGTAGCGGTCGTCAGGCCATAGAGTTACCCGGTCTGGGCTCTGCCGGTGGTTTCGGCGGGGAAGAAGATGACAAGGAGCTTTTCTACTCTTTTACGTCGTTTGTGTACCCGGCAACCATCTTCCGCTATGACGTGGCAACGGGCAAATCTTCAGCTTTCTTCCCTTCAACCCTGAAGTTCGATCCCGAGGATTTTGTTGAGCGTCAGGTGGAGTATACCAGCAAAGACGGCACTCCTGTAAGCATGTTTGTGGTGCATCGCAAAGACCTGCCGCAAAACGGCCAGAACCCTGCCTACCTGTATGGTTATGGGGGATTTAATATCAGCCTCACGCCGTCTTTCTCTGCCAGCCGTATGGTGCTGCTTGAAAACGGGGGTGTTTTTGCTATGGCCAACCTTCGGGGGGGCGGTGAGTATGGGGAGGAGTGGCACCAGGGAGGTATGCTGCTCAAGAAACAGAACGTCTTCGATGATTTCATTGCGGCCGGAGAGTTTCTGATCAAAGAAGGGTATACATCTTCTGCCAAATTGGGCATTGCCGGCGGCAGCAACGGAGGCTTGCTGGTAGGGGCTTGTATGACGCAGCGTCCCGACCTGTTTGCGGTAGCTTTTCCGGCAGTGGGTGTGATGGATATGTTGCGCTATCATCTCTTTACCGTGGGTAAGGGCTGGATTCCCGAATATGGCTCCAGCGATGATCCTGCGCATTTTGCCAATCTGTATAAGTACTCGCCCTTGCACAACCTCAAAGCGGGGGTCAACTATCCGGCTACCATGGTCACAACAGCTGACCATGACGACCGGGTGGTGCCTGCGCACAGTTTCAAATTTGCTGCTCAGTTGCAGGCTTCTCATAAAGGAGAGCGCCCAGTGCTGATTCGCATCGAAACCAACGCAGGTCACGGTGCCGGAAAGCCCGTGAGCAAGGTGATCGAAGAGCAGGCCGATATCTGGTCTTTCTTCTTTTACAATACCAACAGCCCAGTAAATTATCCTGCCGGTAAATAGCCGGCAGCCCGCGGCTTCGTTTCCCAAAGACAAGCTTACAATGCCTGTATCTTCACTGCTCCGCAGTGGATACAGGCATTGGTTTTGCACAAAATAACGTACTTTTGCCAACGGACAAGCGTAAGCAAATCGTAACAATGATCAAAAGGACTTCCTTTCTCCACACCCTGCTGCTGCTGGCTGTCGTGCTTGGCGCAGTTTCCTGCAGCAGCGATGCTCCTCAGGGCAGTATCCCTGTGAGGCCGGCTGGCCCTGCCAACAGCGTCAGGGTGTACACGCATCGCTATCTGTTTCACGATGATCAGATTTTTAAGGCTTTCGAACAGCGGGCCAATGCCAAAGTGGAGGTGATTCAGTTGTCTTACGGACAGCTGCTGGCTGAGGCGCGGAGCAACGGGCTCGCCAATGCCGATCTGGTTATCCTCAACGATCTTGCACAGCTCAAGCAGCTCGAGGGTATGGGCTTATTGCAGCCTTTTCAGGCGGGCATTTTTGAAAAGCAGTTTCCTTCCCGCTTTCTGGACCCCGAAACCTACTGGGCTCCCCTGACGCGCTGGACGATGGGCTATGTCTATCGAAAAGACCGGCTGTCGGCAGCGCAAATGAATCGCTATCAGGATATTGCTATGCCCGAACTTCAAGGCCGCGTAGCCATCAGTCATGTCGATTCAAGTGGCCTGATCTCGCTGGCCGGCGCCATCAAAGCCGCCCGCTCCGAGGAGGTTGCCCGCTTGTGGCTGCAGGGACTTACGGCCAATCTGGCCTATCCGCCGGCAGGCAATGATTACCAGAATATCCAGATGGTCGCTGCCGGTAAGGCGGATGTGGCCCTCGTCAGTGGTTCGGCCTATTACCGATTCAAATACTCCGGTAATCCGGCGGCTATGAAGGCCAGCGAGATGCTGGAGTACCAGATGCCTAACGATGCCGATGGTAGCAACTACTATACCCTCTCAGCTGTAGGTCTGCTGAAAAATGCACCGCACCGCGATTTCGCTATCGCCCTGATCGAATGGCTTTGCCTGCCCGAAAACCAACAAAACTGGGCAGAGGGGGCTTTCGAATATCCGCTCAACAGCTTCGCTCAGGCCAGTGATTTCCTGCTGGATATCGTACGCTTGCCAGATGGCAACCTGAGTCCCTTCCAATACGATAACCAACTCAACGAAACTCGCAAAATGGTCAGCGAATATATACGCTAGTCTTTTTTTGTGATTTCTTGGATTTGTGTTGTCATAAATGTGGCTTTTGTTCGTTATCAAGAAATAATATTGAAAATCTATGCGCCCGAATGTTTTTGTACTGCTCATAGGTGTAGCGCTCTGGCTGCTGCCAACGATTTGTCAGGCTCAAAATTATCGCTGGCAACAGTCGGCCAATTATCGCATGGAGGTCGATGTCGACGTTCAGAAGCATACTTATGAGGGGCGTCAGTGGGTTGTGTTTACTAATAATTCACCGGACACACTGACGCAGATTTTTTATCACCTGTACTTCAATGCTTTTCAGCCGGGCAGCGCCATGGACGTGCGTTCGCGCTGGCTGCCTGATTCGGACGTGCGCGTTGGTGGGCGCATCAGTACGCTCAAACCAGCGGAGCAGGGCTATCTGCACGTGTCTTCGCTGCAGCACAATGGACAGGCTGTTCGTTTTGCAGAGGAAGGAACCATACTGGAGGTGCAGTTGTCACAGCCTGTATTGCCAGGGCAGCAGGCAGAGTTTGCCATGGTTTTTAAGGGACAGGTGCCTGTGCAGATTCGCCGTTCGGGGCGCAACAGTGCAGAGGGTATCGCTTATTCTATGGCTCAGTGGTACCCTAAGATGTGCAACTATGACGAACAGGGCTGGCACGCTAATCCGTATATTGCACGTGAGTTCTATGGTATCTGGGGGGATTTTGATGTGACGATTACGATAGACAAAGACTATGTGGTGGCGGCTACGGGTTATCTTCAGCAGCCTGAGACCATCGGACATGGCTATGCCGAGGGGGCGCAGCCGCGCCCTGTGGGGGGCAAGCTTAGCTGGCGGTTCAAGGCACCGAAAGTGCACGATTTTGTGTGGGCTGCCGATCCTGACTATAAGCACACCAGCTTCCGGCGTGCCGATGGTACGCTTCTCCGCTTTTTCTACCAGCCGGGTGCCAAAACCAATGACAACTGGGAGGCGCTGCCCGCAATCATGGACAAGGCCATGGATTTTATCAATGCTACCTACGGCCCTTATCCGTATAAAGAGTATGCCTTCATTCAGGGGGGCGACGGTGGGATGGAATATCCCATGGCTACACTGATTACGGGCGAACGTCCCTTAGTGAGCCTGGTTGGCGTGGCTGTGCACGAGCTGATGCACTCCTGGTTTCAGATGGTGCTGGCAAGCAACGAAAGTTTGTACGCTTGGATGGATGAGGGCTTCACCAGCTATGCATCCAATGAAGTAATGAACTACCTGCGGCAGCAGAAGCTGATCCCGGGCAATGCAGTAGAAAACCCGCATGCGGGAGCCAATGCATCTCATGTCGCATTTACGCAGTCGGGTAAGGCAGAGCCTATCAGTATCCATGCCGATCATTTTCAGAGCAACGCTGCCTATGGGGTGGGGGCTTATGTGAAAGGGGAGGTGTTCCTGCACCAGCTGCAGTACATACTCGGTCGGCAGGCGTTTGACAAGGCTATGCTCCGCTATTATCACGACTGGTCATTCCGCCATCCGAATGCCAATGATTTTGTGCGGGTGATGGAAAAAGTGTCGGGACTGGAGCTCGACTGGTACAAGGAGTATATGGTCAATACCATTCATCTGAGCGACTACGAGATTGTCGCGGCCAGAGAAGGGGATGAACGCAAGCAGTCGACCATCGAGCTGCGTCGCAACGGACCCATGCCGATGCCCGTTGACTTGGTCATCACGCTGCGCGATGACAGCAAGCTTTACTATACCATCCCGCTGGACCTGATGCGTGGTGCCAAGCAGCAGGACGGTACTGTCAGCTGGACGCTTGCGCCCGACTGGACGTGGACCCATGAATCCTATCTGCTGGAGCTACCGGTTAAGCTAAACAGGATCGTCAGTGTTGAGATCGATCCCAGCCTGCGGTTGGTAGATGCCAACAGGGAAAACAATAAACTGACCGTTAAGGAGTAACGATATTATGGTGTACAAGCATTTACAGGATGTGACGGCTTTTCTTGCCGGCGATGCCACCCATATCAGGGAAGTACTGCACCCCGACAAAGAGGCTGTGGATATCAATTATAGTTTGGCTTTTGCCACCCTGGAGCCCGGAATGGCTTCGCTACCGCACGTCATCAGGGAGAGTGTGGAGGTGTACATCATTACGGAGGGGCACGGGACGGCCTTTGTCGGTGGGGAGGAGCGGGTGCTGCTGCCGGGAGTGGTGCTGGCCATTCCGGCGGGCGTCGAACAATTTGTCCGCAACGAAGGGAGTGGTCCGCTGCGATTTTGGTGCATTGTATCACCGCCCTGGCGAGCCGAAAACGAATCAGTGTCCCCGGTTGTTGAATAGACCGCCGCATACGCGCAAGTCATGAATGGAAAAATGAGAAAAGCATAGCTGCATGAAGATTCTTCTACTTTGTAAAAAATTTCCTTTTCCGCTGAAAGATGGAGAGTCTATTGCAGTGCACAACCTGAGCAGGGCTTTATGTGAGCTGGGCTGCGAAATCAGTCTGCTGGCAATGAATACCAGCAAACACTACTATGATTTGTCGGCGGGTATACCGCCCGAACTGTCGCATTATCGGCAGATTCGTACGGTAGATCTTGACAACCGCATCAAGTTGACGGCAGCCTTTGCCAATCTTTTTTCCAGTAAGTCTTACCACGTTTCGCGCTTTCATTCTTTGGCTTATGAGCAGGTGCTGGCCGAGATGCTCGCTGAGGAGGACTATGATCTGATTCAGCTGGAGACGCTGTATCTGTCGCCTTATGTACCGCTGATTCGCAGCAAAACCGATGCGCTGGTGGTGATGCGCTCGCACAACGTCGAGCATGAAATCTGGGAGCGGCTGGTCAAACGCAGCCAACCGGGCATCCGGCGGCTCTACCTGCGCTATCTGACGGGCAAACTGAAGGCCTATGAGGCTGCCAGCCTGAATACGTACGACCTGTTGGCGCCCATCACACAGCGCGACCTCACTATTTTTCGCAAGCTTGGTTGCCACATACCAGCCGTGGTAACCCCGATTGGCCTGCAGGTGGAGGATTATCCTGCCGACTTTTCCAATCTGTCGGCCCCGCCTTCGCTTTCTTTTATTGGCAGCCTCGACTGGACGCCCAACATCGAGGGGCTCGACTGGTTTCTCAGTGAGGTGTGGCCCGGGTTGCAGCTGCAGTTTCCTGATCTGCCACTGCACATCGCCGGCCGCAATACGCCGGCTTCGCTCTTGCAGCGAAAGCTGCCGAATGTGTTGATTCACGGGGAAGTTGACAGCTCTGTTGCCTTTATCAATGCACACAATATCATGGTAGTGCCGCTGCTGTCGGGCAGTGGTATGCGTGCCAAAATACTGGAGGGGATGGCGCTTGGTAAAGTAGTCATCACGACTTCTCTGGGGCTGGAGGGCATTGATGCGCGCAACAAACAGGAGGTAATGGTCGCTGACGACCCCGCCCAGTTTGTGCAGGCGATCGCCTACCTGTTGCGCAAGCCCTCGCATATAGAACGCATCGGTCGCCAGGCGCAGGAATTTGTGGACCGCCGCTACAATAATACAGCCATAGCCCGGCGGCTGCTACGGCAGTACCAAGCCCGCATTCTGGAGCTGGTGGGTGCCTGAAAAGGGCGAATCAACGGTGCAAATTAATGTACCATTTCGGTACACCCTGGCGCTGGCAGGTGCCTGAAAAGGGCGGATCAACGGTGCGAATTAATGTACCGTTTCGGTACACCCTGGCGTTGGTAGGTGCCTGAAAAGGTCGGATCAACGATGCGAATTGATGTACCGTTTCGGTACACCCTGGTGCTGGCAGGTGCCAGAAAAGGCTGACCAACGAAGGATTACCCGCCCAATGCTTGTTTGTAGGTCGTCAGGCAGCGTTCCCGCGCCAGTTTGTGGTCTACCATGGGCGCCGGATAGGCGCTGCTGCCCCATTCGGGTACCCATTGTTTTACATACACCAACTGGGGGTCAAATTTTTCCTGCTGGGCAGTGGGGTTGAACACCCGAAAATAAGGTGCTGCATCGGTGCCGCTACCAGCCGCCCACTGCCAGCCACCGTTGTTGCTGGCCAGATCGAAGTCGAGCAGTTTGCGGGCAAAGTAGGCCTCACCCCAGCGCCAGTCGATGAGCAGGTGCTTGGTAAGAAAGCTGGCCGTAATCATACGTACACGGTTGTGCATGAATCCGGTAGCGTTGAGCTCCCGCATGCCGGCATCGACAATCGGGTAGCCGGTGCGTCCGCTACACCAGCGTTCAAACTCCTGCTCGTTGTTGCGCCAAGGAATGTGCTCGTACTTGGGATTGAAAGCGTGCTTTTCTACCTGCGGAAAGTTGTACAGGATCTGCGCATAAAAATCCCGCCAAATTAGCTCATTCAGGTAAGTATCGTTGAGCACCATGGCTCGTCGCGCCTTCTCGCGCACACTAATCGTCCCAAAGCGAAAATGGATGCCGAGGCGGGAGGTCCCCCGCACAGAAGGTGTATTGCGTTGCTTGTCATAATCCTGTATAATGCGCTGCGATACCTCTGCTGACGGGATGGGCAGCGCACTGGGCTCAAAGCCCAGTGAAGCCAAACCCGGGAAGGGGAGGGCTGGGGTTTTCAAAAAGTGGTGGTGGAATTTTTCCGTAGGGTAGGACTGCAGGTAGTAGCTACCCTCGCCACCGCCCAGGGGCGGGCGGCTGCGCAGCTTTTCGCGCCAGCGCCTGCCATAGGGCGAAAAAACCGTGTAAGGCTTCCCATCGGCCTTGAGCACCTCATCCCCTTCAAAAATAACGTGATCTTTAAAGGTATGAAAATCCATGCCGGAAGCAGCCAGCAGGGCCTTCACCGCCTCATCGCGCTCAATGGCATAGGACTCGTAGTCGCGATTGGTATACACCGCCTCCAGCGGATAGCTGGCTGCTATGGCACGCCATTCGTCCAGCGGCCGGCCATGTCGTACCAGCAGCGAGGAGCCCAGTTGTTCCAGCTGGTCTTTGAGCTGTGCCAGCTGTTGGTGCAAAAAGCTGACGCGCGCGTCGTCGCGGTCCTCCAGCCGGTCGAGGATGTGGGTGTCAAAAATGAATACTCCCAGCACCGGGCGGCCGGCGCGCAGCGCGTGGTACAGGCCGGCATTGTCGTGCAGGCGCAGGTCGCGTCGAAACCAGAAGATGTTTATTTTTTCTTGGGAAGGATGCATATCAGCAGTTTGTTCGGAATGTGCTTTGGCGGCTGTCGCCGCCAAAGCACGTTTCAAAATGTTTTTTTGATTTTGAAAAAATCAAAAAAACACATCAGCTCATCACCCACTGCGGCGGCTGTCGCCGCCAAAGCACGTTTCAAAATGTTTTTTTGATTTTGAAAAAATCAAAAAAACACATCAGCTCATCACCCACTGCGGCGGCGACAGCCGCCGAAGTGCGTGATGATAAACTCCTTTTTGTAACCGATAAATAGACAAAAGGTTGCACAAACACCGCTGCGATTACCGCTGATATACTATTTTTGTGCACAAAACGAGCACGATGACTACCAATTGGATAGCGCTATGGCTACTGGCAACCTCCCTGCTGTTGGCAGCCTGCACCCAACAGCAAGACAAAGACTTACAGGCCATTGAGGCACTAGAAGCACAGCTGACGCAGAAATTTGAACAGGCGGCCGCCGACAGCCTGCTCGCGCACTACAGCGCTTATGAACGCAGCTACCCTCAGGATACGAGCCGCGTGGCAGCCTATCGCTTCGCATCGGCCCGCCTGTTACTGCAGCTACAGCGCTATGAGTCTTCTGCAGCGCGCCTGCTCGAACTGCTGCGTAGCCGGCAGGGCTCGGCCCGGGCAGCACAGCTGCTGGCCGAAATATACGAAACCAAGCTCGACCAGTCCCAGACGGCCCTGGCTGTCCGCCAGGCAATGGTGCTAACTTGGCCGCAAGACAGCCTTAGTCAGACAATGTCGGCTTCACTGGCGGCGATGCCGTCCATACAAGCACGGCTCGATACCCTGCTACTCAAGCTAATCAGTCCCGAGGACGGCAGCATCAGCTACACCATCGCAGATACTTACATGCAGCAGGCGGAAGCCTTCGCGGCCGTAGCAGGCCCCGTCGACCTGTCGGCCCGGCTCCTCTACAAAGCCGCTGAAATCGCCCGCGCTCTGCAGGCCTATCCGCGCGCTGTTGCCAACTACCAGTGGATTGCGCAGCAGTTTCCCAAAACAGCATGGGGTGCTAAGGCTTCTTTCATGTTGGCCTTCACTTACGATGAAGATCTGCAACAACTGGAGCCTGCCCGCAAAGCCTATGAGGCTTTTTTGGCAATGTATCCCGACGATCCCTTCGCCAGCGATGCGGCTATGCTGCTCGATAATCTGGGGAAGAGCGATGCGGAAATTATGGAAAAATTTCAGCAGTAGTACTGCGCTGCCTGCCCGCTGACGCCTGTCATTGGTCGAAAAAGCTGGCAGATTGTTGCAAAAAAGCTTAACTTGTTGCTAACGACAGGATGGCAGCAAAAGCCCCGGTCCGTTTATTTTCCCGGCCGGCGGCCTCACCGTCTGCCACACAATGCAAAAACCATGATTGGCAAGGTAAAACAATGGCTGGGTATCGAAGGTGTCAAGCTGACATTGGTGGTGCCCGAATCGGTGGATCAGGCGGCTGGCGAAGTGATGGGCTGGGTGCGCTTCCAGACCATGCACCCGCAAACCGTGCTGTTTATACGCCTCAAGATGATCGAACGCTACGCCCGTGGCCGCGGTGAACAGCGCCTCGTGGATGAGTATGTGCTCGGTCAGCTCGAAATAGAAGAAGAACTGACCGTGCTGCCGGATGAAGTGGTCGAAAAACCTTTCCGGCTGCCCTTCGTTCGCCT
Organism: uncultured Saprospiraceae bacterium; assembly: GCA_964645715.1. Classification (GTDB taxonomy): domain Bacteria; phylum Bacteroidota; class Bacteroidia; order Chitinophagales; family Saprospiraceae; genus JAUMBM01. The sequence continues at coordinate 26,531 of CAZYAO010000039.1, forward strand.
CAAGTCTAACGTAGATCGCCTGTCAGATATGGGTCTGATGGCCAGTGGATTAGCCGCCGTGGCCCGCTGGAGCAGGGGGGTGAAGTCCGAGTACAGAATCGAGGCAGAGGCTGTTGTGAAAAATGTGGGACTCAATCCTTTTGATAAAAAAAGCATTCTGCTCGATTAGGGCAGCCTGGTTTTGTCAGGCTGTCACAAGCAGCGCCTCAGAACACTCGCACACACAGCCATGGCAGCCTGGTTTTGTCAGGCTGTCACAAGCAGCG
>CAZYAO010000039.1:26896-39224 GCA_964645715.1 uncultured Saprospiraceae bacterium
CTGCACGATTTACAGGCAATTGTGTATTTTTACAGCTAACTAAATCAAATTATATGAAATTATTCGTAACGATTTCGCGGTTTCTTTGTTCCGTAGGGGTTACGCTTGCTTTTTTTTCCTCTACAGGATACAGTCAATCAATGTCCAACAAACCATCACAACTGTACAGCCAACACCGGACCACCACGGCACCCATGGCGGCACAGCGGCCCAAAGCACTTACCGAGCACGGAGATACACGCATCGATGAATACTACTGGCTTAATGATCGCAATGATCAGGAGGTCATTGGTTATCTGCAGGCAGAAAATCAGTACCTCGACGCACTGATGGGCCACCTCAAGCCGCTGCAGGAGCAGCTCTTTGCAGAGATGCGCGGACGCATCAAAGAGCAGGATCAGTCGGTGCCCTACCGCGACAATGGTTACTACTATTTCACGCGCTATGAGCAGGGACTTGAGTACCCCATCTATGCCCGCAAGAAGGGCAGCCTGCAGGCTGCTGAGGAGATTATGCTCAATGTCAATGAGATGGCAGAAGGCTATGGCTACTTCAGTGCTGCTGGTCTGTCGGTTAGCCCCAACAACAAGCTGCTGGCTTTCGGACAGGATACTCTCGGCCGCCGCATTTATTCCATCCGCTTCAAAGACCTTCAGACGGGGGCTTATTTACCCGATGAACTGCCCAATACTACGGGCGGAGCTGTCTGGGCTATGGACAACCAGCACATCTTCTATTCGGTAAAAGACGAGACACTGCGCGATTACAAGATTATGCGCCACAAACTCGGAACGCCGGCATCGGCGGATGTGACGGTTTATGAGGAGAAAGATGCCACCTTCTCCTGCGCTGTCTATCGCACTAAGTCTGATCGCTACCTCGTCATAGCTTCTTTCCAGACACTCAGCACGGAGTATCGCCTGCTGGAAGCAGATAAGCCGACGGGCGAGTTTCGCGTCTTCCAGCCGCGGGAGCGTGGACTCGAATACAGCATCGAGCATTTCGGTGACCATTTTTATGTGCGCACCAACCTCAATGCCCGCAACTTCCGCCTGATGCGTACCTCGCTCAAGGCCACTACCAAAGATAACTGGCGGGAGCTGGTGCCCCATCGCGAGGATGTACTGCTGGAGGATATGGATGTATTTCGTGACTACCTCGTACTGAGCGAGCGCAAGGCGGGGATTACTCAGTTGCGCATCATGCCCTGGAAAGGGGGTGGGGAGCACTACATTGCTTTTCAGGAAGATGCCTACGTGGCCGGAACTTCGGTCAATCTCGAGTTTGATACCGACGAACTGCGCATCAGTTATCAGTCGATGACCACCCCGCCTACCACCTACGATTACAATATGCGCACGCGCAATTTCAACTTGCTCAAGCAGCAGGAAGTGCTGGGGGGCTTTTCTGTGGAAGACTATCGTTCTGAGCGCGTTTATGTGACGGCCCGCGATGGTGCCAAGGTGCCTGTGAGTATTGTGTACCATAAGAATTTTGTGAAAAATGGCCAGAATCCGCTGCTGCTCTACGGCTATGGTTCCTATGGCAACAGTATGGATCCCTTCTTCAGCGCAGCGCGGCTGAGTCTGCTCAACCGTGGCTTTGCTTTCGCTATCGCGCATGTGCGCGGAGGCGAGGAAATGGGGCGCCATTGGTATGAGGATGGCAAGCTGCTGAACAAGAAAAATACTTTTTACGATTTTATCGATTGTGCTGAGCATCTCATCGCTGCCAAGTATACCAGCAAAGAACAGCTGTTTGCACAGGGTGGTAGTGCCGGCGGACTGCTGATGGGCGCTGTAATCAATATGCGGCCGGATCTCTGGAAGGGCGTCATCGCAGCAGTGCCTTTTGTCGATGTGGTGACTACCATGCTCGATGAGAGCATTCCACTGACTACGGGCGAGTTCGATGAGTGGGGCAATCCCAAGGATGCAACCTATTACAACTACATGAAATCGTACTCACCTTATGACAATGTGGCGGCAGTCAGCTATCCTGCCCTGCTGGTAACCACAGGTCTGCACGATTCGCAGGTACAGTATTGGGAACCTGCCAAGTGGGTAGCCCGTATGCGTAAGGTTAGTTCGAATCAAAATCCCATCCTGCTCTATACCAATATGGAGGCAGGTCATGGCGGCGCGTCAGGCCGCTTCCGCCGTCTCAAAGAGGTGGCTATGGAGTATAGCTTCCTGCTCGAGCTGGCAGGCAAAACCGGTCTGTAATGACGGTCGGAATTGGGTGGTGAAAACACCGCCCAATTCCGACATCTCAGGCATTGTAAAAAAACTTGCCATACTGACATTTTGTCATTAATTTTGTCGCTCCCAAAGCTGCCGGGCGCAGGATCACTGTTGCCGGCTACTTTGTTTTTTATTGACAGCAAGATCAGCATCCAGTATGTACGACGATAATCCTACGCTGGTAGGTATACGCAAAGAGATTGATGAGAACAAGCAGGGGGAGGTTTTTTCCCAAAGCCTAAGTGTCCTGCCCGCCGCTGAAGGCGGCCGCCAGTTCTACATTGAAAGCTATGGCTGCCAGATGAATTTCAGCGACAGCGAGATTGTCGCCTCCATCCTCGCAGAGATGGGTTTTTCGCCTACCCGCGACCTGGAGCTGGCCGACCTCATCCTGATCAACACCTGCTCCATCCGCGAAAAAGCAGAGGAGACCGTGCGCAAACGCCTGCGCGCATTCGATCAGGTTAAGCGCAGCCGTAAAGGGGTCATGGTTGGGGTGCTGGGCTGTATGGCCGAGCGGCTGAAGAGCAAGTTTCTCGAAGAAGAGAAGCTGGTCGATCTGGTGGTCGGCCCCGATGCTTACCGCGATCTGCCCCGCCTGCTGTCAACCGTTGAAGAGGGGGACAAGGGGATCAACGTTTTCCTCAGTCGGGAGGAGACCTATGCGGACATTAGTCCGCTCCGCCTGGACAACAACGGCATTACGGCTTTCATCTCGATTATGCGCGGTTGCGACAATATGTGTTCTTTCTGCGTGGTGCCTTTCACCCGTGGGCGCGAGCGAAGCCGCAACGCCTTTACTATTGTGGCCGAAGCGCAGGACTTGTTCGACCGGGGCTACCGGGAAGTAACCCTGCTGGGGCAAAATGTCGACAGTTATAAGTGGCAGCATCCGGATACGGAGGCTGTCGTCACTTTCGCTGAGCTGCTCGAAATGGTGGCGCTGGTAAGCCCGCTGCTGCGGGTGCGTTTCAGTACATCGCATCCCAAAGATATCACGGATGAGGTGCTTTTCACCATGGCGCGCTACGACAATATCTGCAAGTATATCCACTTACCAGTACAGTCGGGCAATAGTCGCATCCTGGAGCTGATGAATCGCACCTACGATCGCCCCTGGTATATGGAGAAAGTGCGGCGCATCTATGAAATCATGCCCGATTGTGCCATCAGCTCCGATATCATCACGGGCTTCTGCTCCGAGACGGAGGAGGAGCACGAGGATACGCTCAGCATGATCGACTTTGCCCGCTACAGTATGTCTTATATGTTTGCTTACTCGGAGCGACCCGGCACGCCGGCCGCCCGCAAGCTGCAGGACGATGTGCCTGAGGAGGTCAAAAAGCGCCGGCTGACGGAGGTGATCCGGCGACAGAATCAGGTGAGCTTTCAGCACAATCAGGCGGACATCGGCAAGACCTTCAGTGTACTGATTGAGGGAGACAGCAAGCGGTCCGCAGAGGAGTGGAAAGGGCGCAACAGCCAGAATAAGATGGTTGTGTTTCCCAAAAGGGGGGACGAAAAACCGGGCGATTATGTGATGGTCACCATCGCTGCGGCCACCAGCGCTACACTTATCGGGCAGCTCGCCTGAAGGGAACAAACGCTTGTCTCCCATTATTGACTTATGCGATCGACAGACACCATGACGGATATTCACTTGCAAAGTATCAAACAGCGATATGGCATTATCGGCAGATCCGAGGCGCTCGACAGGGCACTGTCGACGGCGCTGCGGGTTGCCAATACCGATCTGAGTGTCCTCATCACCGGTGAAAGTGGCGTGGGTAAGGAGATCTTCTCCCGCATTATTCATGACAATAGTGCCCGCAAGCACAATGGTTTCATCGCTATCAACTGCGGCGCAATTCCGGAGGGTACCATCAATTCGGAGCTCTTCGGCCACGAAAAGGGGGCCTTCACCGGCGCTACCGGCGATCGCAAGGGGTATTTCGAGTCGTATGATAAAGGGACTATTTTTCTGGATGAGATCGGCGAAATGCCGCTCGATACCCAGACGTATCTGCTGCGCGTACTCGAGACCGGTGAATTCATTCGCGTGGGATCATCCAAGGTGCAGCGTACCGATGTTCGTATCATCGCGGCAACCAACGTAAAACTCGAGGAGAATATTCGCAAGAATAAATTTCGCGAAGATTTGTATTACCGCCTGAGTACGGTGCCCATTCAGTTACCCGCCCTGCGTGAGCGGCGCGAGGATATCATGCTGCTGTTTCGCAAGTTTGCTGTCGACTTTGCAGAAAAGTATCGCTCGCAGCCTTTGCAGCCGGATGACGGTGCCAAGTTGATACTCGAAAATTACAGCTGGCCCGGCAATATCCGCGAACTCAAAAATGTGGCAGAACAGCTTTCAGTACTTACCGAAACCCGGCAGCTCGATGCTGCTGCTCTCGGCAAACTGATGCCCCACCTGCTCAATCGCAACCTGCCTTCTGCTTCGGCCGCGGCAGAAGCGGGTGCCGGTATGCAGGAACGGGAAATCCTCTACAAGCTGCTCTTTGATATGAAGGGGGATCTCAACGATCTCAAATCGCTGGTCTATGAACTCATCCGCGGCAATAATCTTCGGGTGCCCGATACTATGGCTACCCGCAGCCTGGCATTGCCTATGTCTATGAGCCGATCAGACAATGCTGTGCCTACCGTAGCGCCCATTGCACTGCCTGCACAGCCCTCGCTCGCAGATATGGCGGCCAATGAGGAGGTTGTAACGCCAGAACTGGGTGAAGTCCGGCCGATTCTGCTTGACGGTAAGGATAATTTCTATTCTACGGAAGTTGTTGAGGACAATCTATCGATTATTGACAATGAGAAAGATCTCATTCGAAAGGCGCTGCGGAAATATCACGGACGCCGGAAGGATGCTGCGCAGGAACTGGGTATCTCTGAGCGTACGCTCTATCGTAAAATCAAGGAGTACGATCTCAATATCTGATCCCCCCCCCTCCCTTGCTCATGCTATAACGGTGAGTGGCTCAACCATGCAGGAAATTAGTGGAGTCTTGGGGCTCCCACTTGGTCATACGTTATTGCTGAGCTCTTCCGTACAGTCAAATTAACGTCTTCTATGTCTGTCTCGCGACTTCCGGTCGCCTGCCAACGCTCATTCAGGCAGATTAAATATTTAAAAAAATCAGTATATAAATTATGAATTAGATAAAATATTCATATATTTGCTTTGCATTTCAGTTGTGTTGTGCTATAAAGCCAGGTGACGCAATCTCTCCCCCTCTTTAGTCGCCGGTATAAATGCACATATCCCAAAAATTTTTAATTTTTTTGAGTTTCTCGCTTGTTTTCCCCCTTGAAAAGCATTTTTGGCACGTATTTTGATATTTATTAAAGTGTTGAGTTTAGGTTGCAAGAGTTCGATAAAAAAGAATTTATACATAACATATTATTTAAATATGTTATATCTTTGCAACAAGCCTCAGACCACATTTTTTGTAAACCAATTTTCAGGAGCACTATGAAAAAAGACAGATCAAACAAAAGCTACGCCAGGGGAGCGCCAATTCCTCCACCTGTACTTGAACAACGCTGCTTACCTGCCACCTAATGGCCATAAGCAGTCGGGCGTAAGTTGCCTGTTAAAGCCGGAAAAAACAGTGAATGTCTGCTGTTGCAACCACCGTTGCGATAGTGCGCAGCTGCTGCTTTCCGAGCCTTGTCCTTCAGGGACATTTGTTTTGATGTAGAGCGGTGAGAGAAGCAAACTAAACGTATAAGGCGGTTTTTTTACGGAGGTATGTGCTGCGAACACTTACAGCATCGTTATACGATATTGGCAAGTGCAGTGCAGATACTTACTGCTCCGGAGCGTGTATGAACGCCATACGTGATTTTGTCATCGCTTGCACTCAAGACAATCCAGTTTGCTCTCCGATCCAATCCAGTCAAGTCAAATCAGGCAAGAGAACGCTCCTGAGTTGCCGAGTGGCAACCGGTGTTCGCAAGGACGTCTGTGGGTAGAACAGCCTGCAGGCCTATGAGTCCCTTTGTTCAACCATTCTCACTTGCACAATGAAACAAACGACTTCTAACAAATCCATCGAAGGCTTGTTGCTGATCGTACTGCTGTTGGCGGGCTTGTACGGCGCAATGAGTGTACTACGGGGGCAGCAGGACAAGCCTGCTATCGCCAGTCCCGGTGTGGAGGTTCCCGGGATGGTCGTAGATGACAGCGAATATTAGCTTATTGGAACAGGGGAGCCTGGGGTGAGTATGCTGCTCACCTCAGGCGCTCAAAAATCCAGACGAGCAGACTTTTTTTGGCCGTAATAATTTCTGCTTGTCCCTTCATTTCGGGGGTTAATTCCAGTATTTGGTCGCTGGAGGTCACCAAAGGGTTGGGAAGCTTAATTTCAAAAGGGATTTCGCCTTCGAGTGTAGGCACTGTACCTTTCCAGCTTACCTCGGCCGTGACGGCGCCAAACTCGTGGAAGGGATATTTTTCAAATTTCACAATGACCTCTTGCCCTTTAGCAACCTTGCCGGATCCATTGGCTCTGAGGAATCCGCGGCCTACAATCTCATTGGTCTGCAGCGGCGACACGACGGCCAGATCACGACCGCTGTCATACTGCCAGTAATAATCCACGCGCGAGCTTTTATCAAGCATCACCACACCATCGACGGGGGAGGAAAGCGTATACCTGCTAATCCATTTATCTGTATTGTCCTGCAGATTCCGGAAGCTGCTCTGCAGGGCTTTTGAAAACTCCAGCCGACTGTCCTTGGCACTTCCACTTCCGCGATAGCCTTCCATTCCGCGGCGGATGATTCTGATTTCCGACTCTTTACCCTTGATATCAGCTTCCAGGGTCTGTAATTGTCCTTCGAGACCTTCTTCATGGGATTTTAGTCTGCGCACCTGTCCTTGTGGTGATTTCGACTGGCTGGCGAGGTTTTGCTCGCGGATGGTATTTTCGCGGGCTAGTTGCAACTCGGCCTTTAGTCTGTTCTGTTCGCGCCGAAGTTCGCGAATTTCAGCCTCTTCTGCACCGATGCGGCTGCGCAGCTCCCGGGCGTCGAGGTTATCCAGTTGACCGCTGAGCTGAAGCTGGTACTGTCGCTGTTTTTCGGCGAAGTCGTAGACATACTCTTTGAGTTCGCCCAACTGCCACGACTTGGGGATGGACAAATGGAGCAGCGCGGAATCATTTTCTGTCGAGATGCTTACGTTTTTCAGCATGTCTGACAGTGCATAGACCTGACTGAACGCTGCCTGACTGCGGAAGACAATGACAGCTTCCCCTGCACGCACCGTATCTCCCGACTGGAAGCGGATGAGCTCGATGTATACATTTTCCTTGGGGTTGAGTCGCTGTATAGGCTCAGCGGAACTGACGATGACTTCCACGGCTACCATATCGGGATACTTTACCCAATAGCCCACCCAGCCGAGCAGCACCAGGGCTACGAAGGCCGCCAGTGTACCCCAGCGCACCAGCCACTGCGGAGGGGTAGACAGGATCTCGAGTATCTCCTCACTCCTGATGTTTATGTCATCCTTATTTTGAGGTTCCATAAGTTTTGTATCCGTATTGCCTGCGCGGGTCAGGACGGTCAGCTGCGTCCGGCCGTAGCAGCGTATCTTTTTGTAAAATGAGCCAGCAGCGGCTTTGTTGTTGCTGCCAATAGCTTGCTGCAGCTTGCGTGCCCGCCTTTAGGCGCCCAGCTCCATCTGGCTCCGCATCAAATGGTAGTAGGCACCCCGCAGATAGGTGAGCGACGCATGATCGCCCTGCTCCACGATCTCTCCGCCATCGAGCACAACGATCTGGTCGGCATGTTTGATGGTATTGAGGCGATGTGCCACAATGATAATCGTCTTCCCCTGAAAAAAATCGCTCAGGTTTTCCATGATGACCAGCTCATTGAAAGAATCCAGCGAACTGGTAGCTTCATCAAAGAATATATAGTCGGGATTCTTGTAAATCAGGCGTGCAAGCAGCAGGCGTTGCCGCTGCCCCTGACTGAGCTCTTGGCCGTCGGCGCCAATCTTGGTATTGTAGCCCAGTGGTAGTGATTCAATAAAAGTCTGGATATTGGCCATTTTGACGGCCATGAGCAGCTGCTGCTTATTGATAAAATTGTCGCCCAGCGCAATGTTGCGGGCAATGCTGTCATTGAACAGGTAGCTGTCCTGCATGACAATCCCACACTGGCTGCGCCAAAGGCGTGCTTGTATGCTATTGAGGTTTACATCACCGAGGCGCACAACACCTTCGCTAGGGCTGTAAAAATTGAGCAGCAGTTTGAGCAGGGTCGTCTTACCACTACCACTACTGCCCACGATAGCCGTTGTCTTTCCCTTGGGGATGCGCAGGCTGAGTCGGTTGAGCACCAGCTGGTCGTTGGCACCCGGGTAGCGGAAGGTGACGCGGTCGAGCACCAGGTCGCCAAACTCAGGTATTAGCTGTATCTTATCGGCCATACTTTCTTCGTCGGCCCGCAGGTGGATTTCATTGAGACGTTCCAGACTGATGCGTGCCTCCTGCCAGGCGCGCATAAATTCCATGAATTGCTGCACGGGGGCATTGAGCTGACCGATGACGTAGAGGATGGCGACCAGCATGCCCAGCGTCATGTCGCCCGAAATGACTGCCGAGGCGGCTACGTATACGATCAACAGGTTTTTGGCTTCATTGATGACGATAGCGCCGGTGCGCTGCACCTGCTCTACGCCCAGCGCCTGGGTATTGTTGCGGTACAGCTTGGCCTGCTGGCTTTCCCAGCTCCAGCGCTTCTGCCGCTCGGCATTGTGCAGTTTGATGTCCCGCATGCCGTTGATCATCTCCACGAGCTGATGCTGGCTTTCCGAGACGAGGTCAAAACTCTTGTAGTCGAGCTGCCGCTGCCGCTGCTGAAAAAGTACAAACCAGAGCGCATATAAGGCTGATCCGACCGTGAAAACCAGAAATATACCCGGATTCCAGGACAGCAATACCAGTGAAAACACCAGAAAGTTGACGACGGAAAAAACCGAGCTGAGGGTTGTCGACGTCAGGAACCGCTGTATCCGGTCGTGGTCGGCAATCCTGTGCAGGATATCGGCATTCATGCGTGTGTCGAAGAAACGCAGGGGCAGCCGTGTGAGTTTGATGAGGTAGTCGGACAACAGGCGTACGTTGACCCGCGAACTCACGTACAGGAGTATCCAGCGGCGCAGCAAATCAACACCCGTATTGGACAGGAAGAGCACAAACTGTGCACCAATAATCAGCGCTACGAAATCTATGTCTACGTTGCCAATGCCCACATCCACCATCGATTTGATGATGAAAGGCATCAGTAGTTGCAGCAGACTGCCAATGAAGAGTCCCAGCAACAGCTGCACAATCAGGTAGCGGTACTGTCGGAAATAGCTGAAAATATAGGACAGGCCGGAATTCTGTTGCTGCTGGTCCTCGTTGCGGTAAAAATCGGGCGTTGGCTCCAGCAGCAGTAAAACGCCCAGTGCTTCCCCGTCCTCTTCATCACTGACCCAGTTGGCCATAAACTCGGGATAGGTAAGCCGTCGCAGTCCCATCGCGGGATCGGCGATATAGATATACTGCTTGCTGATGCGGTAGACGACGACAAAATGCTCCTGTTGCCAGTAGGCGATACAGGGGAGTGGCAGCTCCTGCACCAGCCGATCCATGCTGGCCTTGACAGCCATCGACTGGAAGCCTATCTCTTCAGCCGCATTGCTGATGCCCAGCAAAGAAATGCCCTGCTTCCCCGTCTGCGTCAGCTCGCGCAACTGCTCCAGTGAGTAGTAGCGGCCATGGAAGCGCGCCACCATCCGCAAGCAGGTGGCTCCGCAGTCCATCGCATCCAGCTGATGGTAAAAAGGGAAGTTTCGAATCATTTCAGTGGTTTGCTGTTGCTGTTTCCGTCGCGGGCCTTTTCATCGGGAAAAGCTTACTCAATTCCCGCCTGTAACCTGCCTGCCTCTTAGGCCGCAGACTGCTTGTCAGCTGTTGACCCTAGGCTACTTAATTATCCGTCAAATATATGCATTCATTACAATATTTGCAAGATGATTGCCTGTCAGCTTCTTTTTCGGGCCCGATTTGGTCTTTTTTTTCTGCAGATTGCCTTTTTTTGTTGTCCGTTTTGGGCAGCATAGCCGAATTAGCTATCTTTCCCGGCCAAAACGAGCCAAATGCACAGTGTTTTTTTATCTGTTGTGACCATTATCCACCAACGGGAGGATGTGGACCTGCTGAGCCTGCAGCTCACCCAGCTTTGTGCGCTTTTGCAGAACCACTTTGCGCATTTTGAGATTATCGTCGTCAACAATATTCCCGAGTACAAAGCGGATGAAATTTCCGAGCTGCTGCAGCCACACTGTCGGCAGCACATCTACCTGCTGCAGCTGTCCAGTCGCGTCAACCACAACCATGCCTATCTGGCAGGGCTCGATCGTTCCAACGGCGACTACACCCTGCTGTGGGAGTCCATCTTTGCTGACCAGCCTGAGCGCATTCTCGATTTGTACGAGCAGGCGTCGGCTGGCTACGACATCGTCTACCTGCGCGGCCCGGGTCGCAAAACCGGATTTTTCCAACAGCAACTGTACCGACTGTTTTACTTCATCATGCAACACTACTCGCAGTTGCGCGTGGATGCCCGCGCCCACAACAGCCGCATCATCTCGAGGCGCGCACTCAATTCGCTGCTGCGGCTGCGCGAAAACCTGCATTATATGAAAGCCATCTACTCCATTGTGGGCTACCGCACGGCACCGCTGGCTACCTCGGTACCCTTGCCGGCAACGGAGGGGTTGCGCGAGCGTTTTCGCACCTCACTGGTGGCCATCACTTCTTACACGACCTTCCTGCGCAGTGTGCTGCTGTGGTTATTCCTGTTTTCCGCAGCATTTCTGTTGTTTGTAGTCATCAATGCCCTGACAGTCAAATTTACGGGTGTCGACTTGTTTGGGCAGGTAGGAGAAGTATGGTCGGGCTGGACGTTTCTGGTGATCCTCATTGCCGTTTTTTTTGCTGTCACCTGCCTGAACCTGTACATCATGTCCATTTATTTATCCAACATATACAGCGAAATCAAGCAGCGTCCGCTCTACATCATCGAATCCATTCGTCGGTTCTGAGTGGGTGTCTGCTACTGCGCACATCCGGTGCACAACTATGACAACGACTTATACGCTTGGCCACTGCCAGCTCACGCTTTGGGAGAGTGCCCTTTACAGAACCAATACGGCCCTGCTGTACTGGGAGCGGGGCTGTCTGCTGCTCGATCCCAACTGGTTGCCCGGGGAGGTTGACCGTATCCGTGAGGCTGTCAGTGCACTGCCGGCCGGGTGTGAGCGATGGCTGGGCATAACGCATTCTGACTACGACCACCTGATAGGGATAGGCGCCTTTCCTGAGGCCCGGCTGCTGGGGTCGGCCCGGCTGGCAGCGCATGCCGATCCTGCAGCGGTGCTGCATGAACTGCGCGACTGGGATGAGAAGCACTACATTGCCCGCAGCTACACGCACGTCTTTCCGCGGCTGACGCTGGCACCTTCGGCTGCTGCCGAGCCACTACAGCTGGCCGGCCGGCACTTTCTGAGCTGGCCGGCGCCGGGGCACACCCCCGACGGACTGATACTGCTGGATGTCGAAGCAGGCATCCTGCTGGCTGGCGATTACCTGTCCAACATAGAATTTCCCTTCATTGGCAGCAGTTTTGATGACTATCTGCAGACCCTGCAGACCTTTGATGAGGTGGTTGCTGCCTACCAGCCAAAGCTGCTGGTGCCAGGCCATGGCGACATTGCGCTGGGGGTGGAGGCGATACAGGCCAGAATAGCTGAGAGCCGCGCCTACCTGCAGGACCTGCAGTTAGCCCGGCAGTCCGGTAGCGACTTTCCTCTAGAAAAGTGGCTCAGCCGCTATCCTTTTCCGAATGGTTTGGTGGAGGAACATGCGCAGAACGTACGCATGCAGGGGCATACACCGCATTGATTAGAGCTTTTGGGCGGCTGATGCCGCCCAAAAGCTCTACCTTGATTATTGCCAGTCATAGCCATTGGCCGGCAACTGATTGCCTGCAGGTCGCGGAGACCC
>CAZYAO010000040.1:0-3506 GCA_964645715.1 uncultured Saprospiraceae bacterium
CTACCTGCAAGGGTGTGTGTTCATGCATACAAATATATGTAATTTATAAGGATTTTGCTGGTTTGGGGTTTTGATTTTTTTTCAAAAAATCAGCCCTGTCCACGCTCCGGCGGCCACCGCCGCTAAAGTGTAACGGCTGCCAGCGCAGGTTTTGATTTTTTTCCAAAAAACCAGCCCGCTCCGGCCGCCGCCGTCCAGGCGGAACAGCTGCCGCCGCAGCTGTTGAATTTTTTCCAAAAAACCGCTAACCGTCATGGCCAAAGCATGTACTACCACTCCAACAAATATACACCCCAATAACCACTCCGCCAAGCACCTGCCACACCTTGCTATACCTTGCCACACAATGCCACACAATGCCACAAAGCAAAGGCTCGCCCCCGCCTCACAGGCGGCTGTATTCGCAAAAACCGTAGAGCATTTATTCGCTCTAACCCCAAAAACAGCCCGGAAAGACAAACATTTTTCCGTTATTTGCTGTCGAACTCCAATCGACAGTGATATGATCGTTCTTCTATTGGGCAGCGGCGGGCGGGAGCACGCACTCGCCTGGAAAATTGCGCAGAGCCCCCTCTGCGACCAGCTGTTTATCGCGCCGGGCAATGCCGGTACCGCCGCCCTGGGCTACAACCTGCGGCTGGATCCCAACGACTTTGTGGCCATCCGGCAGGCAGTCTATACCCACGGGATTGACATGATCATCTGCGGACCCGAAGAACCGCTGGTGCGCGGGCTGGAAGACTTTTTTGCCGATGACCCCGCCATGGCCGACGTGCACATCATAGGCCCCTCGCAGGCAGCTGCCCAGCTCGAAGGCAGCAAGGCTTTTGCCAAAGCTTTTATGCAGGAATTTGGCATCCCCACGGCGGCGTACCGGGAGTTTACGGCCGACAGCCTGTCGGAAGGGCTCGACTGGCTGTCGGAGCAGCCGACGCCCATCGTGCTGAAGGCCGACGGACTGGCGGCGGGCAAGGGTGTGCTCATCCTCGATGATCGTGAAGAGGCTAAGCGCGAACTGGCGGCCATGCTGCAGGGTAAATTTGGGCAGGCCTCGAGCCGCGTGGTGGTAGAGTCGTTCCTGCGGGGTATCGAATTTTCGGTTTTCGTACTCACCGACGGCCACAGCTATCGGCTGCTGCCGGTGGCCAAAGATTATAAGCGGGTAGGGGAGGGCGATACGGGCCTCAATACCGGCGGCATGGGCAGCGTCTCTCATCCGGCTTTTGTAGATGCGGCCCTGATGGAAAAAGTCGAGCAGCGCATCATCGCGCCTACGCTGGCCGGCCTGCAGGCACGGCAGCTGCGCTATCGCGGGTTCATCTTTTTTGGCCTCATAGCGGTGGACGGCGAGCCGTGGGTGATTGAGTACAACTGCCGCCTCGGCGACCCGGAGACGGAGTCGGTCATGCCGCGGCTGCAGTCCGACCTGCTGGAGCTCTGCCTGGCTACGGCCGAAGGCTGGCTGGGGGAGACGACGGTGGAGATCGATCCGCGCACGGCGGTGACTGTCATGCTGGTGTCGGGTGGCTATCCGGGCGACTATGCCAAGGGGCAGCGGATTGAGGGGCTGGCAGCGGTGAGCGACAGCATGGTCTTTCATGCAGGCACGACGGAGCAGGAAGGGGAGGTGCTCACCAATGGCGGCCGCGTGCTGGCGGTGACCAGTGTGGCCGATGACCTGCCGACGGCCCTGGCACTGAGTCTGCGCAATGCAGCGCAGATCAGCTATGAGGGCAAATATTACCGCAAAGACATAGGTTTCGATTTGTAGCGCGTATGAAAAGGCAATTGTTGTTTTTCCTTTGCCTGCTGTGGGGCTGTCGGCTGTCGGCCCAGCAGGCATTTGAGCCGGCGCTGCAGGCGGCGGCGGCAGGGGCTTATACCCGCGCCATCGGGCTGCTGCAGGCCTACATCGATGCCAATCCGGGCCGCCGCTATGAGGATGCGCACGCCTGGTGGCTCATTGGCCAGTACGAGCTGGCGCTGGGAGATGTGGCGGCGGCCGAGCTGGCCAACGAGGCGTCGCGCCGCCTGCGGGCGCGCATCCTGAGTGATGAGATTGCCGAAAATCATGTGCTGGCGGCACGCATCGATATTGCGCGTGCCCGGTACGAACGGGCGCTGCGGGCGCTGGACGAGGCGGCCAGTCTGCCCATGGAAGACTATCGCCTGCTGGCCTCTCTCTACCTCTACCGCGGGCTGGCGCTGGCCGGCCGCCAGCAGTGGGAGGAGGCCGACCAGAGTTTTCACTACGCCCGCGAGACGCTGCGGCTGGTGGCGGGCGATGGCTCGCCCGAGCTGGCCGATTACTATCGCCAGCAATTGGCCTGCTGGCCTTGTGCGGCGGCGGCCGACCGCACCCGCCTGTGGGCGGCAGCCAGCGAGCTGCTGCCGGCGGAGACGCAGCCGCTGCTGCGTGCGCGCTTGCTGCGCGCCTTAGCCATGTGCGGGGATACGGAAGAAAATGCTGCTGAGGCGCTGGCGCTGCTGCGCCGCGCGGGCGGCGCAGGCCTGCAGGAAGAGGCCGCACTGCGGCTCGACTATGCGCGCCTGCTGCGCGATACGGCAGTGGCGCTGGCGCAGCTGGATACGGCCCGGCAGTTGCTGTGGCCGGCCACAGCCGGCGAGCCGGCGGTCATCGCCGACCGCCGCCTGCTGGCGGAGTTGCTGCAGCTGCAGGCTGTGTTGCAGGTAGGCAGCGGTCAGCTGCAGGCAGCGGTGGCCACCGCCCGGCAGGGGGTGGCTGTTGGCCGCGACAATTATCTTCTCGGCTTGTCGCCCGCCGGCGCGGAGCGCGCGCCGGGGGCAGTTGGCCTGTCGGCAGCGGCCCTCGCTGCCGACAGGCTGATGGCCGACGGGGACCCCTCTGCTGTCGACAGTTGTCTGGCAGAAGCGCTATTGTTGGCCGGGGCGCTGCGGGCAGCGCTGCCACCGCCGGTGTCGGCGTCGGCGCTGCTGAAGGCGGAGCGGCAGTGGTCGCTGACGCCGGCCGATGCCGACGCGCAGGCGGCGGCCTTGCAGGCCTGGGCGGCGGTAGCGCCGCCATCGGTACCGCCGCTGACGCCGGGTGCGCTGCGCAGTCGCCTTGGGCGGCGCGAGGTGGCGATCGTATACACGCAGGCAGCTGGGCGGCTGTATGCTTTTGTGGTTGATCAAAAAACATTGACGTTGAAGGAGTTGGATGGTGGTGATCAGCTGGCGGCTACGCCGGCCGCGCAGTATGCGCAACTGCTGGAGCCGCTGGAGCAGTTGCTCCGCGGCAAGTCCTCGCTCCTCCTTTTGCCGGAAGGCGATCTGACGGCCCTTGACTGGCCTGCGCTGGTGCAGGCCGGCGGACAGTCGCGGTCTGTGCGGGTGTTGCGCACGCTGGCAGAGTGAGGCTGTATCACCAGCCTGTACGGTTGCCGACCGCACAGGCTGCACCATCAGGCTTTACCCGCCAAGCTACCCCCCCCTACATCACTCCTCCGGCGGCACCGCCCCGCCCCGCAGCCAGCGCAGATGCG
>CAZYAO010000040.1:3606-15039 GCA_964645715.1 uncultured Saprospiraceae bacterium
CCCCTACATCACTCCTCCGGCGGCACCGCCCCGCCCCGCAGCCAGCGCAGATGCGCCTGCACGAGGCGAATCTCGCCATAACTATAATCATCCCCGAGCTGCTCCTTGACCTCTTTGCCCGTTGGCTCTGCCGACTGCCGGAAGTAGTCCTGTATGATATCCACCCGACTGGCCTCCATGCATTTAAAGACAGAAAGTTCGCCGGCCGCCACAAAATGCGAGAGGTGGCCCTCCAGCGTTGCCACCTGCAGGCCACGGGCAGCGGCAATCTCGGCCAGCGACTGCCCTTCGAGAAACATGCGCAGAGTAATGTTTTTGGTATTCTCCTCCTTAGGCTTCGCCCCCTGCTTTTTGGCCGGCTTGTCGGGCAGCAGGTCGCTTGCCAGCGCCTGCTGGTCACAGTAGCTGCGCACGATGGCAAGGATATCCTCGCCGTACTCTTCGACCTTTTTTTTGCCGATGCCACTGACTTCCATGAGGTTGGCAGCATTGGTAGGGAGCAGCTGCGTGAGCAGCGCCATGCTCCTGTTGCTCAGCACTTGAAATGCATCCACCTGCTGCGCCTCGGCCGTGTCGCTGCGCCACTGCCGCAGGCGGGCGTAGAGCGCCGGGTGATGGATGTCCTCGCTGCCGCCGGCCGCCGGCTTGGCCGCGGCCGCCAGCTCCTCAGCCATCGGCTTATAGTCGAGTTCCTGCTGCCTGCGCAGGCGCAGTTGCGCCTGCAGGCGAAAACCGTCGAGACTGCACGCCTGAAAGCAGGCGCGCCTGACCAGCAGCTCCTTGCGGAGGCGGTCAAACAGCTCCTGGGCCGTGGCCGCCAGCTTGCTGTTGTCGGTGCTCAGGTTGAGGCGGTAAAAAGCCGGCAGCACGTAGTCGTCAAATTCGCGCAGGTACCAGGCCGCCGCCTTTTGCAGCCGCTCCTGCAGCGCCTCGTTTTGCTCTGGCAGCTCCGCCGCCAAAAAATAGCGCTGCAGTTGGTGGGCAAACTTGTCGGCCACGCTGAACAACCGCGTTTCGGCCTCGAGCTGCAGGGCAGCAAAGGGGGCGTAAGCCTGCGGCAAAAACTGCCGCTCATGCTCGAGCAGCAGGCGGTTGAGGTGCTCGAGCAACCGCTGCAGCGGCTCGAAGCTGAAAAGCTGGCCGACAGACTGCTGCTGGTAGACCCGCTGCGCCTCGGCCAGCTGCCGCTGGTCGGGCTGCCGCTGCTGCGCTTCCTCCCCAAAAGTGCGTATGCGGCTGTCCATGCGGATGCCGGCCGCATCGAGCCTGCTGCGCAGCACAATGCCTTCAAATGTCTTACAGCGGCTGAGCGCCACATACACCTGCCCGTGCGCAAACGACTGCCGGGCGTCGATGATGACCCGCTCAAAAGTGAGCCCCTGGCTCTTGTGGATGGTGATCGCCCAGGCGAGCCGGAGCGGCAGCTGACTAAAAGTACCGATGACCGTCTCCTTCACCTGCTTGCTGGCCTCGTCGAGCTGGTAGCGCTGGTTGGCCCACTCGGCCACCTCCACGACGATATCGTCGGCATCGCCCTCGCAGCGCACGCGCACGAGGCCGGGCGACAGCCGGGTGATGGTGCCGATGCGGCCGTTGTAGTAGCGGCGGTCGCTGCCGCTGTCATTTTTGATAAACATCACCTGCGCCCCCTCTTTGAGCTCCAGCGCAGGCTCCGCCGGATACGCATGGGCGGGGAAGTCGCCCTCGATCTTGGCGGTAAAATGCAGGGACGGACCCGGCAGGGCGTCCAGCGCCTGCTGGTTGAGCTGTCGGGCCGTAGCATTGTGGGAGCAAAGCGTGATATAGTGGTCGTGGCCGGGCGTAAAAGCCGGATCGTAGCGGCTGTTGAGGGTCTGCAGCAGCGCCTCGTCGACCTGCCCCTCGCGCAGCCGGTTGAGCAGACCGACAAACGCCTCATCCGCCTGCCGGAAGATGTGCGTGAGCTCAATCGTCAGGTAGTCAGTCTGCTGTAGCGCCTGGCTGTTGAAAAACCAGGGCGCCTCATAGTGGTCGCGCAGCAGCGCCCACTCATCGTCTTTGACGATGGGCGCGAGCTGGTGGAGGTCACCGATGAGCAACAGCTGCAGGCCGCCAAAGGGCTGCAGGGGGTTGCGGTAGCGGCGCAGCACCTGGTCAATGGCGTCGAGCAAGTCTGCCCGCACCATGCTGATTTCGTCGATGACGAGCAGGTCGAGGGACTGTAGCAGCCGTATTTTGTCACGCTGAAATTTGCGCTGCGCGCTGCCCACCGGCAGCCGGCTGCCGGGCACGAAGGGGCTGAAGGGCAGCTGGAAAAACGAGTGGATGGTCATGCCGCCGGCATTGATGGCGGCGACGCCCGTGGGCGCCACGACAATCGCGTTTTTGCTGCCCTCCGCTTTGAGGCGGCTGAGAAAAGTCGTCTTGCCCGTGCCGGCTTTGCCGGTCAGGAAGACGTTCCGGCTGGTCTCGGTCACGTACTTGAACGCCAGCTCCAGCTGTGGATTCGTAGCGTATTGCATGTTCTGTTCTGCTGATGTGACCCTGCGGGCCTGCGCAGGTAAAGATAGCGAAAAATGGGTGTGGCTGTATGCCTGCGCCATGAAATGACAGGCTTTGCACGTGTGTGGCAGGGCGGAGGCTGCGCTGCATGCGTGTGGTGGGGGTTATTTTTTTTAAAAAAACCAAGGGCAAGTCCGCAATCTTCACAGCCCTATTTTCATTCAGGGCTTGGGGAGGAAAGAAAGTTCCAACGCCCGCCGCAAGGATTGGAGCTGCGCCCTCAAACACACAGCAAAGCCCCTGTTAATACGGATTCTGAAGTGGTTGTTGAGACGAAGCCTGAGCTAAAAAAATTCAATTGGAGACCTCAATCGGGATTTGTAGGGATATTGCGACGGATGAATATAGATCAACTTCTTCTATGGGCGTCTCAAGGGATACAATTAGTGAGTACCGAGTTTTTTTGTCCCACTTCATGAGGTGTTGACGCTGTTTCCACCATCCAATTACAGGATATATTCCGATAAAATTACAGGATGCGATTTCTGCTGCTGTCCCTTCAATAAAATCAGCGTGCACAGACCCCAAGTGCCTATTTTGTGAACCAATGACCCAGCGTTGGCTGTCATTATTAGAGTCAATTTCTTCTTTCTCTTCCCGAGCAGCCCTATTTATTCTTTTTATGAAATCATGCTTGGACTCGGAGGGCAAATTGACATCAAATTTAAGTCCGTGAGAGCGATAACGGTATTTATCTTTCCATCCTACCTCTCCAGGACCAGGTTCAATAAAGTAAGACAAGGTGACTTTCAACTTTACGGGCGTATTCTCTAACGCTAACAGCACCTCTTTTGGCCAAGGGAGTTCATGAAAATGCATATCCTTGGTTTTGTATGAACTGCCGTACTTGTCAAATGGCTGTAAGGTCTCTTGCGCAATTAAGACAAGATGATTATTAGTGCAATAAGTTGCATTTTCTAACCTTGGGACGCCGTAGCCACATGCACGAATTAGATTGCGATAGTTGGCTTTATTAGCGTTTTCAGGTAAAAATTGCGCTCTCATGGTTTGTGTCCAATTCGCTGAATGAATCAGTAAGCCTCTGATAGTTTCAGGCCATGCATTGGGATATTGTGCTTGAATTTGCGCTGCCATCCATGCAGCTTTGGCTGTTGCAGCGCTTGTCATGCGAAAGTGAACAAACTGCGAACTACCTGGACGAAAATGAGTAGTTAGTACCGAGAGGTCATCGCATTCAGTAGTATCATTATTTTCATGGATAGCAACATTACCGCCTTCAAACAACACATCAGGTTTAATTGGCCATTTTGTTGTTTTCCAAGTTAACGATGTACTGCTGTAAGGGGATAAACCGCCTTGTGGAGCCAGGGCCGAATACTCGCTTAGGCGAGGATCAGTTATCTGGGTTAAGTCGGTATAAGCTCCAACCGAAATTGCATTCCAGGATTGGCTAGGCGAGTGTACGGAGCTTACTTCATTGGATTCTGTATAGTTATGCCAATCATTTAAAACATTGCCGGCAGCTAAGATTATTAGTCTCTTAACATCATCCGCCGCCCCTGAAGATAAGGCATCAATTGCACCCGACCATGATGATGGCTTGCCCTGCTCAAATTCATGTGTAGTAACAGCCATACAAATGATTCTTTTCCTATCGGGCGCTTGAATTTCTGCCTTACTGACAACTTGTTGAGTTATATAGCCATAGAGTCTTGGGTCGTTTTCCCCTTTAGGAGGTAAAATTTTCCCAGACTCGATTATATGTTTTATTTCAATTCTGTCATTGGATTGTAAAGCTTCTGACAAACTACCAAATATGGCAACCCCACTCATATTTGTCCCATGCCCATCATGATCGTGGACTCCCCAATCTTCTGAATAGCTATGCATGTCATCATCAGAAAGAACGGGACTGATTAATTGATGCCCGTTATTGATTCCGGTATCAAGGATACAAATTGAGGTATCTATTCCTTCACGTACATCCATCCTTCTAAGTAGATCTTCAACCCATTCTGTCTGCTCTGTGTTTGAACACTCCATAAAGAACCTAACAGTGTCTCTGGCTTTTCGGTATTCTGCTATTTGATCGGATGCCAGCAATAGTTCAGTTAGTCTGTCTCTATTGGCCTTAACAAGCGTAACCGTTCTTTCAGGAAAGAAAAGATAGTCATACTGGGTCTCAATTTCCAGCTGCTGGCATATTTGTGAGAAATTGGTAAGGTCTCTATTTTTGTCTTCTGTGCGAAGCCAAACCTCGCACCACTCGGGATGATCTTTTGGAATCAGATGTGGTTTGTCTTGCCAAAATGACTCAAAAATCGCTAATGTTACATCTTCTATGCTGTTAATTAGCCGGGCATTTTTGGGAGTTCCCTCTTTTGTTTCCTCGTTAAGGTAGGCTTGTACTTTAGATATAAAATAGGTCTCTTTGCCAGCTGGTATATAGACTGTTGCTATTGTAATTACTTTGTCATTTTCGGGTATTGACTTGATATTCAGAAGTCTTATACCTTTTTGAATATTTTCCAGGCTTTTTGTAACCAATTCAAAGCCGGCACTACTCCTAAATTCTAAATAAATTCCATCTCGGGTGGTGGCAGACACAGCGCTGCGTTGTGACTGGATTCCCTGAAATTGTTTCCAGGAATTTTCAAGGCTTTGCAATATTTTGTAGCCGTGCGCACGCCTATCCCTCTGTGGTGAGGGGGACTTTTCGCCTCCGCTTTGCGGAGGCGTATAGGGTAGGTTCTCTTTCGTATTATTAATAAAGATTATTGGGTGTTTTCCTTGGGGCATAAATAGGGATTATTTGTTTTTGGAGTGATAGACCTCTTGCTTGTTGTTGATCATTTCTAGAAAGAGATCTTTTGTTACTTTTTTCCCGTCGTTCAATATGGTCTCTTTTATGGCATCATCGCATGCTTGAGAGATTTCTGCGTGACTTAGACCGTGAATATTTTCGAAAGGGATGTTGTTCGGGTCAAAATCAAATTTAAAGTTGGAAAGTTTATCCTTTATTAAATCAACAGCTTCATTTTGATTTGGGAGTTGATAAAAAAGCACATCATCGAAACGTCTGAACAGGGCTTGATCTAATAGCTCAATATTGTTTGTGGCAGAGATGATGAAACTATCAGATTGATCCTGCTCCAAGAACTGAAGAAAAGCATTTAATACTCTTCTGATTTCTCCAACTTCATTATCACGTGCCCTTTCTGTTCCAATAGCGTCAAACTCATCAAAAAGATATACGCCCTTATTCTGAGCAATAAAATCAAATATTTGGCGGAGTTTGGCTGAAGTTTCACCCATGTATTTGGTTACGATCTTATCTATCAAAATGACATTAAACGGGATTTTTAGCTCATTTGAAAGAATCGCAGCAGTCATTGTTTTTCCCGTTCCCGGAGGGCCAGTCAATAAGATTTTTCGTCTATGCGTGAATCCAAATTTACTGAGTTTTGCCTTTTGTAAATATTCGCGAATTATTCTGTTTATTCTTTGCTTTAATTCTGGTGAAGCAATTAACTGCACTAGCCTTTGGTCAGTTTCAAAAGTATGTATAAGACCGGCTACGTTGGCGGTGTGAGAAATTACCTTGAGATGTGGTGAAGATGTACTACCCTTGTCAATAATCTTCTTTATCTCATGTGCAAGACTGGTATGTCCCTTTCTAGCTTCACTTGCAGCTACTTGTAATGCTATAGTTGAAAATCTATTCTGGTCTTCTTCATAGTGAGACTTAATAAGAGATTTTATCTGTTCAGCAGTCGCCATAGATCAAAAGGTATAGTAATTGTCAGTCAAATAACCTTACGCAATTTACCACTTTCCATTTCATTAGCCAATGAATTTTAGCGCCAAATGAACAAAAAAGCTTGTAATATGAAAGAAATGTATGAAGTGATGCTTTTTACGCGGAGAGTCAAGCTTTCCCTGGGTTGGGTAAGTAGCTAAACAAGTGGTTTCCGTAGGCGGATGCCTACATTTCTTTGGGTGGGCGCCTACGGAGCGTGCACAAATGTACATGATGGCCTAAGCTAAGAATACCCAAGTGAAGTGATAGACGGAAGAAAGCACACCGTTCAACACAGCATACAGGGTACCTGGTCCATAGCCTGCCTGATATCTTTTTGGCCACCTCCCCGGTCGTAGATGGCTTTAATTGCTTACCTTAGCTCCTGCATCACGGTATGCCTGATGGTTGCGCCTGGTGTGAAGACAATAGGGTGAACATAGTAAGCCCTGGAGAAGCCACCACAGAACACCCTTTGGCAGCCAATGCCAGCAAAGTGTATTTTGAACAAATGTCAGGCAGGTCCGAAATTCCTTCAGCTTGCGTTTGTCCTTGTATTCAGGAACACAAAATACTGAAAAATGGAAATTGATCTGAAGGAACTATCAGCGCGCGCGAGTGAAAGGGTCGAATGGAAGGAAAATGGCGACGATAAAGATATCATCCAAAAGATTGTGAAAACTATTTCCGCATTTGCCAACGATATCAGTAATACGGGGGGCGGATATGTCGTGTGTGGAGCCAAAGAAGGAAAAGATGCCTACGGCTTCCCAAAAGTATTGTATACCGGATTGTCGGCTGAAAAAGTAAAAGAAATCACGGGAAAAGTTACACAACAATGCAGAGATCTGGTCAGCCCCGCCATCAGCCCGCTCGTCACAACGCTGGACAATCCGGAGGATAGTACCAACAAAATTTTGGTGTTTACCAGTGTCGCCAGTCCTGACGCACACATCTATAGGGATGGGGAAAAATCGGTTCATTATGTACGGATTGGCAGCGAGACGCGGGAAGCGAGAAATGGCATCCTGACGCAGCTGCTGATCAAAAAACAGAAAATTGAATATTTCGACAGAAGAATCCTTGCAGGCTGCTCGGATCGGGATATCGATGTACTGATATTCAGAGATTATATGCAGGAAATGGGGTTGCTGTCTCCGGACAAAGCACTCGAAGATTATTTTTCTGACGAAGCACAAATTGCCGAATTTGTCCCACCTTTGTTTGGCAGGGTGGGTCTTGATAAGGCCTTACGGCCAAGAAATTTTACCTTGTTGATGTTTGGAAAAAAAGCAAGTATTTCCAGATATTTTCCTGATGCACACATCGTTCTGTCTATCTATAAAGGAAAGGACAGAAGTGAACCAACCGCTGAGAGATATTTATTAACGGGTACCTTGGTGGAGCAGGCCAAAAAAGCAATTGAGTTATTGAATACAGAGGCGTACGTTGCCTTTGACAAACTTAGTGAAAAGCCAAACCAGGTTAAGTATCCGATCCGCGCACTGCAGGAGGCGGTCATCAATGCCGTCGTACATCGAGACTACGAGCTTTCGGATCCGATTCGTATAACCGTATTTGCAGACAGAATAGAGATCCGGTCTCCGGGGGCGCTGCACTGGGCCGTTGATGCAGCAAAATTTGTCAGTGGCAAAGCAAGTCCCAAATGGAGGAATCAAAGCTTTGCCTATCTGTTCAATAAGATGCAACTGGCGCAGTCGGAAGGGCAAGGGATACCCACTATCCTCAAGACCATGAAAGAGGAGGGTTGCCCGGATCCTATCTTTGAACTGGAGGCGGAGAGCGTGACTTGTATACTGCCGGCGCATCCCCGCCACCAATTAATCAAGGAAATTCAGGGGATTCAGGACAAAATTATCCTTGAAAATTACCGGGAAGCCAGGGAACGAGTCCTGTCTTTGTTGGCTCAGGATCCCTATAATTTCAGGGCATTGGATCTCTTAGCTGAAATAAGCATCAAAGTAAAGGATCCTACTGGTCTATACAATTTTTTACAGAAGCATGCCCTCGATTTGAATCTGGTCAATTCGAGTACATTGATCAATATCATCGATGCCCTGACGCTGGAAAAAGGCAACCATGATATCCAGGTATTTACCAGCAAAATACTGGAGATAGCTACCTCCGGCAAATTGGAGGAAAACCAAATTGTCAGAGCCGCTGTCAGCCTCAAAAAATTGGCCGATCCGGAAGAGGTTGTCAAATTTATCAACGAATCAATAAAGAAATATCCCAAACTGCGGACGCACGCTACGCTCTTGGAGAAGCGTGCTACAGCAAAAATGGATTTGGCCAAAGTATGTATAAATACCGCAAAAGATCGAAACAGCAATCCCAAAACAAAAGCCAGGGTCTGGGAAATGTGCAGAGATTTGTTGGTTGAGGCAGAGAGGGACCTACATCTGGCGCTTGATCACGTTGAGAACCCCAACGAAAAATTTTTTATCGAACAGGACATCAGTTTTTTAGAAAACATGAAGAAGATTTCCACAAAATCCAAAAAATAATCCTTCCGGCTCCCACAAGCTGCAGGAAACGCGCGCTGCTGCCAGCGAGCGGTTTACGGGCAGTCTGTTGTCAGGGGCTGGTGTAAACAGGCAAAAAAATTTCTCAGCATTGTGACCGGCGGCGACAGCCACCAGCTAACCACAACCAAATCAGCCATGTCTAAGCAGCAAAAGTACTCAACCATCCACTACCACAGCTATCTCGAGCTCGACCAGCTCCTCTCCGCGCAGCAGATGCGCTCGGCGGAGCTGGCGGCGGAGCCCGCCCACGACGAGATGCTTTTCATCGTTGTGCACCAGGTGTACGAACTGTGGTTTAAGCAGATTATCCACGAGCTGACGTCCATCTCGGCTATGTTTGACGGACAGCATGTCGATGAGCGCAACATCGGCAATGCGGTGGCCCGCCTCAAGCGGGTGACCGAAATCCTGCAGCTGCTCATTCAGCAGATTCGGGTGCTGGAGACCATGACGCCCCTCGATTTTCTCGACTTCCGCAACTATCTCTTCCCGGCCTCGGGCTTCCAGAGCTTCCAGTTTCGCGTGGTGGAGGTGATGCTCGGTCTGGCCGAGTCGAGCCGGCTCACGTACAACAACCAGCCCTACGCTTCGGTCTTCGAGCAGGCACAGCAGGCACAGCTCCGCGAGCTGGCCGCGGGCAAGTCGCTGTTTGACCAGGTGGAGGAGTGGCTGGAGCGCACGCCCTTCCTGCAGTTTGGCGACTTCGATTTTCTTACACATTATAAGGAGGCGGTGCGCGATATGCTCGAGCAGGAGGCGGCTGCCATCCGTGCTTCGGCTTACCTCAGTGAGGAGGAAAAGGAGATGCGGCTGCGCATGCTGGGCAGTTCCGATACCTACTTCCAGTCGGTGCTCGACCCGGCTGCGCATGAACAGGCCCGCGCTGAGGGCAAACTGCGGTTGTCGTACCGTGCGACGGTCGCTGCCCTGCTCATCAACCTCTACCGCGACGAGCCCATTCTCCACCTGCCGTTCAACCTGCTGCTGACGCTGGTGGAGATCGACGAGCTGCTCACCACCTGGCGCTACCGCCACGCGCAGATGGTGCAGCGCATGCTGGGCCGCAAAATTGGTACCGGCGGCTCCTCGGGCCACGACTACCTCATGGCCACGGCTGCCCGCCACCAGATTTTTGGCGATTTTCACAATATTTCCACCCTGCTCATCCCGCGCTCCGCTTTGCCGGCTTTGCCGGACAACCTTCGGCGCGAGTTGGGGTTTTATTTTTCGGTGATGTAAGCGGGAAGTTGCCTTCCGGGTATTGGGTTGCAAACGGCGGCCAAATACCCGGGCTGCTCCATGCCTGGCAGCGTCGGCTGCCGAGGCATGGGGTGAGCCAGCTTGCACCTCAAAAAAATCACAACTATTATGCGCAAAATCACTGCCGACTACATTTTTACCCTTGACAGCCCGCCCCGCAGCGGGCAAGTCCTCGTGGTCGACGAGCAGGGTGGCCTGCTGGCGATCGAGCCGGAGCAGGCGCACGACCCTGCCAGCCTCGAGCGGCACAGCGGCCTGCTCATACCGGGCTTCGTCAATACCCATTGCCACCTCGAGCTTTCGCACATGAAAGGGCGGGTGGGTACCGGCTCGGGCCTGCTGCCTTTCCTGCAGGGGGTGGTCTCTCTGCGGGAGGTGCCGCAGGAGGAGATCGATGCGGCCATCATGGCCGGCGACCGCGAGATGTACGAAGGGGGCATCGTGGCGGTGGGCGATATTTCCAACAAGCTCGACACGGCTACCTGCAAGGCGCAGAGTGCCATCCGCTACCATACGTTTGTCGAAATGTTTGATTTCCTGCAGGATGCTCATGCGGAGCAGCACTTTGAGCGCTACCGGCAGGTCTATGAAGGGCAGGTGGCCGGCGGCGGCCACCGCAAGACGGCCGTGCCGCATGCGCCCTACACGGTCAGCCGCAGCCTTTTTCAAAAAATCAATGCCCTCAACGGCGGTGAGGGCACGGTGAGCATCCACAACCAGGAGACGCCCCCGGAAGATGAGCTTTTCCGCACCAAAACGGGCGGCTTTCTCGATTTTTACCGCGGCTTCAACCTGTCGCTGGAGGCGTTTGTGCCCACCGGCCGCAGCGCCATCCACTACGCCCTCGAGCACATGGATGCCGCCTGCCCGGCGCTTTTTGTGCACAATACCCTCACGCAGGCCGACGATATTGCGGCCGCCCAGGCCTGGAATCCGCAGACCTACTGGGCTACCTGCCCCAATGCCAATCTGTATATCGAAAATCGCCTGCCCAACTACCGCTTGTTTGTGGAGGCGGGTGCGCGCATGACGGTAGGCACCGACAGCCTGACCTCCAACTGGCAGCTGTCGATCCTCGAGGAGCTCAAGACGCTCCACCGCTACCAAAGCTGGCTGCCTTTCGAGCTGCTACTGACCTGGGCTACCCGCAATGGCGCCGAGGCCCTGGGCTTCGCCGACAGCCTCGGGACGCTGTCGGTGGGTAAAAAGCCGGGCGTACTGCTGCTGCAGGGGGTGGAAGGGGCTTCGCCCGAGACGTTCCGCTTTGTCGCCGGCACCAGCGTACGGCGACTGGTGTAGTGCCTGTCCGGGGGCGAAGGCGCC
>CAZYAO010000040.1:15139-26601 GCA_964645715.1 uncultured Saprospiraceae bacterium
GCATGCAGGTCGCGCAGTGCGCGCCCAATCGTATCGGATACATCCTGAAAAATGGCCTCATCGGTCATCTCCACATCGGGCTGCATGAGGTAAGCAAATACCCGTGCCATGCCACAGTTGGCAATAAAATCGGGGATGAGGGCTACCCGCTCGTCGAGCAGGCGGGCTGTGGGGCCAAAGAAAACATCGTCGTCGACAAAGGGTACATTGGCGCCGCAGGAGATGACCTCCAGGCCGCCCGCCAGCAGCGCTTCCGCCTGGTCGCGCGTCACCAGCTTGGAGGCGGCGCCGGGGATAAATATGTCGGCGCCCAGCGACCAGATGCGGGCGTTGACCTCTTCGAAAGGCAGTAACTGTGTGGCCGACAGACTGTTGCCGCGCTTTTCTACAAACAGTTTTTTGATGTCTTCCAGACTGAGCCCCTGCTCATCGATGATGCCGCCGGCGCGGTCGATGATGCCCACGATGCGCACGCCCTGCAGCGCGAGGTAGGAGGCTGCCGCCGAAGCCACATTGCCCCAGCCCTGTATGATGGCCGTCTTGCCGGCCGCCGTGCCGCCCTGGTAAAGGTCGTAGTAGTGGCGTACGGCCTCGGCTACGCCATAGCCCGTGATCATGTCGGCCACCGCGTACTTGTAGGGGCCGTCGGGCACGTAGCGCGCATCTTCGACGATCTTGGCGCAACCGTAGCGCAGCTGGCCGATGATCTGTATCTTTTCGCCCGGTGAGGACTTGAAGTGGCCGTTGACGATGCCCTCCTGCGGGTGCCACAGCCCCAGTTCCTCGGTGATGGGGATAACATCCTTGAGCTCGTCCACATTGAGGTCACCGCCCGTGCCGTAGTAGTGCTTGAGCAGGGGAAAGGCAGCGCGGTACCAGCGGCGCAGCACTTCCTCACGCCGCGGGTCGGCGGGGTCAAAATTGATGCCCGACTTGGCACCGCCGATGGCGGGGCCGGCGACGGAAAATTTGATCTCCATGACCTTGGCGAGGGACACCACTTCGTCTTTGGTGAGGCCTTTGCGCATGCGCGTGCCGCCACCGGCAGCGCCGTTGCGCAGACTGTTGATGACGATCCAGCCTTCAGCCCCCGTGGGTTCGTCCTGCCATTCGAAGACAATCTCCGGCCGCCGGGCTTTGTATTTTTCCAGCAATTCTTCCATTTTATTTGGTTTTTATTGGCGTGGCAAAGCTAAGAAACAATTTTGTTTTTGGGGCTGAGGGCTGGCCGAAAAAGGGGTGACTTTTGTTGGCTGCCGGCGGGGGGGGGGGCGGTGAAAAAAAGAGGGCTGCGGCAAGCCGCAGATATGCCGTATATTGGGCGCAAAAGTGCGGGTTATGTTTCGGATTTTTATGTTTATCGTGCTGGCTGCCAGCCTGCCGGCCTGTCAGCCGCCAGCGGTCGAAGAGCAGGCGCCGCAGGCCGCTGCCGCGCCGGCCAGCGATACAGCCGCTGCCGCCATCAGCAAGGTGGCTGGCAGCCAAAAGCCTAAGTCGCAGCTGTTGGCCATGCGCCCCCTCAAAGGGCGCTGGCGCTCCCTGCGCGACGCCACGTATACGGTGGAGTTTCGGGGCGACTCCATGCTGCACAGCAACAACGGTGAGCTCAGCATGGCCACGCTGGTGGTCTACAATCCCGACTGTGGTGCCATCGCCTGCAAGCCGCTGGTCGAGGACAAGGTGCCCGCGGGGCAGTGGTGCTTTCTGGAAAAAGACCGCTATGGCGAGCAGTGCAACCTGGTGGTGCAGCATACCGCCCGGCGACTGGAGTATGCGGCGGTGGGCGCCGCCGGGCCTACCCTGGTCTTTGAACGCATCGACTAGGCGCGCCTGCGCGGCTGGTTTTTTTTACCAAAAAAATACACACACGGGCGGCAGCTGCCACCCGTATGTGTCGGCCCGGACCGGGCGGCAACACAACATGTTGCCGCCCGATGGCGTTCTCTTTTTGCGCAAGCGACAAAATATGCCCGCTGGCGGCTGAGGCCGCCCGGCAGGGCTTCATTAAATCTCCTGCATCTACCCTCAATTGAACTTGTATACTATGGATAAAATCAAAATCCTCTGGGCCGACGATGAGATCGATGTGCTCAAACCGCAGTTGCTCTTTCTCGAAAAGAAAGGCTATGAGGTGATTACGGTGACCAACGGCTATGATGCCATCGAAGAGTGTCAGGAAAATGATGACATCGACCTCGTTTTTCTCGATGAGAGTATGCCCGGCATTACGGGCCTCGAGACGCTGTCGCGCATCAAGAGCATGAACTCGGCGATGCCGGTGGTCATGATCACCAAGAACGAGGCGGAGTCGGTCATGGAGGAGGCTATTGGTTCGCAGATCAGCGACTACCTCATCAAGCCGGTCAATCCCAACCAGATCCTGCTGACAATCAAGAAGATTATCGATAACAAGCGGCTGGTTCGCGAAAAGACTTCTTCGGACTACCAGCAGGAGTTTCGCCAGATTTTTATCCAGATTAACAGTGATCTCAATGCGGCGGAGTGGGTCGATATCTACCGCAAAATCGTTGGCTGGGAGATAAAAATCGATGAGAGCGATTCTACCCAGATGGGCGAAATCCTGGCCATGCAGAAGGCGGAGGCCAATACGGAGTTTTGCAAGTTTGTGGTCAAAAATTATCTCCACTGGATCAATAAGCAGGACGGGCCTGTGATGAGCGACCGCCTGATGCGCGAGAAGGTGCTGCCGCAGCTTGAGCCGGGTACGCCGACCATCATGCTGCTGCTCGACAACCTGCGCTACGATCAGTGGAAGGTCATCGAACCAATTGTTTCCGAGTCGTTTAAGGTGCAGGAGGAGGATTATTTTTACAGCATTCTGCCGACCTCTACCCAGTACAGCCGCAACGCTATTTTTGCCGGCATGATGCCGGCCGAAATCGAGCGCCGCCACCGCGACTGGTGGCGCAATGATGTGGATGAGGGGGGAAAAAACCTGCACGAGCACGATCTGCTGCGCGAGCAGCTGCGCAGGCTGCTGCGCAAGGAGATTCGTTTTGACTATATTAAGGTAACCAATGTGGCCAATGCCAAGTTGGTGCAGGACAATATCCTCGATTATCTCAACAACGACCTGACGGTCATTGTCTACAATTTTATTGACATGCTTTCGCATGCGCGCACCGAGATGGAGGTGCTCAAGGAGCTGGCGGGTGATGAGCGCGCCTATCGCTCGCTTACGCGTTCGTGGTTTGAAAATTCGCCGCTTTGGACGGCCCTGCGGCGGGCGGCTGAGCGGGATGTGCAGCTGATCATCACGACCGACCACGGCACCATCCGCGTCAACTCGCCTTCTAAGATTGTGGGTGACCGCGACACATCTACCAACCTGCGCTACAAGGTGGGCCGCAACCTGCAGTTTGAGCGGCGCGATGTGTTGGAGATCAAAGATCCGGCGGAGGCGATGCTGCCGCGCCCCAATGTGAGTTCTTCTTATGTGTTTGCGAAGGAAGATAAGTTTTTCCTCTATCCTAACAATTATAACTACTACAACAACATGTTCAAAAATACTTTTCAGCACGGTGGCATCTCTCTCGAGGAGATGATTTGCCCGGTCATCCGGCTGAAAAGCAAATAGCAGCGGTCGGCCCATGGCGTCAGCAGGACAACCAGACTGGGAGGGGCTCTTGGCGGAGGCGGTGGCTTTCGAGGAGGCGGGTGATGTGTACATGGCGGTCAAGCTTTTCAAAAAATTGCTGCGACTGGATGCTGCCCGGCCGGAGCCGTCGGAGCGGCTCGGGCGGCTGTATTTCCGCCGCCGCGAGTGGAAGCCGGCCTTTTTTTACCTCAAAAAAACGCTGGCGCTGCAGGCGACGCGCACGGATTTGTGGTGGCTGCTGGGCATTGCTGCTACGGCCCTCAACAAGCTGTCGCTGGCGGGCAGCGTGTGGGCCAAGTTTGACTACCGCCGCATACTGCCGTCGGCCGAAGGTTTGCGGCTTTCCTATGAGGGTGCCTTCGAAATTCTCTGGATGAAGCCGCTCGACCCTGCCCGCGGACAGATCCGCAGCATCCCCAATCCGGTTTCGGGTTTCCGCTATGGCGATGTGGTGCTCTACCACCGCCAGCCTATCGGCCACTATGTGCATGAGCAGCAGCGCATTCCCGTCTACGACGAGTGTGGCTGCTGGAAGAAATCGCCCTACCAGACCTTCTCCTGCCTGCTGCATACAACGGATGTCGCTGCACTGAACCGACTCGATGAGATGTGCCGCCGCCATTCGGTGGGCTTCGAGCGCTGGTCCGGTGCGTCCCGCAGTTTTATACCTGACAATAAGAAGGCCTTCCCGGAGTTCTACAGTTTTCCCGAAGTGGCGCCGGCCGATGGCAGCTATACGTTGGTTGCTTTTGCCGCCCTCCACCAGGCCGAGGTAATGCACCTGCTCAACGCCTGGCAGATTGTGTCGCTGGCGACGTATTCGGATCTTCGGGCGTATTGAGAGAGGGGGTGGGGGGCGTGGCCCGCTGGTCGCGGGCCACGCCCCCAAAAATCTTAGTAATGAAACTTTCCTTCTTTTCTGCTGGTGCTTAGCCCACTAATCGGGGCTATGGCCCCAAAAATCTTATTAGCGAAACCGTCCCCCTCTTCCTCCGGGGGCGTAGCCCGCGAATCTCCCCCCAACCAATGACTAAAATCATACCTTTTTTCCTCCTTTCCCTGATTTTCTGCACCCGCCAAGACCCGTATTTCGCCGCATATTTGCCTAACATTCACCCCAAAAGACATTTTCAATAAGCCAAATGTTAAAATTTCATAAAAATTAAAAAAAGTGCCACTTTTTAAAACACATATACACATTTCAAACGTTACCCTTTCAAACATATCCACATTATGAGCCGTTACCTTACCGAGACAGATGTGAAGTCTCACAAACAAGGTTCGCGGCAGCGGTTTTGGCGAGAAGAGGCCTCGGAATTTTGCGGCGAAGAAATGCAACCTTTTGTAGCGCTTCAACCCGAACTTACTGCGCTGCCCCATGAACAAAGTCCTGCTTTACAAGACAAAGCAGCTACACAAGAGCCAAAGAAAAGCAAATGGTCTAAGCTTCGCAGCTGGGCCGCCTTGTTTTCCCTGACGCTCTGAGGAACTGAAGCAGGCGCCGGACAACACGCAAGTGTTCTCCGGCGCTGCTAGTTTATAATTATTTGTACTTTTCCTTCATCCCAACAGAACAATTATCCCCTCTCGCATTGTTATGTCATTGATTGTTCGAAGATTACTGTACCTTTGTGCCGTCTTCTTCACGCATAATTCGCAACCGTCAGACTTATGAATGATACCTTGGTGCGTTACTCGGACGAAGAGCTCGCCGAGTTTCGGAAAGTGATCGAGGAAAAACTTACCGATGCACGCCAACAACTCGATATGTTCAGGAACCAAATCCTGGAAGTCACCGAAAATGCCAGCGACGATTATGGCGGCGACTGGATGGATGACAGCAGCATCAACTCCGAAGTGGAGATGCTCAACAATATGGCCATTCGGCAGCAGAAGTTTATTCAGGATCTCGAGCATGCGCTGATCCGCATCAACAACAAAACCTAC
This sequence comes from uncultured Saprospiraceae bacterium, assembly GCA_964645715.1. Taxonomy (GTDB): domain Bacteria; phylum Bacteroidota; class Bacteroidia; order Chitinophagales; family Saprospiraceae; genus JAUMBM01. Next base: position 20,706 of record CAZYAO010000040.1, read on the forward strand.
GGCATCTGCTCCATTTCCGGCCGCCTCATCGATAAACGCCGGTTATTGGCTGTACCGACAACTACCAAGAGCGTGGTAGCCAAACAGGAGGAGCGACTGCGCGAGGAGGAGAAATCAGTCGTGCAGCCTACCAAAACGCCCTATATCAAGGCAGCTCCCAGTATCATCACCATCCGCAAAAAAACAACGCCAGCGCGAAAGCCTTCAGAACGGCCACCTTCTTTGCTGCAGTTGCTGGACGAGGAAGAAGAGGGGCATGCTCAGCCGCTGGATTTTGATGAGGCCACGGGCTTTGATGTGGTCGATACCGACTAGATGAATGGAATCATCGCCAAACACTAATGAGAGTCTGTTCTTGGCCAAGTGGTCGATACCGACCAGGTAAATAGAATCATCGCTGGCTCGGCCAACCTATTGTTGACTTAGCTTCGATATATTCTCCGCTTAGTGCACTGAAATTGGCGCTGCCAACGTAATTTTGTCGGGCCGAATGCTTCCTGCCTGCGTTGCACCGCTGCGCACCGGACTTCCGCCTACTCGCATTTTTTTCATTTCATTAATTTTTTATTATGCTGATTGACAAGCACACCGTAGTTTCGCTGCACTACAAGCTGCAGGAAGACGACGCTACCGGCGAAATTGTTGAAGAAACCTTTGGTGCTGACCCGCTCGTATTTCTCTACGGCGTCGGGCAGATGATCCCCGCTTTCGAGCAAAATCTCGAAGGCAAAAAAGCCGGTGATGTGGTGTCATTCGGTATCCCTTCGGCAGAGGCGTATGGCGATTATGATGAGGAGGCCATGGCGCTGCTCCCAATGGATGTCTTCATGATCGATGGCCAACTCGCAGAGGATATGCTAGTGCTCGGTCAGACAATCCCGCTGCGCGATGAAGAGGGCAATCTCCACCACGGCATCATTGCCGAAATCCGCGATGAGGATGTAGTGGTCGACTTTAATCACCCCATGGCAGGTGTCAACCTTTTCTTCACCGTACAGGTCGAGGAAGTTCGCCCGGCAACAGCTGAGGAGATTGACCACGGTCACGTACACGGCGAGGGCGGCCACCACCACTAAACTGCGGTACATGTATTGATTTTTGAAAAAAATCAATACAAACCACCTTCAAGAGATCTCTGGCAGCTTTAGCTGCCAGAGATCTCTCATTTTACCCCTTACCGCTGCCATAAGCAGCCAAATGCCGCGCAATATACTTGCCAATAACATCAAACTCCAGGTTGACCAGCGCGCCGGCGGCCAACTGCCGGAAGTTGGTGTGCTCGTAAGTATACGGGATGATCGCTACTGAAAAAGTGTCATCGGCAGGCTCAACGACCGTCAGACTCACACCGTTGACGCATATCGACCCCTTGTCAACCAGCAGCCAGTCGGGCCGCGGCGAGTAGCGAAAGCGATAGTACCAGCTGCCGCCGGCTTCTTCCACCGACAGGCATTCGCCCACCGTATCTACATGCCCCTGTACCAGGTGGCCATCGAGCCGGGCATGCGCCAGCATCGCCCGCTCAAGGTTGATGAGCTGCCCGGGCCTCCACGTCTGTAGCTTGCTGCGCTGCAGGGTCTCCCGGATCGCCGTGACCGTATGCGTACCGTCGGCAACCGCTACAACCGTCAGGCATACGCCGTCATGCGAGACGCTCTGGTCTATCTTCAGCTGCTCACTAAGCGGACTCGCAATGGTAAAATGCAGGTTTTCACCCTCCGCTCGCATGGCCGTCAGTTCTCCCAGCTGCTCAATAATTCCTGTAAACATTTATAATGGTTGTTTTGCTATTGTATTCAGCGCAGCCGCTTACGGGCGGCCGCGTACCAGTTCGATGTAGCCGCTCAGGGGCTCGGCCACGGCCACAATGCCGCTCACGCGCCGCTCAAATACCTGACAGCGGTAATAGTAAGTGCCCTCAGCCAGCGCTTCGCCCCGCTCATTGGTGCCGTCCCAGTTGAGCATGGGGTCGCTGGTCCGAAACACCAGCTGCCCCCAGCGGTTGAATACCTGAAAGTCTACACGCTCGATGAAGCAGTATTCATAGGGCGTGTAGAGGTCATTCTGGCTGTCGCCATTGGGGGTGAAAGCGTTGGGCAAAATGTAAACCGGGCAGTTGTCCACGCATACGTACGCACTCGGCTCGCTTTCGTTGAAAAAGGTGTCGATGGCCGTGACCGCATAGCAGCCGGCTACGCCGTCAACAGTCAGGTGATCGAAAGTGAGCAGCTCGGCTTCGTTGATCTCGGCTATGCGTACAGCCTGCGCCTCGGGGCTGGGCTTGTAGTACAGGCGGTAACCGGTAACATCGTCGGTGGTGGCACACAACTGCATAGGGTTGGTCCAGCGCAGGGTATTGATGCGTGCATCTTCATCGCGGCAGTCGAGGCCTTTGTCACAAAAGCTTTCTACCGTGAGGGTAGTGGGGCAGGGGGCTACGTTGTCTACCGGCCGCGTGCAGCTGCGCTGCGACCGGTTGAGCAGGGGCGCTGGTATGCCGGGCACGGCGTAGTCGCCGGTCGCCCGCACAAGGTAGCAGTATTCTTCGCCGTTGATCAGGTCCTCCACCCGGAAGGGCGGCAAATCGGTGATGCCGATGGAGTCGGGATTGCCATTTGCATCTATACTATATATGGTGTAAGAGAGATTATCCCAGGGCACCTGCTCCGACCAGTTGAGCACAACAGCATTATCTGTCGGCGCCGGCTGCAAGAAAACAGAGGAGGCGGTAGAAGGGGTGCCCAGCGGCTGGCTGCTGCCGCTGGTGTAAAAATCTATGAGGTAACTGTAGGCATTGTCCCGCGTATTGAGCCCGCTGTCGAGGTAGCAGCCTTCCGTAAGCCCGGCAAAGCTGCTGCTGCTGTACTCGACCCCCAGCGGACTGAAATCGGCGGGGTTGTTGGTCTGCCCGGTCGCCCGCCGCAGCACCAGGCGGTAAGGCCCCGGCTGCTGCAGGGTGTCGAGCCCTTCCGGAGGGGGCTTCAGCCAGCAAAAATTGATCTGCCCGTTGCTGGCGTCGGTGGTGACCACGTCTACCGCAGTGATGATGGGCAGGTCGCGGTTGAGCTGCATACAGGCTTCAGCAGAAGGCATACTCTCGGCCAGGTTGTAAAAAAACAGGCCCCCGGCAGTCTGCCGCGCAAAGTTGGCCAGCACACGGTAGCAGTAGGTCTGCCCGCGCACAACATCGGTATCGGTAAATACATAGCGGCCGTCGCGCTGACTGCGCACAGGGTTGATGGTGATCTTGGTATACCCCCGCCCGGCCAGCCCCGGCTGACAGGTGTCGGGCACAAACTGGTTGCTGCTGTTGCGCCGCCATACAGTAAAGCCGCGGAAGTAGTTGTTGTCGGTAAACTCACAGTCGTAGGGCAGCTCCCAGCTGATCTCTACCTGCCCGCCAGTCCCCTCAGCGGTTACGTCCTGCGGGGGTGGCCCAATAACCTTGATGCGCACGGTGCGCAAGGTGGCCGAACCCACTGAGTCGCCCAAAAAATTATCCACTGCCCGAAAAACGACGTTGTATGGCTGGTCGGAGATGTGGTTACAGGTCGTCTGCCAGCGAAAAGTGCGCACCAGCGGGTCGTCGGCATAGCCGGTGTTGTTGGGTAAAAACACAGCCGGACTATCCGCCAGCGCAAAGGGGCCGCCATAGGCAACCAGCCGCACCCGCTGCCCAATGTCCGTGACGGGGGCTCCTGCAGTGACCGGAAATTGTACGAGCTGACCCGCTATGACGCATATTTCTTCGTTGGCAATGGCCAGGGTGGGGGGCTCGTTGTCGCAGTCTTCAATGATAATCTGCATGTCCCGCAGCAGGGTGTCAATGGCGATGCCCTCCCGGTAGGAGACAATCACAAACGCCAGGTTGTACTCGCCAGCCTGCACCGGCGACTCCCAGCGGATGTCGCCCGTGATGGCGTCAATCGTGAGCCGGTTGTTGGAGCCCGGGCTTATCTGGTCGGGAAAGCGGTAGTTGGGGACAATACTGTCGCGCCCCTGCAGGGGCACGGCAAAGTAGTAGGCAAGGCTGTCGCCGTCAGGGTCTTCCGCCCCCGGGTTGTGGGTGAAGGGGTAGCCCACACAGCCAAAGTTGATGGGCGGCGTGTTGAGCCGGGGCGTACTGTTGCAGCCCGAGTTGACGGGGTTCGACAGGGTAAAAATAGTCTCGAGGTGAAATTTGATGTTGACAGACAACGGAAAGTTGACGTTCAGAATGCCCGCATTCCGGTTGGGGTCGGTCATCGAGATGCGGTAACTGCCAAAGCCGGAATAGGTGTGGAAGGCTATGTAAAAGTTGCGCTTGATGTCGTTCTCCAGTGGTTCGCCCCGAGGCGGCGAACCACTGCCGTTGGAGCGGGCTACCCGCTCGCAGATGCCGTCGCCCCAGCAGATGGTCAGGGTGTCGCGGTCGGCATCAGCACTGCTGGTGCGCGTATAGGTGATAATGGTCGCCTTCACCCGCCGCGAATCGGGCCGACAGTCGCCCACCTGCTCAACGATGATCTCTCCCGCCCGGTTGTGGGTCGCCTGCAGGCTGCTGCTCTGCAATAGCCCGCCCATGACCAGCAAAGCAGGGGCAATAAATTGAAATATGGTGCGAATTGGCGATCTCATGTGGCTTATTTTCTCAAAAATACGACTTTTTAGCGCGCACACAGGGAGGCTGATGTAACTTTGTGTGTGCTTTGTCCTGCTTTGTGCACAGTTGCTCCGCTCCGAAGGCTCAGGGGGGCGCCTGCCGGCAAAAAAACCAAAGCATACTCGTTTTGCTTTTGGCGCCTCAGGCGCCAAAAGCAAAACGAAAATTATTTTTATGTAACGGTTTAGGCAGGTGTTTAGTTTGTTTAGTTGTCAATGCCTGCCGCCTGCCATCAACTTGTCTGTATGCACAAATCGGGCTTCGTCAATATCGTCGGCCGACCCAATGTCGGTAAGTCTACGCTCATGAATGCGCTGGTAGGCGAACGCATGAGTATTATTTCCAATAAACCACAAACTACCCGCCACCGGCTCATCGGTATCCTCAGCGGCGACGATTTCCAGATTGTCTTCAGCGATACGCCGGGCCTCGTGCGCCAGCCTGCCTACAAAATGCATGAGTCCATGAACCGCTACGTGAGCTCCGCTTTCGAGGACGCAGATCTCATGCTGCTGGTGACGGAAGTAGGGGAGGTCTATACCGACGACGACCCCCTGCTCGAAAATCTCCGCAAACTCGAGGTGCCGCGCTTTCTGGTGATCAACAAAATCGACCTCACTACCCAGGAGAAGGTCACCGAACTCATCGAAGACTGGCAGCGAAAGCTGCCCTTCACGGAGGTGTTTGCTATCTCCGCCCTGCTGGGGGTCAATACAGCCAATTTGCTCGAGCAGATTGTCAGGCACCTGCCCGACGGCCCGGCTTACTATCCCAAAGATCAACTGACCGACCGACCGGAGCGCTTCTTCGTCAGCGAAATTATCCGCGAAAAAATCATGGAACTCTACCAGCAGGAGATTCCCTACTCAACAGAAGTAGGCATCGAGTGGTACGAGGAAACCGAAACCAAGGACGGGGAGCCGCTGGCCCGCATCGGCGCCCTCATCTACGTCATGCGCAAAACCCAGAAGCCGATTATCATCGGCAAAAATGGAGAATCTATCAAAAAGCTGGGTATGGAAGCCCGCAAGGCTATCGAAGCCTTCCTGGGCCATAAGGTGTACATTGAGTTGTTTGTCAAAGTCAGGGAAAATTGGCGCGATGATGAACGCTCGCTGCATTCTTTCGGCTATCAGTAACCTTTGCCTTCAGCAAAGGTCGCTCTTTATTGTTTTGGCGGCCCCCGCCGCCAAAACAGTATGCCTCGTTTTGGCGGCCCCCGCCGCCAAAACAATATGCTTCGTTTTGGCGGCC
>CAZYAO010000040.1:26701-37359 GCA_964645715.1 uncultured Saprospiraceae bacterium
AGCATGAAAAACAACCGCCTCCAAGCCTATCTAGGCGAATTCGTCTACGGAGCCATCGACGGCTCCGTAACCACCTTCGCAGTCGTCGCCGGCTCCATCGGCGCCGGCCTCGACACCGCCGTCATCATCATCCTCGGCTTCGCCAACCTCCTCGCCGACGGCTTCTCCATGTCTATAGGTGCTTACCTGTCAGCTAAGGCACAAAACGATGCCTATAAAAAGCACCGCAAAATCGAATATTGGGAAGTCGAAATGACGCCCGAAACAGAGCGCGAGGAAGTCCGCCAAATCTACCGCGCAAAAGGCTTCGAAGGCGAACTGCTCGAACAGGTCGTGGAAGTCATCACCGCCGATAAAGACCGATGGGTCGATACCATGATGACCGACGAACTGGGCCTCGCCGTCGAAACGCGTACCCCGCTGCTCATCGGCTGGGCTACCTTCCTCTCCTTCCTGGCCGTAGGCCTCATCCCTCTCATCGTCTTCGTCTGGGACTTCCTCGGCAACTTCCCCGGAGATCCGTTCTTCTGGTCTTCTGCCCTGACATTCACCGCTTTCGCAGGCGTAGGCTGGCTCAAAACCTATGTGACCGAAACCTCCGCCTGGCGAGGCATACTGGAAACCCTCGTGCTGGGCGTCGTCGCCGCCCTCGTAGCCTACTCCGTGGGCGATGCCCTCGAAGCACTGGTACGCGCTTACTAACACGAAAAAAATGATAATTTTTTTAAAAAATGCTTTTTTGTAACAGACGAAGGTAGTATCTTTGCAACCGCTTACGTAAAGGACAGCAAGCTGGCTCTGTAGCTCAATTGGATAGAGCACCTGACTACGGATCAGGAGGTTTCAGGTTCGAATCCTGACAGAGTCACTAATAAAGAAGGTCTTGCCTCTGTTTTGCTGGAATCAGCGCCAAAACAGAGAATAAACAGAACCCATTTTTTTGATTTTTCAAGAAAATGGGTTTTTGTTCAAAGCACTTTTTCGCGGCTTTGGCCGATAAAAATGCCTCAGGATAGCTTCTTCTTATTTACCGTACACAGGATCGCATTGCTTCGGAAATCTCCAAAAGCAATCATCAAACGAACAGTAGTTATGTCTAAGATTTGCAAACTGACAGGGAAACGCCCCATCGTAGGAAACAACGTTTCACACTCCAATCGCAAGACGAAGCGTCGCTTTCTGCCCAACCTGCAGAAGAAGCGTTTTTTCGTTCCTGAAACCGGCGAATGGGTGACGCTGCGCATCTCTACTTCTGCTATCCGCAATATCAATAAGCTGGGTCTTACCGCTTACCTGAAGAAGCTGGATCGCAAAGGTGTTGAGCATGGTGTAAAGCTGCAGTAAGCGCTCAGTACCAAGCCTGAGGCAGCTCCTGCTTCCTGTCTTCCATATTTCTTATTTCAAAATTATATAAGGCCATGGCCAAGAAAAGCAAAGGCAACCGCATACAGGTAATTCTCGAGTGCACGGAGCACAAGACAACCGGCAGACCGGGCACTTCCCGCTATGTTTCGGAGAAAAACCGCAAGAACACGCCTGAGCGCCTGGAGTTGAAAAAGTACAACCCCATCCTGCGCAAGATGACGGTTCACCGCGAAATTAAATAATATTTCTTGTCGATATGTCGGGAACTATCTGTTCTTCCCGCCTGTTTTCAAGTTAAAATAATACGATCATGGCTAAGAAAGTTTCAAAGAACGCACGGGTAGCCCAGCGTGCAGCCAATGCGGGCTCAGGTCGCGATTTTGTAAAGATTATTCAGAGTGTAAAAGACCCTAAGACTGGACGCTATTCCTACAAAGAGGTCATGATGCACAAAGATAAAGTCGACGAGTTCCTCTCTCCAAAGGGCTAATTGTCAGCTTCTTTGGTCGATATCATAAACGGCTTTTCTTTTCTCACTGAAAAGAAAAGCCGTTTTGCATTGCTCAACTTGGCATATATTTGTTTGTATCTTTTCATTCGCCATTTCGTCCGCCGCCTCTTTTCCGTTCAAGAGAAGGTTGACTGGGGTTAATTTTGGTCGCTGCACTTCCCCTGCCGCCGCCTCAAAGTTCCGCCGACATGAGTTTTTTTAGCAAATTTTTCTCCGGACAGAAAAAACAGGACCTTGATGAGGGCCTCGAGAAGACCAAAACGGGCTTCTTGTCTAAACTGTCCAAAGCCATCGCGGGCAAGTCCACCATCGATGAGGAACTGCTCGATGAGGTTGAGCAGGCCCTGATTGCTGCGGATGTCGGACTGGATACCACGGTCAGAATTATCAAGCGTATCGAGACGCGGGTGGCACGCGACAAGTACCTGGGCACAGATGAGTTTCACGAGATGCTGTGCGATGAGATTGTAGGGCTGCTGGCCGAAAACAATACGACCGATCTGGAGGACTTTGTGCTGCCCGACGGCCCGAAGCCGTATGTCATCATGGTCGTCGGTGTCAATGGGGTAGGAAAGACAACGACCATCGGCAAACTGGCGCACCAGTACAAGAGCAAAGGGTATAAGGTGGTGCTGGGCGCCGCCGACACTTTCCGCGCTGCCGCCGTCGACCAGCTGGGGATCTGGGCCAACCGCGTGGGCTGCGATTTTTATAGCAAGGGTATGCATGCCGATCCGGCCGCCGTGGCTTATGAGACGGTCGATTATGCGGTCAAACATCAGTGCGATCTGGCCATCATCGATACCGCCGGCCGCCTCCATACCAAGATTAATCTCATGGAGGAACTGAGTAAGATCAAAAGGTCTATCGGCAAGCGGTCCGACCAGGCGCCGCATGAGGTGCTGCTGGTGCTGGATGCAACCACCGGCCAGAATGCCATTGAGCAGGCTACGCATTTTACGCGTGCAACCGATGTGTCGGCCCTGGCACTTACCAAACTCGATGGTACCGCCAAGGGCGGAGTAGCTATCGGCATCAGTGATAAGTTCAAAATTCCCATCCGCTACATAGGACTGGGGGAGTCTATGGATAAACTGCAGATTTTTAATAAACGTGCTTTCGTAAATTCCTTGTTCAATAAGTAGCGTTTGTCAAGTAGAGCCTGGCAGGAGCATCGGTAATTAGGCCATTATGGGTGGTTTCTCGCAAAAATTCCTGTACTATTTTCAGCTGTTTAGCCGCAAATGGCTGGGCTGGGGTGGTAATTTGCCTGTTACGGTCGAAGCCTATCGCGGCTTCGCCAGCCTGCGCTATCTGTTTCTCACAGGTCGCGTACTGCGCGCGCGTACCATCACCAGCCACTGGGGCGATGGCCCCTGGCGCAATCTGGTCAACAATGTCCGCCGCTTTGCCAGCCGGGAGGTGATGAAGGCCGATGTGGAGGTGGAGTTTTGTGGCCGACATTTTCGGCTCACTACCGATGTAGAGGGCTACTTTCACATCGATCAGCATCTGTCGGCTCCGCTGACCAATGTCAAAGATCCCAGCCCCTTCTGGCATACGGCTTTTATCCGCATCAACGGTACACCCAAGGAGTCTATTAGCTTATCGGCCAGCGCAGATATCCTCATCCCTTCCAGGGCTAGCTTCGGCATCATCAGCGATATCGATGATACAGTACTCAAAACAGATGTTACCGGCTTGCTCAAGCTGCGTACGATCTACCTCACTATGCTCAAAAATGCGGGCTCTCGCTCGGCTTTCCGGCAGGTGAGCGCTTTTTATCAGAGCCTCAGCAAAGGCCCTGAAGGCAATGCCTGCAATCCTTTTTTCTATGTGTCCAACAGCCCTTGGAATCTCTACGATCTGCTGGCTGATTTTCTCGATCTCAATGAGTTGCCGCGGGGGCCCGTACTCCTGCGCGACTTCGGACTGCCTTACAATGAGCGACCTACCAATTATCCTGGACATAAACATGATATTACGCGCCGTATTATGCTCACTTATCCCGAGCTTTCTTTTGTGCTCATTGGCGACAGCGGCGAAAAGGATACCGATATATATCTGTCAGTTTCTGCCGAGTTTCCCGGTCGCGTAGCTGCTATCTATATCCGTGATGTGCTGAGCCCCGCACGGGCGCGCCGGGTAAGCCGACTGATCAAAAAGGAGGCCAACGTGCCGACGCTGCTGATCCGCGATTATGAGGAGGCTGCCCGCCATGCTGCCCGACTGGGCTTGTGCAATTTTTCGGTCTTCGAACAGGTGGCAGCAGGTACCGTGGTAAAAACAGCTTTTTAATCACTTAGCCATTGGCTGCATTTTTACAGGGGTTCAGATGTTTTATTTGACTCTCTTCTTCTTTTCGCATAACTTTGTTTCATGAATGTAGGTCGTGCGCAGGTTCTATTAGTCGTTTTTCTGCTGGCAGCGGTACTGCCCGCCCAGCTGCGCACTATGCTAATTAGTATTCCGCTCTTTGTTAAGCATTACCAGCAACACAGAGCCGAAAATGAGGATGTCTCCTTCCTCGCTTTTTGGGACTTGCATCTCGGTTCAGCTGCCCAGCAACATGCGCACGAGCATGATCACAGCAAGCTACCGTTGAAAGGGCATTCGGTGCTTATGTACAACTGGGTTGCCAGCTCACTGCCGGCCTCCGCAGCACCAAGCCTGCGCCTCCCGATAGCATCCAAGGATGGAAAGCCGGGTGATTTTGTCGTCTTTCCTGCTTCTGCCAGTTTTTCAGATATCTGGCAGCCCCCCAAGTCTGCTTAATTGCTACTTCCCGCTGATGGTTGTACTTCGCTGCGCGAAGTGCTAGTGCTGTGGCCTGTTTTGGCCGGCAGCTGCCAACAGTCTTTTCCATGCTAATCAAGTCTTTTGTCTCAAACCAACGATTGTCATGTTGGAATCGATTATTAAGTACTCAGTACGCAATAAGATACTGATTTTTCTGGCTGTCCTGGCGCTGGCAGTCTGGGGTGTTTGGTCATTCCTGCGCCTCCCCATTGACGCCATCCCGGACATTACCAACAACCAGGCACAGGTGCTGACGGTCTGTCCTACCCTGGCTACCCAGGAGGTGGAGCAGTTTGTGACCGCACCCGTGGAGAATGCTGTCCGCAGCATCCCCGGGGTGGTCGAATTGCGCTCCATCAGCCGCTTTGGACTGAGTGTGGTAACCATCGTCTTCGATGAGGAGATGGACAAGTACCTCATCCGCCAGCTGATCAACGAAAAACTCAAGGCGCTGGATGCCGATATTCCGCCGGAGTTTGGCCGGCCGGAGCTGGCGCCCATCTCTACCGGCCTGGGCGAGATCCTGCACTATCGCATCGAGCCGCTGCCCGGTTACGAGGAGCGATACTCGGCCATGGAGCTGCGTACCATCCAGGACTGGGTAATCAAACGCAAACTGCTGGGGACGCCGGGGGTAGTGGAGGTCAATAGTTTTGGTGGCTATCTCAAGCAGTACGAGGTATCAGTAACGCCCGAACGCCTGCACGCATTGGGGCTTTCCATCAATGAAGTGTATGACGCGCTCGCCAATGCCAACGAAAATACAGGGGGCGCCTATATCGAAAAAAATAGCCAGGCTTTCTTCATCCGCAGCGAGGGGCTTGCGATGAGTATGGAGGATATCGGGCAGATCGTCGTCGCTAATAAGGGGGAAATGCCTGTCCGCATCCGGGATGTAGGGGAGGTGAGGCTGGGCAGTGCGCCGCGCTACGGGGCGGTTACTCACAATGGCGAAGGTGAAATCGTGTTGGGCATCGTCATGATGCTCAAAGGCGAAAACGCTGCTCAGGTCATTGCCGGGGTAAAAGAGCGACTGGAGCAGATCAAACCCGGCCTGCCGGAGGGGGTCACTATCACGCCTTTCCTCGATCGCGATCAATTGGTCAAGAGAACGATTGCGACTGTCGAAAAAAATCTGATTGAGGGGGCACTCATCGTCATTTTCGTGCTGGTATTGCTGGTGGGCAACCTGCGGGCAGGCCTCATCATCGCTTCGGTCATCCCGCTTGCCATGTTGTTTGCTATTGGCATGATGCGCCTCATGGGGGTGAGTGCCAACCTGATGTCGCTGGGGGCTATTGACTTCGGACTGGTTATTGACGGGGCGGTTATCGTGGTGGAGGCCACGCTCCATTTTTTACACCAGCTACTGGCCCAGCGGCAGGCCGGACAGGCCGCTCCGCTGCCCATGCTCAGGCTTTCCAAAGACGAAATGGACGCGGCAGTGGAAAAGGCCTCCTCGGGCATCATGCGCTCTTCGGTCTTTGGGGTGATCATCATCCTGATTGTCTACCTGCCCATTCTCGCACTGACGGGCACCGAAGGGAAAATGTTTAAGCCTATGGCCGAGACGGTTTCTTTTGCGCTGATCGGTGCGCTTATACTGTCGGTCACTTACGTTCCCGCTATGTCTGCCTGGGCGCTCAGCCGCACGATTCTCGATAAGGAGACCCTGGCCGACCGCATCATCAACGCGGTCAAGCGTATGTACCTTCCTACCCTGCGCTGGGTGCTGGCATGGAAAAAACTTACTCTCGGCAGCACCCTGCTGGTCACGGTCATCGCTGTAGCGCTTTTCCTGCGCATGGGGGGTGAGTTTATCCCGACCCTGGACGAAGGTGATATCATGATGCACGGTTTTTGTCAGCCGGGGACATCGCTGACCCAGACAATTGAGAACCACCGGAAGGTACAGCAGGTCATTCTCCGCAATTTTCCTGATGAGGTAGATCAGGTAATCTCCAAAATCGGTACGGCCGAAATCCCTACCGACCCTATGGCGCCCGAGACAGCCGACAATATCATCCTGCTCAAGCCCAAAGATCAGTGGACCAAGACCCAAGACAAGGAGACGCTGGTCGGGCTGATTGAGGAGAAGGTGGCCGAAGTGCCCGGTATGGCATTCGAATTTACCCAGCCAATCAAGATGCGCTTTGATGAAATGATGACAGGGGTGAGAAGTGATATCGCTGTCAAAATTTTTGGCGATAATCTCGACAGCCTCCTGCGGACTGGCAACCGCGTAGCCCACCTGATGGAAAGTGTCAAGGGACTGGTGGATCTCAAAGTGGAGCAAATAGAGGGCCTGCCGCAAATTGTCGTTCGCTATGATTATGCGAAAATTGCCCTGCACGGGCTGCACATAAAAGATGTCAATGCTGCCCTGCGCACGGCTTTTGCGGGAGCTACGGCGGGTTTCTTTTTTGAAGAGCAGCGTCGTTTTGAATTGGTGGTGCGCCTCGACCGACAGCACCGCACCGACATACGCGATGTTCGCCAATTGCCAATCTCTACACCTGCTGGTAAAATTGTGCCGCTGCAGGAGTTGGCAAGTATCGAGTATCGACTCGGCGCTGCGCAGATTAGCCGGGATGATGGCCGCAGGCGGATCGTGGTGAGTGCCAACCTGCGGGGTCGCGATGTGGAAAGTGCTATCGAAGAGCTGGAGGTGGTGCTCAAAGAAAAACTCAACTTACCTGAGGGCTATTATTACAGTTTTGGCGGACAGTTTCAAAACCTTGCAGCAGCCAAGGCAAGATTGTCTGTCGCTGTCCCGGCTGCGCTGGTGCTCATCTTCGTACTGCTGTATTTTGCTTTCAACTCGCTGAAAGAGTCCATCCTGATTTTTACCGCCATTCCGCTCTCCGCCGTCGGCGGGGTGTTTGCCTTGCTGCTGCGAGATATGCCTTTCAGTATTTCGGCAGGCGTTGGCTTTATCGCACTTTTTGGGGTGGCTGTACTCAATGGTATTGTGCTCATCAGCTACTTCAACCAGCTTGAGCGAGAGGGGGTACACGACACCTACCAGCGCATCATCCAGGGGGCTTCTGTTCGCCTGCGGCCGGTACTGATGACTGCTGCCGTGGCTTCGATGGGCTTCCTGCCCATGGCACTGTCCACAGGAGCAGGCGCCGAAGTGCAGCAGCCGTTGGCCACGGTGGTGGTGGGTGGTCTTATAACATCTACACTACTTACGCTGGTGGTACTGCCGGTGCTGTACGCGCTCTTCTTCCGGGAAAAGAAGCACGCACTGCCTGAGGAAGAGCAGTAATACTACGTTGTTCAATTTTCAATATGTGTATTTTGAATATCAGTTGATTATGAAAAAAATAGCTTTATGGATAGCTGTCCTCTTCGCTGCGCACTGGTTGTCGGCCCAGCGCTTGCTGACGGAAGCGGAAGCCATTGAACTGGTGGTCGAGCGGCATCCGCTACTGGCAGCGACGGAGGGCACTCTCCGCCAGCAGCAGCTGCTGGCAACCGCCCGGCCTGCCTGGGAGTCGCTGCAGGCCTTTCACAATGTTACGGCCGATCCGGACTACGGGCTCTTTGGTACCGTTGCACTGGGGGTGCAGCAAACGCTGCCATCGGCCAGGGTCACACAGGCCAGTCGCGCAGTTGCCGGCAGCCGGCAGGGACAGCTGCAAGCACAGAAACAGGTCGACCGGCATGCGGTGGTCCGTCAGGTGCGTGAGCTTTACCACCACCTTAGTTTTCTGGAAGCAAGGGGCAGGCAGCTGCAGGCGCTTGACAGCCTGTACAGCCGACTGGGAGGTATTGCGCAGCAGCGGCTCCTCACCGGCGAATCGACACGGGCGGAGCAATTGTTGTTGCAGGATAAGGCGCAGCAACTGCGGCTGGCACTCGAGACGGTTCAGCACGAAATTCAGTACGATTACTTTGTCCTCAACCAGCTGCTGGGACTCGACCAGCCTTTTACCCCGGCGGTGAGCCCCCTGCCGGATGCGCGGTTTTCACTGGCCGACACCAGCCTGCTGCAGCGTGCCGCTATGGCCACGCTGGCCAATAGCGGTCTGGCTGTAGCCCAGGCCGAAGTGGCAGTGGTGAAAGCCGAGTATGCGCCGCGTGTGTTTGCCGGCTTGTCGGGGCAGTATGTGCCTACCGGCAAAATTTATCCGGGCTGGCAGCTGGGGCTGCATGTGCCGCTCTTCCGGCAGCATCTCAATACGCGCCTGCAGGTTGCTGAGCTGGGTGTCGCTACGGCGGAGGCCCAACGCCAGCATAAGTTGCTCGAGATGTCGACAGAACTCGGGCACCTTCTGCATGCGCAGGAAAAGTATGCAATCGCGATCGATTACTATCATGCACACGCGCAGGCCATCGCTGCCGAACTGATGCGCAGCGGGGAACAGAACTACCGGGCAGGGGAGATTGATTATGTCGAGCTGATTCAGCTGATGGACCAGGCAGCGCAGATAGAACTTAGTCATCTCAATGATTTGCTGGGAATTCAGCTGACGGTAATCGCGCTGGAAACACTGGTTGGACAGTAAAGGGGGCAGGTCACTTCCCGATCGATTCAACACCAGTAAGTTACGCTGGTAATCTTAGTTGGATCGTGAGGAGGGTGATCCGCTTCCAAACCGGCTAAACACCAGCGCATTGCGCTGGAAACACTGGTCGGACACTAAGTCTGGCATTTATTAACGCATTCAATTGATTGTCATGAATATGGGTATTTTTTTTCGGTCTTCTTTAGCTATTGCATTGCTGGCAACGGCCTGTAGCCCTGCCGATGAAGCCGGTTCAGAAGCAGCCACCGCAGCCGAGGTAGTTGCTGAAAATCCTGATGGGCTGTTGCTGCTGACGGCTGCCCAAGCCCGGCAGGCGAAAATTTCTTTTGGTGCTGCCGAGCCTGCGGCTTATGCCGCTACATTTACAGCCAATGCGGAGCTGGTAGTGCACCCGGAAGATATGTCCAGCATATCGGCGCCCTTTGAGGGGCAGCTGCTGCGACTCAATGTGAGGCTCAACGAGCGGGTGGTAAAGGGGCAGGTGGTAGCGTTTATCCGCCAGCCGCTGCTGGTCGACTGGCAGCAGGCGTACTTGCAGACCAAGGATGAGCTGGTTTTTTTGCAGGCGGATTATGAGCGCTATAAAACGCTCAGCGCTGCGGATGCCACGGCTGCCAAAAACCTGCAACGGGCAGAGGCGGCCTACAAGACTGCGCTGACGAGTGTGCAGGCGCTGGCTGCCAAACTCCGGCAGTACAATGTGTCGCCCGACAAATTGACGGCCGCATCTATCGTTACAGAGATTGCTTTGCCTGCGCCGGCAGCTGGTATCGTTACCGATATTGCCATCAGCCCGGGCGCCGCCCTGAAGCCGGGTGATCTGATCGCTCAATTGCTAAATCCTGAAAAGCTGCATGCGGATATCTGGATTTATGAGAAAGATCTGCCGGCGGTCAGCATCGGTCAGGAGGTAGCACTGCGCCTGCCGGCACAGCCTGGACAGCTGATTCCTGCCCGTATCTACAGCCTGGATGCGGGTATGGATCCCGCGCGCAAAGCGCTGCGGGTACATGCGCGACCCGAAGGGCGCGTGGATATGCCCGCCTGGGTCAATGGGGCTTTTGCGCAGGCAACCATCCGCTCCAAACCGCTGCAGGGTAGTGTGGCCATACCGGCTACGGCCCTCATGCGGGAAGGCGAAGCCGATTACATCTTCCTGCTGGACAAAGAAACGCCCGAGGGTATGCAGTTCCGAAAGGTGAAGGTCACCCTCCAGACAGAGCAGGAAGGCAAGGCCATCGTGCTGCCCGAAGGAGCGCTGCCGGCAGATGCCAGGATCGTCATCGGTGGCGTGTATTTCGTGGCTGCCCGGGTAGCGCCGGAAGAAGAGTGAGGTTGTATTTCGCCGCCGCTACCGGCGGCGAAATACAAGGCTATATATGTCTTATAATCAACTATGCCGGCGACAGCCGGCTTAGCAAAGTACCTATCTTATGATTTTTGAAAAA
>CAZYAO010000041.1:0-35581 GCA_964645715.1 uncultured Saprospiraceae bacterium
CCAGATCACAGCTGCAGCGCGTCTTGATCGTCTGCGCAGGGCCCGTCTGCGCATACGTGGGCAGTGTGCTGCTCCAGGCGCCACCATTCACGCTGTACTGCAGCGTACTGCCCGTCGGGCAGCCCGTAGCAGGTGCGCTGATGCTGCCGCCGCTCACTGTGCAGGACGAGGCGCAGCTGCTGTTGGTCACCTGTACCTCAGCCGGTGCACTTGTCAGGTCGGGACACTCTTCGAAACAACCTGTCAGAATAAGGTCATCGATGCGCCAGTTCGCTGTATTGGCAGGAGGAGTACCCGTACCGCTGTGTCCATAAATACGGATTGTAATTGCCTGGCCCAGCGCTGAACTCACTGACAAATTGGAATTTGATCGCAAAATCCAAGTTGAATTAGCAGCCAATGCCCCCGTAGCGACATTTGCAGCAAAGTTATCCTTACTCGTACGAATCGTATAGGCAACTGGCCCTGTACCTGTTGAACGTGAACCAAAACTAATACCCGACAAAGTGAATGCTTTACCTGAGGCAGGCGTAATAACTATCTGAAAGTAAGTACTGGATGCCGGATTGAATGCACCTGTGAAGGCTGCAGCACCCGCATTATTCCCAGCTGATGCACCTGCATAGCCTGAGGAGGGAGTACTTGAATTAAGCAGCATTGTCGTACCATTATTATTCCCCTGGGAAATACTTCCAAAAGTAACGTTAGGTACAGAGCCAGAAGAAAGTGTATCGGTATTCATATTCCAGGTAGGCGTACCACAAGGAGATACACAGGCAACCGGATTGGTAGTAGCCTCGGCCGTAGTGCTCACACAATCGTTGACAAGCACCCGACAACGAGCATATACCGTGAAAGAAGAAGTTGTGTAGGCAGGCGCCGTGGTGCTCCAGGGACCAGAAGAAGCCAAAGCATACTCCAACACTGTACCAGCGCCACAACCAGAAGCCGATATACTACCCTCTATAGAAGGACAAACGTTATTCGTTATAGCAATGACAGGAGCCGCCGGAAGCGTACAACTGCCCGGAGAAGTAGACACGCCTGTTGAAACAGGACTAAGGACAGAAGCATCCGATTCACAGCGACAGCGTGTCCTGATGGTCTGTGAAGGTCCTGACTGGGCGTAGACTGGCAGCGTAGTGCTCCAGGCACCTCCATTGACACTGTATTCTAGTACACTACCAACCGGACAGCCTGTAGTGGGCGCAGTGATACTGCCGCCTGCGACCGTACAGCCTGCTCCGCAACTACTGTCTGTGATCTGTACCTCTCCCGGAGCCGTTGACAATGACGGGCAAGGAATACAGCCTACAGGTGCTGTGGTCTCCTGATCAAGGGCACTCACACAATTGGTTGTCAAATCACGGCAGCGGGCATATACAGTGAAAGCCGTTGTTGTATAAGCTGGTGCGGTGGTAGACCAGGGTCCCGTTGCACTGGTGGCAAATTCGAGCACCGTACCCGTTCCACAGCCGCTGGCAGTAATACTGCCTTGGGTGGAGGGGCATACATTATCTACAATCACAATCGTAGGTGTTGCCGGTGTTGTACAACTACCCGGGACGGTCGTAACCCCTGCAGAAGCAGGACTGACCGTATTGGCATCAGTATTACACTGGCAGCGAGTTCTGATTGTCTGTACCGGTCCGGACTGCGCATAGATTGGCAAAGTTGCACTCCAGGCACCCCCATTCACGCTGTATTGCAGGCTACTACCAGCAGGACAAGGCGTTGCAGGCGCCGCAATACTGCCCCCCGACACTGTACAATCTGCACCACAGCTACTGTTGGTAAGCTGCACCTCTGCAGGCGCAGCAGAGAGATTGGGGCAACAAACCACCGGGCTGGTGGTAGCGCTGATTGTCGGACCAGCGCAGGAACTGGCCGTATCAATACAACGTGCAAAAACCGTGAAAGCTGAAGCTGTATAGGAAGGAGCTGTGGCAGACCAGGGACCATTAGCGCTCGTTGCAAACTGAGCAGTAGAGCCAGCAAGGCAACCGCTGGCAACAATGGTACCTGTAGTCGACGGACAAACATTATTGGTAATGGTCAGCACCAGACCACAGGCGAAAAGAGGTGATGCAGAGTTACGGGGCGAAGGTGCAGCAGCTGAAAAATCATTGGCATTGTTGTTGGTATCCGTACAGCCATTATTTGCACGAAATATGGAGGTTGTAGTACTTGGCGCAGGTGCAACAGACGTTTCAGAGCAATTTGTACCAGTACCGAATCCTACAAAGTCGACTATTTGGGAACCCGTCGGGCAAGTGCCCGTGAGCGCGGTTGTATTACTGACCAAAGCAACTTTACCAGCAGTTCCCGAAATATTGATTGATCCGGTTGCATCTGGCATAGGCAAAACAACACCATTTGCTCCACCAGCCAATTGAATCAAGTAATACTTTCCAGGCTCGATAGAACCTGCTAAATTTACCGCTGTCCAACTAGAACCAACTGTTGAGGCATACTGCACCGAATAGCCCGCAAGGCTGACCGTCGTCGAACCAGCATTATATAATTCAACAAAATCATTCTTGTAAGGAGCTCCGCTGTTGCCACCGCCGCCGTACACCTGACTGATACGTACCCCAGGACAAACAGGTTGCGCAATAGAAAACACCCCATTAGAAATATCAAAAAAAGTTGAAGCAGAGCGGAAATTGCCGCCCACACTACACTGTACCAATACCCTGGCATTGGCAGTAACCGTTGCGGGTACCGTCACACTGGCAGAACCAGTATTGGGGAAGGTTCCCAGAGAAGTGAATGTGCTGCCATTGTCGGTAGAAATCAGCACATCGACCTGGCTACAGTGCGCATCCGTACCATTGACCGTCCAGGTGACCGTGCGGGTTGCATTGGTATTCCATGTTTCACCACCGTTGGGGGAAGTGACATTGAAAGGGCCGGTATTGGCAACAGTCACCACCACATTGTCGGCTGCCGTACGGCCCCAATTGGTATTATTGTCGCGGGTAAGCAACCTGAAGTTCAGCGTTCTGGCAACACAGGGCAGTTTTTCCCAGGTAGCCGAATTATTGTTGCCCAGCAAAACATCTCCGTACTGGGGAAATACACGAAAATTGTCGGCCGTCGGAAGGCGGAAGCGAAACAGGGGCGCTGTAGTAGCATTACAGTCAGGAGGACCAGTCACGGCTGCTGATGCCCCGTCATACTGCTGCCAGTTGAAAGTAAGTGCATCTCCCTGATCGGTGGCACTACCCGTACCGACCAACACGAAAGGTGTTTGCTTAGGAACAGTAATGTCAAGTCCTGCGTTGGCAGTGGGCGCGCTAGCGTTGCCGCTGCCCGGCGTCGAAGTAGTTGCACAAGTGCCCCAGCTGTCAATGTAAGCATTAATCTGTGCAATGGAAGCCGCATGCAGATGAGGATCACTGAAACTCTGGTAGCTGGCAGGCGCACCGCAGACACCTGCATACGCCATTATGGTAGAACCCTCACCCGTTTCAAATCTGTAGTTGCTGACGGACGTTCCGCATTCTGTGGAAGCAAACGTATGATCTGCACCAAATTGATGACCAAGTTCGTGTGCTGCATAGTCCACATACAACTGGTTGAAAGTAAAATTGGCTGCAGAAAAAGCTCCCCCTTTATAGTTAGGATCACATACCACACCCTTGTAAGCCAAGCCCCCCAGATTCGCCCATATCACCGAGTGACCTACATCGAATCCCGCAGCGCCCAACCCACTGTTATTGACCAGAAAAGCATGTACTGCGTTAATATTTGTATGATCAGCCAACATAGCATTGGCACAAGCCTCATTGGAAACCAATGTCAGTCGCACGCCCAAATCCTTTTCATAGATCCCATTGACAAGATTGATACCGGAGGCGAAGGAATTCAGCACGTTGGTTGCGCTGTAAGGAGAGCCTCCATACTGCGTTCGATACGTTGCATCTGCAATGATGGCCAGCCGATAAGTTCTGAGACTGGCCGGTGTTTTGGGTATACCGTCATCTTCCGCGGACACATTGGTGATATGGTGTTCCGAATCTGTGCCACAGGACAGACCAGGCAACTGTAAATTTTCTTTGTAATAGACGATATGAACCCCATTGTTGAGCCGGGAGAGAGGTTCCACTGCATAAGACTTATGCCCGTAGAAAACGAACGCATGAAACCCTGTACTGCTCACATCACAGCGAATCAACTTTGTCGGATCACTCTTAGCAACCCCCTGAAACGTTTGTACAGTAACCAACTGTCGGACAGAAGCATCTACCACATCTGTTGGCCAGATTGAAAAAACTTCAAAATCACCCTCCGGCGTAGGAACCTGAATCAGCACAGGTCGCTGAAAAGCAGCCAGCTGGCCGGCAAATTCGGTGCGCAGTTGAATCTCCATTTCTGCGACATCAAGCTCCGCAATTTGGTACTCGGAAGGTAGTACCGACAAGTAACGCTGCGAATTTTCAGGAAGGTCCGGTGCGGTAGGGAGCCAGTAGTTGTTATTTTGAGCGAATGCCGTGTTAAATAACAGGCCAAGGATTCCCAAAATCAGTGATGCGTAATGCCTCTGCATGAGCATAAAATTTTTCGTACACAATTTTCAGTAGGCCTTGGATAAAAAAAGCTATTCAGAACACCCTTGGGTGGCAATTGCCATCAAAGGGTGTTCTGAACCCGTGCGGTTTTTTTTTAAAATAAAACCCCGCACGGGTTCAGTTTCTTAATTGCCGTTAGAAGAGACCCAATACTCCTGAGACAACTTTTTACAATTACAAGGCATTGTTTTTCAAGCACCCTTCCGTTTTCCTGAAAAAACGTACAGATTCGCAAATATAACTATTGAATGATAAGTACAATGTGCTGGCATATTAATTCTTCTTAAAAAGAACAAATCCGGTACTTCGCCAAAGTTAAAGCGCAGGCAACCAAAAGGCCAGAGATTTGTTTCGTGAAGATATGCAGGTCTGAATACAGACCTTAACATTCACCATCAAGCTAGTAAAATGCAACTACACACAGTAACTCTTTTGGGTGCAAGCGGCCTCATTGGAGGTCAGCTCCTCGAGCTGTTGACGGAAGACAATCGATACCAGCATATCCGCGTGCTGAGCCGTCGACCACTCCCCATCGTCCATCCCAAAGTAGAGGTAGTTGTGCTCGATTTTGACGATGAGCAAGCGCTGGCTGCTGCACTGACTGGCAGTGAGCAAATTTTCTGCAGCGTGGGCACTACACAGGCACGGGTAAAAGGAGACCTTACGGCATACAGAAAGGTTGACTTCGATATCCCTGTGCAGGCTGCCCGGCTGGGGAGCGGACTGGGATGTCGCCACTTCTCTCTGGTGACTTCCGTGGGTGCAAACCGCCGAAGCAGTAACTTCTACCTGCAACTAAAAGGCGCTGTTGAAGAAACGGTACGTTTACAACCTATTCCTTCCATAGCGATCTTTCGCCCTTCTATGCTGCTGGGTAAAAGACAGGAATTTCGCCCTGCCGAGAGGCTAGGACAATGGCTTATGAAGCCACTGGCTTTTCTTTTCCCCTCCGCCTACAAGCCCATCACCGGGCGGGATGTGGCCCGCGCCATGCTTGCTTTTTCCCAAAAAGAGCTGACGGGGGTAAATGTATACCACTACGCAGAAATGCAGGCTTCCATACAAGTGTCGTAGAATAAAGACCGTGACTCACACATACTTGATGCACTTAACTACCGGCGATCAGTATTATTCCCCATCGGGAAGCACATAGATAACAGGTGTGCAACAAAATAAGCGTCAATACATGAAATTTCCGATTATAGTATCAATCACCATCTGCTGTTTACTAACTACCTGCAGCGGACGTAACATACAAATTATGAGTGCACAAAACAGTAATCCACTTCTTTGTGACGTAGAAACGGGACTCTGTCAGTTACCAGGACAAACCCCGGCGCAGCCTATGCAAGCGCAGGTTTCGCCAGAGAAACTATTGCGGGTAGTCTATTTTACCGATCCTATTTGCTCTTCCTGCTGGGGCATAGAACCGCAGCTGCGAAAGCTAAAACTCGCTTACGGGCACCTGCTGTCTATTGAGTACAGAATGGGCGGCCTACTCCCCGACTGGAGCTACAACAGCGGCGGCATTAGCAAACCTTCCGACGTGGCCCGGCATTGGGATGAGGTCAGTCAATACTATGATATGCCCATTGATGGAGATCTGTGGCTTGAAGATCCACTTCACTCCTCCTACCCTCCTTCTATAGCCTTTAAAGCCGCTCAGTTACAGGATGAAAATAAAGCTGTTGTTTTTCTTCGCCTCATGCGCGAACAAGTTTTTCTTCAAAAAAAGAATATCACTCGCTGGGAAGTGCTAGAGGTGTCGGCACGAGCGGCAGGCCTGGATCTTACACAACTGCAGACAGATATACAGGGCCGGGCCAAGCAAACATTTGAAGAGGATTTGGCTATGGCGCGCCAATGGGGTGTTCGCGGTTTTCCAACACTGTTCATTATGAACCCGCAGGGTCAGAAAGAATTGGTATATGGTTCAAAACCGTATGCCACTTACACAACAGCCATAGAAAAGCTATCTCCAGAAGCGCTTTCTGTGCCTTACGAAAAAGACTGGCATTCACTTTTTCAGCATTACGGTTCATTGACAGCCAAGGAGTATTCAATACTTGCAGAAATGGATAGAAATCAGGCTGAACAAGCCCTCAGGCAGCTTGCGGCTATGGGTGAGTTGACTGTTTTTTCTACAAAAAATGGAGATATATGGCGATTGAATAATCGCTGATCTTCTGCATGGTTGCCAAGCGCTACTTAAGCATGGCACGTAGCTGCAGACAATTTCTTACCTTTGCACCCTAAATTGATTGGCTAGTCTTAAGACCAGCCACATATCTACAGTTATGGCTGAACAAAATTTTGTTGATTACGTAAAAATATGTTGCCGATCAGGACACGGAGGTGCTGGTTCTATGCACTTCCTGCGCAGCAAAGGCAATGCAAAAGGTGGTCCGGATGGCGGCGATGGTGGGCGCGGCGGACATATCATCCTTCGCGGCAACCGCAATGTGTGGACATTATTGTCACTCAAATACCGCAAGCATGTCATTGCCGGTAAGGGGCAGAATGGCGGGGAAAACAATATGACCGGCGCTGACGGTGATGACATTATCCTCGATGTGCCGTTGGGTACTGTTGCCAGAGATGCCGAGACCGGGGAGTTTGAATTCGAGATCACCGAAGACGGGGAGAAGCGCATTTTGGCGCCCGGCGGGCGCGGAGGCAAGGGCAATAGTTTTTTCAAAAGTCCTACCAACCAAGTGCCGAGGTATGCGCAGCCGGGAGAACCCGGCCGCGAAGAGTGGAAGATACTGGAGCTAAAAGTACTGGCCGATGTGGGACTGGTAGGATTTCCCAATGCGGGTAAAAGTACTTTGTTGTCGGTACTTACCGCAGCCAAGCCAGAGATAGCCCCCTACCCTTTCACAACCATTGTTCCCAATCTCGGGATGGTTCAATACCGCGATGGTCGCTCATTTGCCATCGCCGATATCCCGGGCATCATTGAACATGCCCATTTAGGCAAGGGTCTGGGACATCGTTTTTTGCGGCACATTGAGCGCAATGCCAGTCTGCTGTTTTGTATTCCGGCTGATACAGAGGACATCAAAAAGGAGTACGGAATATTGCTGCATGAACTAGAGATGTACAATCCTGAGTTGCTGGAAAAACCGCGATTACTGGCAATTACAAAATATGACCTGATAGACCGTGACTTGCAGGCGCTGATCGAACCAGAGCTACCTGAGGGTATACCTCATCTATTTGTGTCGGCTGTAAGCCAGCACAACATACTACGGTTAAAGGATATGCTGTGGGAGCTAGTCAATGCACACCGGGATGCAGAGATGCGGAAAGCTGCTACCGGCGTGTACCACCGACAGTCTATTGAGGAAGTCGAAGAAGAAGAAACAACAGAAGAAGAATAACAAGGACTTGTGTACAGGCGATTACGGACCAATGATATGCCCCGAAATCGCCTGTCCACAAAAGTTTAGTTCCCTCCCTCCTGCCGTTTGCGAGCAATTTCAGCATCGATGGCACGCAAGCGCTCCTCGGCAGCTTTCACTTGACTTTGCATATCAAGTAAGCGTGCTCTTTCGGTAGCAATGGCGTTGGCAGTATCTTCTTTCACTTTGGTAATCTGTTCATTAGACTGCCTGCGAGCCTCGTATACAGCATCGCTGTTTTCCTTACGAACTACTGCG
The DNA here is from genome assembly GCA_964645715.1 of uncultured Saprospiraceae bacterium. Classification (GTDB taxonomy): domain Bacteria; phylum Bacteroidota; class Bacteroidia; order Chitinophagales; family Saprospiraceae; genus JAUMBM01. The sequence goes on from CAZYAO010000041.1 coordinate 8,237, forward strand.
AGTTCCTCCTGCATAACACGACGTTCTCTTTCTGCCTCTTCATTCATTGCTGTTTTCCTGGCCTGGCTCTGCTGCTGAAGGCTTGTCATTTCCTCCGTCACGCGGCGGCGCAGTGTTTCTATTTCCAGATTGGCCCTACTTTCAGCCTGTCGGGAGCGTTCGGCGAACTCTGCCTCCTTGGACTCGGCCGTAGTACGGGCGAGGCTTATTCTGTCTGCGGCCTCGCGCTCAGCGCGGGCAATTTCCTGAGTACTGCGCTCGCGAGCGGCAGCCACCTGCTCTGTCGACGACTGGCGGGCGTTGAGGACATCCAGTGCCAACTGTTCCTGAACACGGGTAGCATTTTCGCGTGCGGCCTTCATTTCACTGGCCAGCTGCTCCTGCATGAGATTGCGCTCGAGCGTGATGCGTGAACGCGTTTCCAGCAATTCATTGGCAAGGCGTTCTTTTTCAACAGCGGCAGACTGTCGGGCGAGGCGCAGCTGCTCGGCCTCCTCTTGGCGAGCTTTGAGGACATTATCAGCAGCCAGCGAGCGTGCCGCAGCCACCTCCTGAGCAGAGAGTTCCAGTGCAGCTGCAGCAGCCTTTCTCGCCTCTGCAATTTCAGTAGCAGCCTGCTGGCGTGCAGCCGTCAGTTCCTGTGCCAACTGTTGGCGGGAGGAGGCAATTTCCTGTGCACTGGCCTGCATTAGCTCGGCCTCCTTGGCCTTAGCATCAGCAATAGCCTTCGCTGCCTCCATTTCTATTTCCTTCCGCTTATTAGCAGCCAGTTCCTGTGCTGATGACAGCTCACTAGCGTATTGCGATTTGGCCGATTCCGCCTGCTGTCGTGCCAGCTGCACCTGTTGTGCCGCTTCCTGTCTAGCCGCTTCGATTTCAGTCTGCGCTTTTTGTCTGGCAGCCTGTACCTCAGCCAATAGTGCCTGCTGTGCCTGCTCACGAAGCCTTGCATTTTCGGCTAATTGTGCTGTCAATTCAGCCTGAATACGAGTTATTTCGGCAGTAGCACGATCCCGGGCAGCCACTACCTCTGCAGCGATGGTAGCCTTTTCGGCTTCAGCCCGCTTGCGTGTTTCAGCCACTTCAGCCGCTTCGCTGGCATTAATTTGTTCGATGAGTGACTGAGACCGCTGGCGGGCATCAGCCACCTCTTTTGCAGAAGCAGCCTGGGTAGACGCGATTTCGGAGGCAGCCTTTTCTTTTTCTGTGAGCACCCGCTGTTGTATCAGCTCTATCTCTGTAGCAGCTCGCTGGCGCGCATCAGCTACCTCACGGGTAATTGTCTCCTTTTGCGCGGCTGCATTTTCGCGCAGGGCAGAAATTTCGCTCGTAATTGTATTTTGAACTGTGGACTTTTCCTCCGCAGCTTTGCGGCGAGACTCCGCCATTTCAAAGGCAAGTCTCTCCCTTTCCAACGCGCCATTTTCCCGAATACGAGCAATTTCCGCGGCTGTTTCTTCTTGTATTTGCAAGATTTGCTGGCCGGCATTTTGTTTGGTCGATACCACATCTTCAGCTGTGCGTTCTCTCTCCTGTGCCGCTTGCTGACGCGCCAACTGCACCTGGCTGGCTGCCTCCTCCCGGATGCGCTTGATTTCATTGCCAGCATTTTCGCGGGCGCTGGATACCTCGTCGGCATACTCAAGCTTTGCCTGCTCAAACTGCTCGCGGGAGAGCGCGATTTCGCGGGCGGCATTTTCGCGGGCGGCTGCTACCTCTCGGGCACTTTCCTGTTGCGCCGTCTCAATCGCCTGCGTTGCGCGTTGGCGAGCAGTCGCTACATCATCATTGATAGCTGCTAGTTGGCTGGCTGCCCTGTCTCTGGCGGCGGTTACCTGCGCACTCGCCTCCCGTTGTGCAGCAGCAATTTCGTCCTGCGAACGTTGTCTGGCCTGTTGAACCTCCGTAACAAATGTCTGCTTCTGTTGGTTCGCCTGTTCGCGGGCAACTACCACCTCCTGCTGAATATCTTTTTTCATTTGCTCAGCGCGACCTCTTTCCAGTTCAATTTCCCTACGCGTGCGCTCTTTGGTTTCAACCAGTTCACGGCGAAGTGCATCCAGCTCAGCATCGGTTCCAGGGACAGCTGGTGATCTGGGTGTTTGCGCTGCCGTAGCCGGCGACTGGGGTGTTGCAGGCTTGGCAGCCGCTGCCGCCGGAGTCGTCGTACTGGTCGTTGCCGCCTGTGGGCTGCCTGAAGGCAAAATAATACCCGCACTACCCTTATTGACAACTTTAGCAGGATCAATAGAACGGAAAAAACAGGCGACCGACTCGTTGAAAGCCGTAATTCTGTTTTCGCTCAGCGTAAATTTTCTGATTTCATTGCTGACGTTATTCTTGAGGTAAATGGTCGTGATGTGATTGGTCGCCATCCATTCAATTGCAGCCAGATCAAGTTGTATTGTGTTTTGGAAACCCTGATTGGCTGTACCCTCATTAATTATACGACCTTTATCGATGAAGCGATAGCTGCGTCGCATCTGATTGGCATCCATGAAGATGACTTCATCATTCTGGTTGAATTCAGTGCCGCCTTGTCCCAAAGATTCCAGACTGGCGGTCACCCCCCTGTCATCACTAATCAGTTGGAGATTATAGGAATAATTCCCCCGGACAACCAAGGTTAAGTTTTGCATTTTAAGGATATGCGTTCCCTGAATCACTCTGTTTTCCATGACTTGCTGATCGCATGATTGTGCTGCCAGCCAATGAATAGTCAGGAAAAGAAGTGCGATTGTTGTGATAATCCCCCTGCGATAGCTCATAAGCTTCAATTTGTCGGGTCAATTTAAGTGTTTTTGAATAAAAATAAAAACGATATATGGCAATAGAACCAAAATTAACAATTTACGACACCAGAGAAGGAAGTAAACCTTATTTTCGCTTGGCTGCCAATAGATATAATACTGCCATGCGCACAGCAACACCATTTTCCACTTGTTGAAGAATAATGCTGTGCGGTGAATCCGCCACCTCGCTGGTAATTTCCACTCCCCGATTGATAGGTCCAGGGTGCATGATGACAACCGGGCGATCGAGCTGGTTGAGTATCTCCTGATTTATGCCAAAAAAAAGCGCGTACTCTCGCAATGATGGAAAGAATTTCAAGTCTTGTCTTTCCAGCTGTATGCGCAACACGTTGGCCACATCGCACCACCGAAGCGTATCTTTGAGGTCATGACTTACCTCCACGCCCAACTGTGCGATATACTTGGGGATAAGCGTTGGGGGACCGCAAACGCGCACCTTTGCACCTAGTTTTTGCAGACAAAAAATATTACTCAGCGCCACACGCGAATGCAAAATATCCCCAATAATGGCAATCTTGCGTCCCGGAAGTTCCCCCAGTTGTTCACGAATCGAATAAGCATCCAACAATGCCTGCGTAGGATGCTCATGAGCGCCATCTCCTGCGTTGATGATGTTGGCGGATATATGCTTACTCAGGAAATGAGGAGCCCCAGGGGCAGGATGACGCATGACCACCATATCCACCTTCATAGAGAGGATATTATTGACCGTATCCAGAAGCGTTTCACCCTTTTTGACAGAAGATGAAGAAGCAGAAAAATTGACAATATCGGCAGACAGTCGTTTTTCTGCCAGCTCAAAAGATACCCGAGTGCGCGTTGAATTTTCGAAAAAAAGGTTGGCGACCGTAATATCCCGGAGACTAGGTACCTTTTTGATCGGGCGGTTGATTACCTCTTTGAACTCATCAGCTGTTTCAAAAATAAGCTGAATATCTGCCTCCGTAATATCTTTAATTCCCAGTAAATGAGACGTACTTAACTGCTGAACACTCGGCATAGCTAATCTTCATCTGGCTTGTGAGGAAAAAGAAGAATTCTGTCGTCGCCGGGCAACTCAGACCAATCGACCCGCACATAAGCCTCATCAAGTGCATCGATTGTCAGGCCTGTGTAATCTGCCTGTATGGGCAGATGTCTGTTGAATCGCCGGTCAACAAGTACCAGTAGCGAGACCTGATCGGGTCGTCCATAATGGCCAAGTGCGTTGAGCGCAGCCTGCACTGTGCGACCAGAGTAAAGAACATCATCTATAAGCACGACGTTCTTCCCCTCGACAAGGAAATCCATATCGGTAGGACTAGCTTTGAGCGGTTTTTGCCGGGTGCGGAAATCATCCCGGTAAAAAGTTATGTCAAGCCGTCCGAAGGCCCATGGGTTGGCACCCAATGCGATTAGCCCCTGGTGAATGCGCTCGGCCAAAGGTACACCACGCGGCTGAATTCCGACCAGACATAAATCCGAACAGTTGTCGTAGCGTTCAATCAACTGCCGGCATAATCGCTCTATGGTGAGCAGGAAGCGGCCTTTTTCGAGAATTATACGTCCTGTATCCATTGGCGCAAATATAGAAGATTTACAAGCGCCGGAAAGCAAATGAACCCCCTCTTTTTGGTAACCCAGCCATATTTTTTATGCGCTATATTTAGTTAGGCAAAAAGGCAGCAGGCAATTACGCATAAATAGACAGGAAAATTACCCCAACTATCAATCAAAACAGAATTAAAAAGATACGCCGCTAAGAGCACAAAAAAAGGTCAAAACCAAGTTAACATCTGTGAGAAACATAAAGTATCTACAAGATGCACAAACTTGGCTTTGACCTAAGTATGCTTAACAACAGAACCTATTCGCTACAAACGCGCGATGATTCCTGCAACACAGCTACGCTAGCTGCGCATGAAAACAACTACTAGTAGCTGTCTTCGTTGTTGTTGTAATCGTCATAGCTGCCGTAGTTATTCTTGCGATAACCACCGCCACCGCTGCTGCTGCCACCGCGGCTGCCACCTGAGCTACTGCCACGGCTGCCACGGTCATAGCTGCTGCCACCGCGGTCATAGCCGCCGCCACCGCCGCTGCCGCCACGGTAACCACCGCCACCGCCGCTGCCGCCACGGTAACCACCGCCGCCACCGCCGCTGCCGCCACGGTAACCACCGCCGCCACCGCTGCCGCCACGGTAACCACCGCCGCCACCGCCGCTGCCGCGATCATAGCTGCTGCTGCGGTTGAAACCACCGCCACCGCCGCCACTTCTTGGCTCAGCTTCTTTAACAAAGATTGTACGACCATCCAATTCCGTCTCGTTCAGGCCTTCAATTGCTGCGCGGCCTTCATCATCGTTAGCCATTTCAACGAAAGCAAACCCACGTGAACGTCCTGTGTCACGATCCATGATTACTTTAGCGGAGTCAACAACTCCGTACCTTTCAAAAGCCTCGCGAACGACATCATCAGTAGTGTCGAAGCTAAGCCTTGCAACAAAAATGTTCATTAGAAGAAAAATAAATAAGAAAAAAAACCCGCAGAAACTCTGTAAATCCAAGGTAAGTCAATTCCGGAAAAGGCTAACGAAAAAAGAGAAAACCGATAGACCAAAAATACTTACTTGCTACAGCCTTGCAAGGACTTTACAAAGATAAGCTATCTTTTAATACCGTGCATAAAAATTATCATGCCTGAGAAAAATATTCATAAATGTAGTATTTTTCAGATTCATTACCAAACAAAGGCCTTGACACATGCGGGTTATACGAGTGCAAACCAATAGTAAGCGACAGTTTTTCAGTATATTACTACTGTCTTTCGTACTGACTTTGCTATTGACTGGCGGCTGTGGCAAAGCAACGCCTACCGAACAGAGTATCATTTGGCTTGACAGCAAGCACCAGGTTACTTTATTGGATTCGGCGGCAACGGCGACGGCCCTGCTCACAGACAGCAGTGATTTGTACTTTGAGCGGGTTACTACACGGGACATGCAATGGCAGATGCGCGAAACCACTCCTGACAGTCAGCGGCTGGCTGTGCTGACCCGCTACAAGGCTTGGCTGCCGTCAGAGGCTGCCAGTTTCAGCAGTCAGGAATTGTTGCTTGTATCTGCAGCATTGAGGCGTGCACATCGCATGATGATGGAACAACTGCCCGGACTTTTTCCTGCGAGTTGCCGGCTGGCTCGCATACGGGGTCTGGCATACGGACCCGATGCCTACTTTACGCGCGGTGACGTAATATTTATTGCACCGGGTATTCTATCTACCAACGATCCCGAGCAGTTGGCTGATATCCTTGTGCATGAAGTATGGCATCTGGTGAGCAGAGCGAGTCTGGACAAGTCCGGGCAACTGGGAGTGGATACCAGCTTTCCACAATCTGTGTCACTGCGTGACAAAACCTATGAAGCGGTTGGTTTTTCTCGTTTACAGGGCAGGCTGACGATGGCAGATACCGAGCAAGCATCGCTCATACTCAATCCGGATGCTACCTTCAATGACTGGGCGATACGACTCAAAGCAACAGGAGATACAGCGGCACGCTACTATCTTCCTTTGCTTACACTGGCCGAGGCAACACCCGACAACAGGCAGGAGCGCAGTATTGCCAATGCCGTCCGCATTGCCTACTGTCCGCTAAGTCCGACAAAAGAGGGCTGGCAGACCACGCTGGCACAGGCGCGGGATCTGACCAGTGAACCGGAATTTTTATTCCGTACAGGGGGCAATACGCCTTATATTATTCATCCGGAGGAAATCGTCGCAGAAAACATGTTGTTGCTAGCTCGCGGCGCACAAGCATCGGCAGGCACGCAGGGACAAGTAGTGCTTGACAGTCTGCGCAACGTACTATGGCAATGGGTACAATATGAAAAACAACTTAGCCGCCGCCGCTAAAAGCTGCCGCAGGCAATTTGATCATTTACGCTTATGCTACCGGCGCCTTGGCGCGCCCGGCCGTATCTCGTTGTGGATGCTATTGCCGATCCTTGGCTGGTGGCTTTTTTTCAGCCTCCCCCGCCCCCTTTTCAACACCCCCTACTCGCTGGTGCTGGAAGACGCGAAAGGCGGTCTCCTCTCGGCCCGCATTGCCGAAGACGGACAGTGGCGCTTTCCACCAACCGACAGTCTGCCCGCCCGGCTCTCTCTGGCGATTACCACTTTTGAAGACAGGCGATTCTACTACCACCCGGGCGTTGACCCCGTGGCCTTGGTGCGTGCCTTTCGGCAAAATATGCGCGCGGGCACCATCGTCAGCGGAGGAAGTACCCTGAGCATGCAGGTTATTCGCATGGCAAAAGGCAATCCCCGGCGTAGTCTGGGGCAAAAATTATGGGAAATGCTGTTGGCCCTGCGGCTCGAGTTGGGCTACAGCAAAGCTGAAATTCTGCAGCTGTGGGCTGCCCACGCACCCTTTGGCGGCAATGTGAGCGGCATGGAGGCTGCCGCCTGGCGGTATTTTGGCAAACCACCGGCACTACTCAGCTGGGCAGAAGCTGCCATGCTGGCTGTGCTGCCCAACAGCCCTGCACTCATACATCCCGGTAGAAACCGCAACCAGCTCCTCATCAAGCGAAACCGGCTGCTTGAGCGTCTACAACTTGCCGGTCATCTCGACAGCCTCAGCTGTCGGCTTGCTAAAGCAGAACCACTACCGGCAGCACCCAAGGCGCTGCCGCGACTACTGCCCCACTTACTCGACCGGGCTTGGGAAGAAAAAGGTCCTGGCAGATTGCGCCTGACCATCGATCCACAGCTGCAGCAGCGCGCCGAGCAGCTTGTTGGGCGTTGGCAAAAACAACTGGCAGCCAATGCCATATACAATGCTGCTGCCATTGTTGTCGAGGTAAAAACAGGCAGAACGCTGGCCTACATTGGCAATGCGCCTGCACTGGATGCAGCCCACAGCCCATGGGTTGACATCATACGTTCTCCCCGAAGTCCGGGCAGTCTGCTAAAGCCCTTGTTGTTGGGTCTGGCGCTGCAGGAAGGAGAGCTGCTGCCCGAAAGTTTGCTGCCCGATGCTCCAGCCTCATTTGGCGGCTTTAGGCCTGAAAATTTTCACCGCGACTATCAGGGGGCAGTTGCTGCTCGGCTGGCGCTGGCACGTTCACTAAATGTACCCTTTGTACATCTTTTACAAAATTATGGCATCGAGCGGTTTCGGCACGCCCTGCGCGGCTGGGGCTTTTCCTACATACGCCAACCAGCAAGCTACTACGGCCTTTCGCTCATTCTGGGTGGTTGTGAAATCAGTCTGTGGGAGGCCGTAGGCTGGTATGCCAGTCTTGGTCGCATGGTTCAGAACTACTACCCGCAGCAGGGGCTGTATGCAGCTGAGGACTGGCGGCTGCCGCATTACCTGCTGGCTGATGATGCGCAGCCACGGCCGGCAGACTGGCAGCAGCAACCTTTTCGCATCGGTGCCGGTGCCGGCTGGATGCTACTGGATATCATGACGCAGGTCGAGCGGCCTGACACAGAAGGCAACTGGGAACGATTTCCCGGCAGTCGCCGCATTGCCTGGAAGACAGGAACCAGTTACGGTTTTCGCGATGCTTGGGCAGTAGGCCTTGATACCCGCTATGCAATAGGCGTATGGGCAGGTAATGCCAATGGAGAGGGCCGTCCCGGTCTGGTCGGTCTCAATGCTGCAGCGCCACTGCTATTTGAACTGTTCAACCTGCTGCCACAACAAGGTACTGACTGGTTTGAACTGCCACATGATGCCTGGCGCGATGCCATGATATGCCCGCAAAGCGGCTATCCTGCCGGACCAGACTGTCCCGCCCAGCCACGAAAGGTTGTTCACAAGGCTCCCCTCCCGCACCCCTGCCCCTGGCACGAAAGAATACACACAGACAGCAGTGGCCGATGGCGGGTGACTGCCGACTGCATTTCCCCCCTGCAACCACGCGCACAGACCTGGTTTGTGCTCCCACCTTTACTTGAATACTACTACGAGCGACGTCATCCCGAATACCGGCGAACTCCACCTTGGCATCCTGACTGTCAGTCCGGAAGCCCCGACCAGCAGGTGATGCAGTGGATATATCCAAGCCAGTCAGGACGAATATTATTGCCTCTGCTTCCCGATGGCAGCCTCTCAGCCACCGTCTTCAGCGTCGCACACCGACAACCAGATAAACGCATATTTTGGCAACTGGATGAACAGCACCTCGGCTATACCGTCACTTTTCACAATATGGAGCTGCGCCCCCCGCCAGGGCGTCATCGACTGGTATTAACCGATGAAGATGGTCATCGGCTCGAAAAAATATTCTTTATTGCAGGTGAGTAAGTATATTTGCGCAACTGAAAATTGTACTATTTATTCATAATATTTCACAACCATGGAGTTTGTGCTGCCTGATTTGACCAATCCAGCGATTTGGATGAGCCTGTTGACCCTCACATTCCTTGAAATTGTGCTTGGGATTGACAATATCATTTTCATCTCTATTGCCTCCAACCGGCTTAAGCCGGCTGACCGACCCAAAGCCACCAACATCGGTCTGGTCCTGGCCATGGTAATGCGTATCGTGCTGTTGTTCGGGGTATCCATTTTAGTAGCTATGGAAGAACCCTGGCTGGAAATTCACAATGATTACTTCGAAACAGCCCTTTCCGGACAGAGCATCATACTCATATTGGGCGGAATTTTCCTGCTGTATAAAAGTACCACCGAAATCCACCACAAACTGGAAGGCGAGCAGGCCATGGAGCACAACAGTGATGGCGCCTCCAAACGCTCCACACTGAGCAATGCTATCATCCAGATAACACTGATCAACATCGTTTTCAGTTTTGACTCCATCCTGACAGCCGTGGGTATGACCAACGGCCTCAGCGGTGCCTTGGTCATTATGATTATTGCCGTTGTTATCTCTGTACTCATCATGATGCTGTTTGCTACGGCGGTTGCCAATTTTGTCAACAAACACCCAACCATTCAGATGCTGGGGTTATCGTTCTTGATTCTCATCGGGTTCATGCTTATTGCTGAAGGTGCACACCTTGGACATACCATCGTTGCCGGCTCAGAAATTGGCAGTATCCCCAAAGGTTATCTTTATTTTGCCATTGCTTTTTCCCTGCTTGTTGAGTTTTTGAATTTGCGCCTGCGCAAAAAAGAGCGCAAGCCCGTGCAGTTGCATGGTTACCAGGAGACGGCTGTTGAAGAGGGAATTCTTGACAAATAATCTATCGCCATGACTTCACGTAAAACGGATATTGCGCTGCTGTTGCTGCGACTTTGCTTTGGTGGGCTAATGTTCATCAACCACGGAATCCCCAAAGTAGCCAGACTGAGTGCTGCCGGAGGGATCAAATTTGCGGATCCGCTGGGACTAGGCGCCGAGATATCGCTTTGGCTGGCGCTTTTTGCCGAACTAGGCTGCGCTGCACTAGTGGTTTTGGGGCTTTTTACCCGCTTGGCAACCGTTCCGCTCATCATTACTATGGCGGTAGCGGCTTTCATCGTTCACGGTGATGATCCATTCAAAGAGATGGAGGGTGCGCTATTATTTTTGATTCCTTACATCGCTTTACTGCTGATGGGTCCGGGTTACTACTCGGCCGATGAGCAGTATCGGTTGAGTAAAGTATAAAAGGCAGCGCGGCGTATACCTCGCTGCCTTTTGCCCATTATTCATTTCTGCGTATTGTTTGACAAACAATGCGCAGAAATGAACTATTTTGGTGTCTGTCACTCGCCAATGGGCTCAATGAGATCCCACAGATTGCCATACAAGTCTTCGAACACAAGTACCTTCCCATATTCTTCTTCTACAGGTCCCCGCCGAATGGCAACCCCTGCCTCGTTCAATTGTCTGTAGTCACGCATCAAATCGTCTGTGTGCATAAACAGGAATACACGCCCCCCAGTCTGCTTTCCTATAACCGCCTGCTGTTCTGGTGTCGCTGCTTTGGCGAGTAGCAAACTACAACTATCCGGCGCTGCCCCCGGAGGCTGGATGCGTACCCAGCGTTTAGTGGGCGATAGCGCAGTATCTTCCAACAGTACGAAGCCTAGTTTTTGTGTATAAAAAGCAATAGCCTCGTCGTAATCTGCCACGACCAGTACAAGCTGGAAAAGTTGTTGTTGCATAGTGTAACTGTATAGTATTACTGTATTGACTGTGGCCTGTGATTATCCGTTACACAGAATGCGAACAAGATCCGTAAGCGGACGCTGTTAACCACATAATAACTTAATTACCAGATATTACTGTGTTCAGAAAGCTACCATCAGGACATTCATTGAGCGGCTACACTACATTGACTTCTCGCTCCAGCGCAAGCCCAAAAGTATCCATCACACTTTCCTGTATACGACCACTAAACCGGAGCAGATCGATACTGCTCGCCCCCCCATAGTTGACCAGTACCAGTGCCTGCTTCTCGTAACAGCCAACCGCCCCTTCGCGCCTGCCCTTCCAGCCACACTGTTCAATCAGCCAACCTGCTGCCAACTTGACGTACCCGTCTGATTGCGGATAAGCCGGCACTTGTGGATATCTGTTGCGTAGAGCCTGAGCAACATCTGCCGTTACTATTGGATTTTTAAAAAAGCTGCCAGCATTGCCCAATATTCGCCAGTCGGGTAGCTTTCGTTGCCGTATGCGCATAACAGCCTGTGCCACCTGCTCAGCAGTTGGCAGGTCTATACCTGCGAGCCTCAACTCCTGCTGAATGTCCCCGTACGCAACACTCGGCACATGCCCCTTAGCGTACAATCGCAGGCTCACATCCAGAATAAAGTACGTATTAGCCGCTTCCCGCTTAAAAATACTATCGCGATAACCAAAGCGACAATCAGCAGTTTCGAAAACCACTACTTCTCCTGATCGATAATCAAGTGCCCGCAAACGCAGAAATACGTCTTTCAGCTCTACTCCGTAGGCGCCAATATTCTGCATCGGTGCAGCACCAACCGTCCCAGGAATCAGTGCCATATTCTCTAGTCCCCCCAGCCCCTGCGCCAGTGACCAAAGAACCAGGTCATGCCACTGTACTCCCGCAGCGGCCGTCAGTTCAACGGTGCTTCCATCGGCTGAAGAACGCAATTGTATGCCCGCTGTCTGATTGAGCAATACCAGACCAGAAACTTCGGGCGACGGGATAATATTACTACCCCCACCGAGTACCAGCGCAGGGACAGAACCCGCAGCATCCACCGCTGCCAATACCTGTTCTGGTCGACTGATGCTGGCACAAACAGCTGCACGTGACTGCAAACCAAAAGTATGCACCGGTTGTAAATCAAAATCCCTGAGAAGACTAACAGACATGAGAGAGGTCCTTAATAACAACAATGATGAGACGCCCAAGGAATGATAAAACCCATATTGACGGCTGAAACGACACCATCAATAGGTATTTTGATGGAGCCTACTCAAAATATACTATTGGCGTCTGAGACAGCCAAAGTATATTTTTCATACCTAAAGATCAACGTCGACCACGACCAGAAAGCCCCAGTGCGCCCAAAAGTCCCCGCACAAGCACATTAGCGGCTGTGCGCCCTACTTGTTTAGCGACAGGGCTACTCAACACCTGTTCGAGTACAGATTTTTCCGCAGCAGGTGTTTTTCCACCTGTTCTGCCTGTAGGCGAAGTTTTGGCCTGCTCAGCAGCCTGTTGTCCACGAAGAACCTCCTCCTTCGCCCGCTCAATTTTGCGGCTGAGAATTTCATGCGCACTTTCAGTATCAATAACCTCATTGTACTTGCGCACCAAGAAAGATGACTTGACGATACCATCTATCTCCTCTGTCGTCAGGATATCCATACGCGACTCCGGTGCGCGCAGTAACGTATGCGCCAATGGAGTAGGAATACCTTTTTCATTAAGCGCCGTAACCAGCGCCTCACCGATACCCAACTCTGTAATCAGTCGGTCAACCTCGTAGAAAGCTGTTTCAGGATAATTTTCAGCAGCTGTCTTGATTGCTTTTCGATCTTTAGCAGTAAAAGCCCTTAGAGAGTGCTGAATCTTCAGGCCCAGCTGACCCAATACATTGTCGGGGATATCTGCAGGATTCTGGCTGATAAAAAACACGCCAACCCCTTTGGAACGAATAAGCCGTACGATTGACTCTATTTGATCTAACAAAGCCGGGCTGGCCTCCGAAAAGATAAGATGTGCCTCGTCGAGAAAGAGCACCAGCTTAGGCTTCTCCATATCCCCTTCCTCCGGAAAGGACGCATAGATTTCGGCCAGCAGCTGAAGCATAAATGTGGAAAAAAGCTTCGGTCTGTCCTGTATGTCCGTCAATCGCACAACAGAGACAAAACCACGCCCTTGTTCGTCAACCCTGCAAAGATCATCTACCTCAAAAGAGCGCTCACCAAAGAACTGATCAGCTCCCTGTTGCTCCAGTTCTACCACCTTGCGCATGATCGCCCCGACAGTAGTGGTTGATATTTTACCGTACTCTTCCTCGATGGCATCCTTGCCCTCGTTGGTGAGATACTGCAGTGTTTTTTTCAGGTCTTTTAAATCCAGCAGCGGGAGATTATGATCATCGCAATACTTGAAAACCACCGCTACCACCCCTGCCTGTGTTTCATTGAGACCAATGATTTTACTGAACAAAACGGGGCCGAACTCCGTGACGGTCGCCCGAAGACGGGCACCCTTCTCGCCAGAGAGCGTAAGAAACTCAACAGGGCTGCCGGCCGGTGTATAGGGGATACCAATTTTTTGGTGGCGATCCTCAATTTTAGGATTACTTGTACCTGGCTTAGCAATACCACTCAGGTCGCCTTTGATGTCCATGAGCAAAGACGGAACCCCCTGACGAGAGAGTTGCTCAGCAATGATCTGAAGTGTCTTGGTCTTACCTGATCCCGTTGCACCGGCAATTAGTCCATGCCGGTTAATCGTTTTGAGCGGAACTTTAACCCAGTGCGCTGGCATTGGTTCTCCCTGAAAGATAGCTGTACCAAGCACCAAGCTCTCTCCTTTGAAAGTATACCCTTGGGTTATTGATTCTCCGAAAGCCAGTTTATCCGACATAACTGCTGTTTGTAGTGAAAGCTGCCAATAAATATAAAACCATGGCAAGATAAGAAATTGCCTTGACAAAGAAAACAATCACCACAGCGGCCGAGTTTTTGGGTAATCGACCAGAATTTGTAATAAGGGTAACTTATCCATTTGAAAACAATCAATGCGATAAACAAAATGCTGGCAACAAAGCCACAACCATCAACGACCTACACGATTCCAGCGATTGAGCCGTAGCTGGTACTTTTGCGGATTCAGGGACCAGCGATCTAGCTGCACAACACGCTCCACCCTTTCCTCTTCCTTATTTGACAGCAGTCCGTCAAAAAAGTCATAACCAAGACTGGCCTCTACGGCATCTACGCTCAAAGCATAAGCAGAAAGTGGTTGGTCACTCAGCTCATTTGGGATAAGAAAACCGATGGCTTCTGACTTATCATCATCCTGATAAAAAAGCACCTTAAAATAAGCAGCAGGTACAGTCACCCGATTTTCCCTTCCAATGACATCAATTGGTTTTTTGGAAAAAACAGGGCCACTGACAATATAGAGATGACCTTTCTCCTCCACCCAATTGCGCACATCCTCCTCCAGCTCACGCCATATGCCTTGGTTAAAGGCTCTGTTTTGGGGGCTGATATTACTCATATAAAAGGTCTCGGCCAGCGCCTGCTGATCAAACGACATATCTGCCGCCGGCACCAAATGTCCACGATCGTAGCCTGAGCGGCGGTAATCGTCAGGTGTAGCTGAGGCAGTCAGAATTTTGGGATCCGGCAAAAAATTATCTTCACGAGGAAAAGAGGGGCCCTGCAACTGTGTTGCTTCTAGTTTATATGCCACCCAGTTGGCCTGTTCGTGCTCCTCATTGTACTGCAGCGAATAATGCGAAAAATGTACGAGCTGCCCCTTGCTGCCCTTTGGCAGCCATTCGACCGGTTGGGTAGTAGCTGTCTCCAGCTCACTTGTCAGTGCGGGGAACTGCTCCGCAAGCAGGGTATACAGGTACAAAATCCCCGCTACTATGGCCGAAAATACCCCCAATTTACTCAACATGCCTGAAATACCCGCACGTGATCGCGAGTAGTTAGTGCGAAATTTTGCCATGACAATTAGTTATTACCACACAAATATAAGATATTAATTTATTTTAAAAAAAATAGTTTTTAAATAACACTACCCCATTTCCTATAAGGAGGACGCATACAGGAATATTTTCATATCAACCGCTCCTTTTAATCATCAATTAACCTAGCTTACTGAGAACCGGATATGAACTGTCAAACTCTGCAGGCAGCCTACAATATATTAAAAAATAAATATATTAAAATTAAACAACAAGCACATTGTACTTAATAATAATCATTTTGAAAACTGAGTGCAAAAACGAAAATAGCATTAAAAGCAAGGAAGTGCAAATTTGACAATTGCAAGTATCAAAACAATAGCCCCGGCAGCGGGAACACAGGCTACATTCGCATTACAAAAACAAGTTATATTTTTTTGCGAGACCCCGTGAATTCCTCTGCTTACCCCAAGCTTGATTACATGTCATCCCAAACCGAGTACCAGTATTACACACAGAAACGTGAACGCTCATTGATTATTCACACAAATTTATATCAAATGGTACATGTATTTAAAAGCATGGTTTCTTCGGTGGCAGCCCTGTACAAACAGGTTAGCTCACTACGGGTATTTTCATTGCTGCTAGCTATTTTCGGTATGCAGGTGATACAGGCACAGTGCCCTGATTTCACCCCTCCTTTTGTGGTTGATCCGTTTACGAGCAGCCCGCCTGCTGTCAGTGGCTTCCACCAGGACAACGACGGTAAATTTACAGTAGTTGGATTCTTTACCAGTCCCGGACAAGGGATTTGCCGCATCAATGCCAATGGTTCACTTGATGCCAGCTTTCAGTCCAACACCAGTTTCACTATCGGTTCCAATGCGCCCGAGCTTTCCATCCTAGATGTAGCCCAGCTAAGTGACGGCAAGTACATTATCGTAGGCAACTTTGAGGGTCCTAAGCGATTTGTTGCCCGCCTGAACAGCGATGGTTCGCTCGACAACTCCTTCACGCCACCTTTGTTCAGCGGTTTTGGCAGTATGGATAATGTTATTCCGCTGGCCAACGGTCAGTTACTGGTATCAGGAGGCTTTAACTCACCCACCTATGTCATCGCGCGCTTAAATGCCGACGGTAGTCTGGACAATACCTTCGGGTATGCACAGGGACAAGGCCCGAATATCGGTTCTATATATGACACGGAATTACTGCCCGACGGTAAAATTATTGTTGGCACCTCTACGGGTGTATTTAGGTTAAACGCAAACGGCACTGTCGACAATACTTTCACCAGCTTCCCTACGTTCAATAACAATTGGGTACTCAGCGTTCTGGTATTGCCCAATGGCCAGATCATGGCAGGGGGGGAGTTTACAGAAAAAGTTGTCAGGCTCAATAGTAATGGCACGGTAGACAATACCTTCACACTCCCTGCTTTTCCGCTTGCATTCCAGTCTGTTTGGGACATGAGTCTGGACGCGACTGGCAAGGTAGTCATTGGCGGTACCTTCCCGGAGAAAATACGACGTCTCAATAGTGACGGCTCTACCGATACGTCCTTTGAAGCCCAGGATCTGCTGGGAGGTTTTGCCGTACGCCATATTCAATTATTACCCAGCGGATATCTCATGGCTGCCGGAAATTTCGTATCTCAAGGCAGTGACAATGATGTAAGCATGGCTGTTATATGCGTCGAAAGTTGCACACTGCCCAATACCCCGGGTGCGATTGCCGGCGTGCAAACCATCTGCTCCGGAGACACACCTGCTACCCTCACCAGCACCAGTGGTGCCAGTGGTGAAGTAGGCATACTAGAGTATCGCTGGCAGCGGTCGACAACCAGCGCAAGTGCAGGATTTACAGATATTGCCAATAGTAATACTGCTACCTACACACCTACGGCACTCACCCAGACGACTTGGTTCCGCCGACTCGCAGGTGTTGACTGTCAAAGTGACTGGACCAATGCACTGGCGAGCAACGCCATTCAGGTAACGGTAAGACCAGTGGTTCCGCCTACCATCAGCTGCAGCAATCAGACGGTCTTCTTCAATGGTGAAAGCTCGATTGCACTTAACCTCTCCAATCTGGCCAGTGCAACTGCTGACTGTGGCATTCAGAGCCTTACGGCATCGCTGACTTCCATTAGCTGTGCAACAGTAGGTTCAACCGTAGCGGTAGTCGTCACGGCCGTAGCCAACGGAGGCGGTTCGGCTAGCTGTACCAGTCAGATCACCGTGCAAGGCCTTCCCTGCGGCTGGCGGCAGCAGGCCAATGGTGTAAATTGCAGCAATGGCAACAGTGCCAGCTACAATGCAGCTACTGGCGAGTTTACGGTGATGACCGACAACTGCCATACCCCTATCAATCCGCATTCTGCCGATGGCTTTGGTTTTGCGCAACGCACACTCTGCGGTAATGGCTCTCTGCAAGCACAGGTGACCAGCATCAACGGACTTGGCTGGGCGGGACTTAGCATCCGGGAGAGCAATGCTGCGGGTGCTAAAAAGGTGCACCTGCTCACCAACCGCGCGATGGAACACCGCCGTGAGATCCGGTCAATGACCAATGGTGTGTGTATACCGGCTCATTGGTCTGCACTTCAGCGCTACTGGCTCCGACTCGTTCGCAGCAACAACCAGATTATCGGTTACGTATCGCCCAACGGTGTCAACTGGTACCAGGCAATGGTTGCCAATGTAGCCATGAACCAGTGTGTGGAAGTTGGACTGATGACCTTCCACAACAGCAGTACCGGCGACATGATCAGCAGGTTTGCCAATGTAAGCTTTAGCGGAAGTGCCCCTGCGCTCAGCCAGCTTGAAGACCATACGGCAGCACATACCACAGCAGGAGATCTGTCCGTCTTCCCCAACCCGTCAGCCGGCACCATTCACATAGATCTTGACCAGCCAGTAGCAGCGAATACGATGATTGAAATCCTCGATCCGCTGGGGCGCGTACTGATGACCCGCGAACTTGGTGTATCCGAAGACCAGCTACAGACACTGGAGCTACCAGAACACCAGGCCGACGGTGTGTACTTCCTGCGACTGCTGAATGAAGGGCGTATAAGTCGTATCTCCCGTTTCGTACTGCAGCGTAATCGTTAATACTTACGAATATGTTAAAAAAAGACTGAAGGTTGCGCTTTACTGTATTATCACATACCTTTGTAATACGTCTTTAGTGCTTCAACCTTTTGTTTAATCCCATGAGCATGGAGGCCGGAATACTAATTCCGGTCTCTTTTTTTATGTACGCAAGCTTCACGCAATATGAATCCACAGATTGACCAATACTTGCTCAACGGTTGTATGCGCTGCAAATATGGCGGTACCCCTGCCTGCAAAGTCCACCGCTGGCAAGAGGAACTGACTTTACTGCGGCAGCTCGTATTGGAAAGCGGCCTGCAGGAGGAACTCAAGTGGAGCATACCTTGCTATACCTATGCGGGCAAGAATGTAGCGACCGTCAGCGCATTTAAAGATTTCGCCTGTCTAAGTTTTTTTAAGGGGTCCCTGTTGAGCGACCCCTTATACCTGTTGCATAAGCCCGGAGAGAGCTCACAAGCTGCCAGAACACTCCAATTCACTAGTCCTGCACAAGTAGCCGCTCAGGCTGAAGCCATCCGCACCTTTTTGGCCGAAGCTATTGAGCTGGAAAAAGCAGGCAGGCAGGTGATTTTTTCCAAAAATCCGGAGCCCGTACCTGTAGAGTTACTAACTCAATTGGAGGAAAATCCTGCATTTAAAGAAGCCTTCTTCGCACTCACACCCGGTCAGCGGCGGGCTTATATTATCTATTTTTCACAACCCAAACAAACACAGACGCGGCTGGGGCGGATAGAAAAATACAAACAACAGATACTCGAAGGAAGGCCTTTTTTTGAAAAAAATAAGCGGAAGGAATCATAACACGCTTTGGCGGCCAGGCCGCCAAAGCGTGTTATGGTCTAGTGATGTTACTCTATCAACACAAAGCCTGCCCAAGCGTACGGGTTTACAAAAAGCTGCCGCATCGCCTCCTGTGTTTTGTGAAAAGCATCTGGTATGCTCATTCCCTCGTCCAGCCAAAGTTGATAAAAAGTGCTCATAAACTCCATCGTCTGCTGGTCAGGTACCTGCCATAGCGACATGATGAGGTACTTGGCTCCTGCAATCCTAAATGCACGTTGCAGGCCATAGACCCCTTCATTGCCCTGCAGGTCACCCAGCCCCGTCTCGCAGGCAGAAAGCACCACCAGCTCGGTATTGGAAAGATTCATCTGGCTGATTTCGTAAGCTGTCAGCACGCCGTCCTCCTGATCAGGCGACGGCGGCTGGCCATGCTCCCATGCATAGTTGGCCCCTGCCATGATGAGGCCTGATCGTATCATGGGGTGCTCTGACCATTTGAAGGCTCGCTGCCTCGCCTCGACAACCTCCGGAAAAACGGTTACCGGATCAGGGAAAAAGAAGCCATGGGTAGCAATGTGTAAGATCCGCGGAGAAGGCTTATCTCTGCCAAGCTGTTTGAAAGCCTCTTCAGAGGCTGCCCGACCCGTAAACTTTTGCGAAGCATAAGCATGCTTATGTAGTAGTGTCGCAATTCGGTCAACTTCAACTCCTGTCCAACGAAGCGTTTTCCAACCCGCACTGCGGCTATCACCTTCTTCGCTCCAGAAAGACTCAATCGAACGGGAGCCCGCATTCACGGCAGGCTGATCATCAGCAGCGGTTGTGTTGACTGCGAGGTTATATTCCACCCCCCCAATCAGCACCGCATCCTTGGATGCCGGTGAAAAATCGGTAGGAAGAACCAACTGCCGCGTACTATTTAGTGCAATAAGCCTGAATCGGTTGGCGAGTACTGTGTTTTCATCCAATGCAATAGCCCCGAGATTGAGTCGGTGCAACACCCCGGAAGGGGCATAGTAGATGGTCGAGACCCCGTCCAGCCCCGTCTGCTCAATATTTTTCCACACCAAATCATACAAAGAAGCACGTAATGAATCCGGCGGAAGCTGTCCTTGATTGACCCAGCCATAGAGTTCATTGGCGTAGGCGGACTTGCGAACTACGTTACTCGCCAGCAACTGCCTGAGCGCTGACTCGGCAAAAAGCGGTACATAGCGCGGCGTATCGTAGCCTGGCCTTATGAGCAATGCCCCGTAGTAGACACTATCGGTATTTTTCGGAAACAAGACAGGGAAGCGGATAAACTCTATCGCCAGCTCATCTGCTGCAAGTACCCCCTGTACTTCTCTCCAACGAACTTGCTGTAAGGCTTCCGCATAGCCAGCTACCGTGCGACTCAGCACAGCTTCGAGCGCATCTACTTTTTCTTCCAGCTCCGCTACACCTGTCCGCTTCGAAGGCGGTTTTGCATACGCCCTGGAAAGTTGTACATAATAAGAACGAAGCTGAGATGACAATGAATCAGCCTCCTGCGTGGTGGTTGACAGCCGCCGCAGCCTGGCTGCAGCGTGCAGCAAAAAGCCCTTTTGAAAGAGAATATCGTCGCATACCATTTCATTGAGGTAATCGGGGAACAACCCGCTGTGCAGCCACGAAGGTATGTGCGCCAAATTGGCACTTTCCCGCTTGAGATAAGCCGCCAAGTCCCTTTCGGAAGAAAACTTTACGGACCGGGTCAACAAATGGCGCATAAGCTGCAGCGCACTATCGGCAGGGTGCAGAGCAGCGGCATAATCACCCACTGCCGTATAGGCCATAGAAAGATAGTTGAGCATAGCCTCATACTTGGGGTGCTCCATCCCCAGCGCATTGGCTGTAACCGCAGCAGCCTCCTGTAACAGCGGCAGCGCCTTATCGTGATTACCCAGGTTATTGTACAACAATGCCAGGCTACTCAGATAAGCTCCATAAGACGCGTGCTCTTTCCCGAGAGCTTTTTCAACATTCTCCAGCGCTTCGAAGTAAAGCGGAAGCGCCAGATCGTAAGCCCCCATCTTTCGGTACAAATAAGCCAGGTTAATCAGCCGGTTACCATAGAGCTGATGATGCTTACCCAATGAATTTATGGTATTTTCTACAGATTCCAGATAGAGTGGCAGTGCCTTCTCGTACTCACCCATACCCTCATACAGCGCAGCCAAATTATTGAGGCGCGTACCGAACTCCGAATGTTGCCGCCCGACGGATCGCTCAGCATTTTCCAGTGACTGTAGATTGAGCGGCAATGCTTTGTCAAACTGCCCGATGGCGAGATACAACTGCGCGAGATTATTGAGTCGCACACCATACTCCGAGTGATCCTTCCCTAGATTTATCTCCGCATTGGCCAGCGATTCGAGACAGGCGACGATGGCTTGTTCAAACTCCCCCATGCCGTAATACAGTACAACCAGTATGTTAAGTAACCTACCATAATCCGGATGATCTTTCCCCTGCGTACTGGCGGTTGTTTCGAGTGCCTCCGTTAACAACGACAATGCCTTGTCGTAAGCGCCCATCCTTTCGTAGAGTGTAGCGAGGTTGCCCAGCCGGCTAATATACTCCGGATGCCGTTTGCCCAGATGTTTTTCTGCATTGGCAATCGACTCTATGAACAATGCGAGCGACTTATCATAAGCGCCCATCCAATGATACAGACTAGCCAGCCCATTCAGGCGACTTCCGTACTCCGGATGATCTTTTCCCAGCGTCTTTTCTGCGTTCTCTACCGAAGCAATAAACATAGGCAAGGCCTTGTCATACGCTCCCATGAAATAATACAGGTTGGCCAGACTGTTGAGGCGGCTTCCGTATTCCGGATTATCCTTTCCCAGCCATTTTTCTGCATTTTCAACGGCGGTTAGTAGCAACGGCAGTGCTTTGTCGTAGGCTCCCATGCTGTGGTACACGCCTGCGAGTCCGCTGATAGCATACCCGTACTGCGCATTTTCCTTGCCTGTCGTTTTTTCGACAACATCTACGGCTGTTACAAACAGCGGCAACGCTTTGTCATATTGCCCCAGTTGGTTGTACAATTCTGCGAGAATAAGAGAACTCTCCCCATAATTTTCATGGCTCGACCCATACTCCTGCTCAGCCAGCGCCAGCGCCTTTTCAGCCTGTGGGAGTGCTGTCGCAAATTCCCCCTTTTCATAGAGTGACACTGCCTGATCCCTGAGTTCCTGCCAGCTTTGTCCGTGCAGGGAGAACATACACAGCAGTAATAACGAGCTAAGAAATGCTTTATTCATAACAATCAGGATTTTGTCAAAAAGACAGGTCCTCACGGTCATTCGACCAGACCCTCAATACAATCACTAAATTATGTAAAAAGCTGGTTAATACGCAGCATTCAATGCGTAAAAACATACCAGCAATGATTAATCAAATTAACCAACAGCATTTAATGCTGCATGGTTGCATAGGTGTTCACTTTCCGCAATGGGCTAATAATCAATAGAGCTGAGAAAATTAGAGGACGACGCAATTCGTTTATGCCAATCAGCAGTCATTAGCACGGCTGCAGAGGATTTATTACGATAAAATAAATTCAATGAAATTTTTTTCTCGAGCACCCTTGATTCATAATAATCGCCCTATTTTTAGCATTTGGTATGCACAGTCAAGTGCAACGGCTTTTCATCGTCAACGCTACAACCACGTTAACAAGGATATAGCGTATCTTTTAGTTCCACCGAGACAACAAACCTTAAATAACTAAAATCAACATACTATGAAAAAACCCACTGCCATTTTCATCCTCATTCTCTGCCTGTACCAGACAATTGCACAAACGACCAATCATGCCCTACTCGTATCTGTCGGTGACTATCCGGAATACACAGGCTGGGCAAAACTCAAAGCGGTCAACGATACTTGGCTGATGAGAAACACCCTGCTTTTACAGGGCTTTCAGGCGAATAACATCCACACACTCGTCGATGCCGAGGTAACTCGCCAGCGCATCCTCGAGGCCATTTACCAACAATTGACACTGCGCGTACGGCCGGGGGATGTAGCCATTTTTCATTTTTCAGGCCATGGTCAACAGGTACAGGATGACAACGGAGACGAAATCGACGGGCTTGATGAGGCGCTGGTGCCTTACAACTCACCTATGCGTTTTGAAGCGGGTATAAACTACGGCCAGTACCTGTTGCGAGATGATGAACTTGGTGAAGCACTACGCATGTTGCGTGAGCGGCTTGGTCCGAATGGTCATCTGCTTGTATTGCTGGATGCCTGCCATTCGGGGACGGCTACCCGAGGACCTGCGATTGCTGCCAGGGGTACGAATATTATCATGGCAGCACCTGACTATATAAATAATTTACAGGAAAAAGCTCAGGACGCGACTGTTGCCAGTGATTGGTCCGTAGCCGAAGCAAAATTGGCACCATTGGTTGTACTTTCAGGGTCTAGTCCCAATCAGTCCAGTTATGAATACAGGGACTATCAACAAACGTACGGAATATTTTCCCATGCTTTTTCAAAGACACTCAGTAACCTGCCGCCTGACGCCTCTTACAGAAGTATGCTGGCAGCCATCAGGCAGGAAGTAGCTTTCCGCACATCTATACAAACACCACTCGGAGAGGGCGCAATGGATATGGTTGTTTTGGGCGGCGGTGTACAACCCAGGGATCAATATTTTACGGTCAAGAGAGTCTTATCCTCCCATACGATACAAATAGAGGCAGGCGCGCTACAAGGGTGCACACAGGGAAGCACTGTAGCCTTATATCCACCTAATATAACAGACACGCTGGGGGTGAGCCCGCTCAGTATGGGTTTTGTGCATGCATCAGGCACTTTCGAATCCGAAATCAGCCTGGAGAACCCGCTTACGCTGGCGCAAATTCAGACAGCCAAGGTATTTATCCGTGAGCAAAATTATGGAGCACTCAGGGCGACGCTTACAATACGTCTACAGGACAAAACAAGACAAGCTCAGCTGGAGCAGGTTCTGTCCTCCTATCCTTTCATAGTGCTCACCAATACGGCAGCTGACCTCACCATAGAAGAAAACATTGAACATACCGGCCAACGAATGCTCATCTTGTACAAGCATGACGGTATGCCTCTCTCACGGTTTCCGCTGGACTATTACTGGGACAGCAGCAGCAAAGGCCGACAGCTGGCATCCACTATTGCAGACTACGCCAGAGCTGATTTTTTGCGCAGGCTGGAGACTGATAGTCCCCACATACAGGCGACGCTACGGGTACTGGTTAGTGATGGACAAGGCAACTACAGTCCACTTTCAGATCGTCTGGTAAGACTTGGCGAGAGCATCAAGCTGGAGGTCATCAATCGTGGAAATAAGCCTTTCTATTTCAGCATACTAGATATACAGCCCAACAATAAAATCAATAAAATCGTACCTGGCCTGCGCCCCGCTGCAGATTTTTATCTTCGCCCCTTCACGTACTGGCGGTCTGACGCCTTCAACATCGGCGAACCTGAAGGTATGGAGGTACTCAAAGTGATTGCCAGCTCGCAGCCTGTTGAATTTAATTTTAGCAGAAGCAGTTCTCAAGGAGCGGGCACGCCCTTGGCTGTGCTGTTGGGTTCGCTGTTATCGGAGGACTCCGCTAGCCGGTCAGCAGCACAGTCACTTCCTGCAGACAGTGGGCATATCAGCTCTTTGATACTGCAAATTGTGCGATAAACTACTTAGCCACCTTCTAAACATGACAACGAGAGGCTTCCTCAGAACGTTCATTACCGGCTATCACCGGTAATGAACGTCTATCAATTATGTTTTTTACAATATAATTTCACTGTTATTCAATAAGTACAAACCCGGCCCAGTCATAGTGACTGTACACCTGTTGCAGCTGCAACTGTGTCTTTCGGAAAGCCTCCGGCACGCTCATCCCCTCTTCCAGCCAGTGGCGGTAAAAATTAGTCATAAATACCTTGGTTTTCTTATCATCCACCTTCCATAATGACATAATAAGGTATTGAGCACCCGCGATGCGAAATGCCCGTTGTAAGCCATACACGCCCTCATTTCCTTCAATATCGCCCAGATTGGTTTCACAGGCAGAAAGAACAACCAATTCCGTATTAGAAAAATTCATCTGGCTGATTTCGTAAGCAGTGAGAATACCATCTTCACTATTGGGTGCTGTTGCCCGGCCATGCTGCCACGCAAAGTTGCCTCCGGCAAGAATCAGACCGGAGCGCAGCATAGGAAGATCCGACCTTTTGAATGCCAGTTCTCTGCCACCAGCGCCAGCTGTGTCGGCAGGCTGGGGTTTCGGGGAAAAAAAACCATGTGTGGCAATGTGCAGGACACGAGGGGATGACTCCTTGACGCCCAACTGCTTGAATGCCTCCTCACTAGCTTCCTTACCTTTCAGTAGCCGCGTTGTATAGGCCTGTTGCTGCAGCGTTGCTGCAATTTCATCAACTTCTAAGGATGTATACGCAAGCATTTCCCAGCGATCGCCCGAAGAACGCTCCGGCGAAGACACATCCGCCTCCTCCCCGTAATCTACACCGCCAATCAGCACAGCCTGATTATCCCTGAACACAGCGGGGGCAGGCAGAACCAACTGCCGCGTACTATTGAGTATGGCCAAATGATACTTATTGCCCAGTGTGCTCATCACACTGGTAGCAATGGCAGCCAGATTAAGTCGATGCAACAAACCGGAAGGGGCACAATAGATGGTTGAAATACCCTCCAGGCCGGCAGCTTCAATGGGCTTCCATATAAGTTCATACAATGAAACCGTCTTTTCACCGGCCGGCGTCAGCCCCCGCTGCGAAGAAGCATACAATTTATTGACATAATCCTCTCTTCGTTCAATTCGGTCAGCCAACAAGGGATTGAGGGCCGAAGCTTCAAAAAGAGGGATATACCGAGGGCTGGTATCACCTGGTTTAATCAACAAAGCCCCGTAGCGAATACTATCCGTTTTTTCGGGAAAGAGCAGTGAAAAATGGATGAATTCCAATGCCGCCTCCCCTGGTTTGAGGGCGTCCCTTACCTCCTCCCATTTGACCTGACGCAGGGCATCCGCATAGCCCGCTACTGTACGACTGAGAATACCCTCAACGGTATTGGCTTTTTCTTCAAGTTCATCCACCCCAACTCGCTCTGACACAGGTTTTACATACTCCTTCGAGAGTTGAATCCGGTAGTACTTCAGCAAATTGGCCAAAGAATCTGCTTCGGGCGTCACCACAGACAGCCGCCGGAGACGCATAGCAGCATCCAGCAAAAATCCTTTCTGAAAAAGGATGTCATTACAGACCAACTGACTGATACCAACAGAAAAGCGACCACTGTGCATCCAGGAGGGAATCTCGCGCAAAGGTTGATTCTCTTGTGCCTGCAGGTCAGCCAGGTCTTCTTCCGAAGAATATCGGACAGCCCTGCCGATCAACTGCTGTGTGAGTCGGAGCGCTGTATCCGCCAATAGCTCAGCCTGCCCAAAGCGGTCAGTTCGCGCATATGAAAACCCCAATTGATCGAGCACATCGCGATATTTGGCATGTTCACGCCCCAATGAGTTTCCTATATTGTCGGCAGCTGCCTGGAGTAGTGGCACAGCTTTATCGTACTGTCCAATTTTTGCATAAATTCTGCCCAAATAATACAGGTAAGCACCATAATTCGGGTGATTACGGGAAAGAGCTGCTTCGGCATTCTCAACAGCATTTTGCAACAGTTGAAGCGCTCTGTCATCCTGTCCCATCTTCTCAAATAAATTACCCAGATTACTCAGGCGATTACCATAAAAGGTGTGCCCCTTTCCCAATGTTAATCCAGTAATCTCCAGCGCCTCCTGCAATAAAGGCAGTGCTTCATCATACTGCCCCATGCGCATGAGCACACTACCCAAATTGCTGAGAATTGTCCCGTATGCAGCACTATTTTTACCTGTAAGCTGTCCCTGTTTGTCAAGGGATTGCTGGTAGTACTGTACTGCCCTTTCATACTGCCCTACCCGTTCGTATACAAAGGCCAGATTGTTGATTGTCTTGATATACAAATCTGCATCATTGGAAGTATCGATCTGATGTAATACAAGCTCGTAAGAAAGTTTTGCTTTATCATACTGGCCCAAATTTGAATAAACGTTGGCCAGCTCATTGAGCATGAAAAAATAATATTCATGCCGATCACCCAAAATACCCAAAGCCTGCTCAAACAAAGGCAAGCATTGACTATAAAGGCCTGCATTACGGTAAGCCATTGCCAGCGAACTCAGGCAAATCCCATATTCAGGGTCGTCTTTACCCAAGTGTTTATCAGCATGAGCCATGACCTCCTGCTGTGTGCTCAACGCCCTGTCGTATTGCCCCAAAGTCATGTACAGGCTACCCAGATTACTCAAGAGTACGCGGTAATCTCTGTTGTCCTTTCCAAAATTCTTTTCAAATTTACCAAGAGCCCCTTCCATCAGCACTGAGAGATCCTCATACCTATTGACTGCCCTGTACAAGCTTATCAGGTAACCAAAACTTTGCCAATACGCCTGGTCCCCACTTCCAAATTC
>CAZYAO010000042.1:0-3644 GCA_964645715.1 uncultured Saprospiraceae bacterium
CCAGCAGCCTGGCGTCCGCTACACAGCCCTTCAGGCGATGGTGCGGGACAGGGTAGTCGTCAATAGCGATGACCAGCGCGTAAAGTCGGGGGGGATGGTTGGACATGAAGATAAGGTTTTGAACATGAGGGTTGCGTAAGTTACTGCCGCTGTGCATTTTGGGCGGCAGAAGCCGCCATTTCACTAGCTTCTAAACTTATAGTTGAGCGAAATGGTACTCACATGATACCAATCGAATGCGTCGGGATTGGCCGAAATACTGATGCCGTCCAGATAATCGGAGAAAGGATAGCGAAAAGCAACATCCGCCTTGATCGTCCAACCCTCGGCGATCGGAAACTTGAGTCCGCCACCAATAGGAACAACAAACTTAGTTTTGCTGTATTTGGCATTTACATCCTGCAACTCCCTGGGGTTGAGCTCCGTAGAAGCATTGGGAAAATTCGGATTGGGATTCGTAAAGGCGAAGCCCGCACCCAGACTCAGGTAAGGCGAGACTTTTCCCCAAATACCCGGACGAATGGCAGTCGCCTGCCAGCCGAAGGGCTCCCACTCGCCGATGAACCCGATCTCAGTAATGCCGGTAGTGAAGCTGTACCCACGCTTTTTGCGATCGGGGTACTTAAAGTCGTTGCCCTGCAGCTGTGTGAACAGAAAGCCTCCGCGAACTGAGAGGATGGGCGAAAAGTGAGCCTGAACGTGCAGCGCGTAGGCCAATTGTGCTTCCTGGAGCAAGGCGTAATCCTCTTTCAACAAATCACCCTGGTAGTTGGCCAGCCCCACAGAGGCACCGACGGACCATTCGGTCTGTGACAAAAGGGCAGGCAGGGCCAACAGGTTAGGTACCAGAAACAATAGAATTTTCCTCATTTCTTGTGAGCATTAAATTTTGGGAGAATATGATTACAATGGTGTTAATATAACGTTGTCAGGAGGGGGAAAGCCTATTGTACACCTATGCAAATATAAACAATAAAATTCAGGAAATGTGCGAAAATAAGCGCGATTTGGCAACAATTAGTTAAGATTTGGCAGAAATAGTGGATATCCGTATACTGTCGGCCAGCCAGTAGATCTTCAGCAGATCGAGCCACAACAGCGAGCCGGGTTGCTGCAGAAGGCGGTTGGTCAACAAACCAGCCAGCGGACGGAGAAGATGATAGCATGGGCGCAGCAGCCATAGACTTTGTAGTAACCTTACGGCAAAAAGCAGGCGGGTATTGAGGATTGGGTGGGATTGGCTTAGCTGGTGGAGGTTGCCGATAGCCTGTTGTTGTTTTTGCAGAAAAACGCCGGCGGGTTCAAGGCCTTCGTGTTGCAGGGGGTTGTCAATATGATAGATTGGAATACCTGCCTGCTTGAGCTGGATACCCAGCAGGGTGTCTTCATGACCGTAGGTACGAAGGGATTCGTGAAACGGAAAAGCCTGCTGCAGGCTGCGGGATATGGTGTAGTTGTTAGTCATAAAACCCAGCAACGGATCGCGCTGACGCCGGCTTGGTCCATAGCTTTCGCGCCGTCGACCAAACAGCCAGTGCAGGTAGTACACCTGGTCTGCCGGCGGGCTTGATGCATATACTCGCCCACCGCAGACAACACCCGGTGAAGTGGCATGCGATACGTATACCTTCAAAAAATCATCTTTGACCACACCGCTATCCGCGTCCATAAACAACAGTCGATCATAACGTGCCTCTGCAGCCAGCTTATTGCGGATTCCCGCACGCCCCAAATTGACAGGTGCCTCCCAGTATACCACCTCCGGCTGCACCGACAACTGCCGGTTGAGCAAGCGGTAGCTGTCCGGAGAGCCATCATCGTAAAGACGGATCTCAAAGGGATATACCAGTTGCCTGCCCTGCCGCAGCAGCTCGTCCACGAGCCGCCGGCAGTCCCACTGGTACACGGGTATGAGCACTGAAAGCATGATTTTCTTCTTTGTTCACATCTGCCGCTATTGTCCCGGCAGGCAAGTTTTTGCGGGTGTATTTCCACGCTGCCAAAGCACATTCTTCATATGCATAATCACTGCGCTGTCATCCCGGCAGTTGCGCTTGTCACGGCCGCCTTTCCACGCCGCTGAAGCAGTAAAGATAAAACTGTATTTACATTATTTTTCATTCCTCCTACTCGGCTTTTAACCGTACTAGCTGCCAGCGTGAAAATTCTACCTCCCTTACAACCAACAACCTTCCCAACAGGTAACAAATATCAGCCCTATACTTCCGGGGAACAATTATTTTTGCCCGGCAACTATTCAGACTCATGTGTTGTTTTTTCAAAAATAATTGAAAGAAAAAAAGCAAGCCTGCTATGACTGTCAGCCATACCAACGATCATCAGCCCAACGCCATCGCCACGTTGCTGGCCAATCCGCAACTGGACAACCGCCTGCGGGACATTGCTCAGAAAGTGAACAATGCCGAGCGCATCAATTTCGATGAAGGGATTTACCTTTTCGAGCAGGCACCTCTCCCCTATCTGGGTGTTCTTGCCAACCATGTACGCGAATTGAAAAATGGTAACAACACCTATTTCAATCGCAATTTTCACATGGAGCCGACCAACATCTGTGTCTACACCTGTACGTTCTGCTCCTATTCAAGACTCATCAAGCAGCGGCATGAGGGCTGGGAATACAGCTTGGAGGACATGCTCGATATTGTCAAAAAATACGACAACCAGCCTGTCACAGAAGTACATATCGTGGGGGGGGTGCTGCCGCAGTACGATCTGGCATTCTACAGCGACCTCTTCCGCAGCATCAAAGCGCACCGCCCCGAACTGCACGTCAAAGCGCTGACACCAGTGGAGTACCACTACATTTTTAAAAAAGCTAAAGTGTCCTATGAAGAAGGTATGCGCCTTATGAAAGAGGCAGGGCTGGACAGCATGCCGGGCGGAGGTGCAGAAATTTTCCATCCGGAAATCCGCGATAAAATTGCAGGAGGTAAGTGTTCGGGCGAGCAATGGCTGCGCATCCATGAAATCTGGCACGAACTAGGGGGGCGCTCCAATGCGACCATATTGTACGGTCATATTGAAAACTATATGCATCGCATTGACCACCTCGAGCAGCTTCGGCAGCTGCAGGACAAGACAGGCGGTTTCCAGACGTTCATACCGCTCAAGTTCCGCAACCAAAACAACGAAATGTCGCACCTGCCCGAGGTATCTACCATCGAAGATTTGCGCATGTACGCTGTCAGTCGCATTTATCTCGACAATTTCGACCATATCAAAGCCTATTGGCCAATGATCGGCCGTTCTACGGCTCAACTGGCCCTGAGTTTTGGCGTCGATGACATAGACGGCACCATTGATGATACCACCAAAATTTACTCTATGGCGGGCTCGGAGGAGCAAAATCCTTCGCTCTCCACAACTGAGCTGGTTAAGCTCATCAAAGCTGTCAATCGCCGCCCGATAGAGCGCGATACGCTCTACAACGTCATCCGGGATTACAGCGATGTCACTTTTGAGGACGACAACTTCAGAGGGTATTTTGAACTGCCGGTAGTCAATGCATAAATTCAAAAAATCATGTCCGTAAAAGTGCTGCCCAAAACCATCTACCTGCTCCGCCACGGTGAAACCCGCTACAACAGGGAAGGTATTGTACAAGGGTGTGGAGTGGACAGTGA
>CAZYAO010000042.1:3744-8977 GCA_964645715.1 uncultured Saprospiraceae bacterium
ATCACCTCCACCAGCGGCCAGAGTCCCTGCTGCTCGTCTGCTCCCATGGGCGCACCATGCGAGGTCTACTCTGCATACTGCTCAACAAGTCGCTGCGCCGGATGGATGAATTTGCACACCACAACACGGGCCTGTGGCGAATTCATTTTGATGAATCGGGCCAACCAGAGGTTGATCTGCGCAATGATCTGCACCATCTGCATCACCATGGGCTGATTACCGCTGTATCCTGATGACGAGCCAAAGTTGCACAGATAAACCCGCCAGTTATACCAAATAAAAACCAGCGATGCGAAAAATAAAAATCACTGCCGTCAGCTACCTCAATACCAAACCCCTGTTGTACGGAATATTGCGGAGTCCACTGGCCAGCCAGGTAGAACTCAGCCTTGCCATACCCAGCGAATGTGCGCGTCGTCTCCGCGATGGCGAGGTTGATCTGGCACTAACACCCGTAGCCATACTGCCTGAGCTGGACAACTGGCAGCTAGTCTCTGATTACTGCATAGGAGCGGTGGGTGCTGTCAAAACGGTATGCATTTACAGCGATCTCCCCCTTGAACAGCTCGACAGCATTTATCTCGACTACCATTCGCGCTCCTCCGTAGCACTCACCAGACTGCTGCTGGATGAATACTGGCAACTTGCGCCCAGCCTAATACCTGCTGAGCCGGGTTATGAAGAGCTCATTGGCGGTAAGACGGGTGGACTGGTCATTGGCGACCGCACCATCGGGCTCGACAAGCGGTTTCCCTACGTCTACGACCTCGCCGAGGCTTGGTACAACCACACAGGGCTGCCCTTCGTATTTGCTGCCTGGGTGGCCGTGCGTCCGCTGCCACAGTCCTTCATTGACGACTTCAACGAGGCCCTGCGCGCCGGACTGGCGCTCATCCCCGAGCTCAATCTGCTGCTGCCTTCCCCCCAGCCCGACTTTTCACTGGAAGAATACTATACCCGCTACATCAGCTATAATCTCGATGCGCCCAAGCGGGCCGCCCTGGATATGTTTTTGTCGCGCATGATGGCTACCAGCATGCCGGTTTTTGAGTAAAAAACACCCCTGACGGCCAGGCCGTCAGGGGTGTTTTTTATTGAATTATCTTTTGGCGGCTAAGGCCGCCAAAAGATATTCGCTATTTTAAGCCAATTTTGCCAGACTCTCCTCCAGCGTCTTGATTTTAGCCTCACCGTCGGCCAGTTTGCGCCGCTCTGCATCGACCACCTGTGCTGGTGCGCTACTCACAAAACGCTCATTACTAAGCTTTTTCATGACCGATGCAACAAAACCACGGTAGTATTCCAGCTCACCCGCAATTTTTTCCCGTTCAGCATCGACATCAATCTCCTGGTGGATTTCGAGGTAAAAATTGTCGTTGCCTACCAATAAAGCGACTGCATTGTCCGGTGCCTGCCCACTGATGGTCAGCGAAGAAAGAACCGCCATCTTCTCAATCATTGCACGCAAGCCCGGATGCTCCACCAATTCCCTGGCTGCCGTCGTAGGCGGCGCAAAGAGCGCCAGCGCCTCGCGCATCTTGATCCCCTTGTTATTGCGAATCTCACGCACACCACTCACTGCTGACTTGGCGCGCTCAACCCGGGCAATAGCGTCGGCATCAAACGAGCGGACAGAAGGCCAACTGGCTGCACAGCAATCATCCCCTGGCGATCGATCGCGCAGGCCGTGCCACACCTCCTCCGTAACAAACGGCATGAACGGATGCAACAGAATCATCATTTGCTCGAGAGCGCTGATGCTGCGATCATAGGTAGCCTGATCGATAGCTGTACCACTTTCGGGCTTAATCATTTCCAGATACCAGGAACAGAAATCGTCCCAGATGAACTTATAGAGGGTCATAATCGCCTCACTGAGGCGATATTCAGCCATCAGTACCTCCAGCTCTGCCACTGTCTGCGCCAGCCTGTTTTCCAGCCAGTCAGCAGCCAGTTCGTTGACGGGCCCTGCGGTGAGGCCTGGGTCGGTTTCCCATCCCTTGATCAGGCGCAGTGCATTCCAGAGTTTATTACAGAAATTTCGCCCCTGTTCGCAAAGTTTACTCTCATTGCGTACCTGCCCCGTTGCAGGATCCAGCGGAGCATCAAAAATAATATCATTACCTGCAGCGGCTGCCGACAACAAGCCAAAGCGCACACCATCGGCACCATAGGTATTGATCAGTTCAAGCGCATCAGGCGAGTTGCCCAGCGATTTGGACATTTTACGACGCTTGTTGTCGCGCACCATGCCGGTAAAATAGACTGCCCGAAAAGGCTGCTTTTCGGCCTGCTCACCCAACAGATCACCTGCCCACTCGTAACCTGCCATAATCATGCGGGCAACCCAGAAGAACATGATGTCCCAGCCTGTGACCAGCGTATTGGTAGGATAGTAGTAACGCAGCTCATCCTGCCGCTGAAAGCCGTCGAAAACAGCGATAGGCCACAACCAGGAAGAGAACCAGGTATCGACCACATCTTCATCCTGGCGAAGATCGTCCATTGACAGCGCTGCATTGCCAGTCACCTCCCGTGCCTGCCTGAGTGCCTCTTCGGCTGTCTCCGCTACAAATAGCTGCGCATCATCGCCCGCGCCAAGATACCAGGCGGGAATTCGCTGTCCCCACCAGAGCTGACGGCTGATGCACCAGTCGCGAATATTTTCTTCCTGCAGCCAGCTGTGGTACATATTCCACATATTCTCGGGGTAAAACCTTACCTCCCCCGAACGTACTGCCTCAAGTGCGGTAGCTGCCATATCTTTCATGCGCAAAAACCACTGCAGTGTGAGGCGTGGCTCAACGACAGCATTGGTTCGCTCGGAGCGACCGACACGCGTCCTGTAGTCTTCGATTTTGACGAGGTAGCCCTCTTCTTCCAGCAACTTACCGATGGCTTTGCGGGCAGCGAAGCGATCCATGCCCACACAAAACTGCGCCAGTTCGTTGAGGGTACCGTCTGCATTGAGGATATCGATTACCTCCAGCCCATACTTCTGGCCCAGTTCGTAGTCGTTTTGGTCATGTGCCGGCGTAACCTTGAGTGCCCCCGTTCCGAAAGCTACATCCACATAATGATCCGTAATAATGGGCACAACGCGATTTACCAGCGGCACAATAACCCGCTTTCCGTGTAGGTGCAGGTAGCGCTCATCTGACGGATTGATTGCAAGGCCGGTATCTGCCATGATTGTCTCCGGCCGTTGTGTAGCGATAGTCACCCACTCGTCACTTCCTTCAACCTGGTAGCGAACATGATAGAGGCGGGAATTTTCATCCTGATAGATAACCTCCTCATTGGAAAGCACCGTAAGCGCCTCCGGATCCCAGTTGGTGATTCTTTTGCCCCGGTAGAGTTTACCTTTGTTGAAAAGATCAACAAACACCCTGACCACAGCCTCGCTAAGTGCCGGCTCCATCGTAAAGCGCGTACGATCCCAGTCGCAGCTGGCGCCCAGCTTCTTGAGCTGATCGAGGATTATACCGCCATATTTCTCTTTCCACTCCCAGGCATACTCCATGAAGGCTTCGCGGCTCAGCTCACTCTTGCGAATACCCCGCTCGCGCAGCATCTGCACCACTTTCGCCTCTGTAGCAATGGACGCGTGGTCTGTACCGGGCACCCAGCACACATTTTTGCCCTGCAGGCGTGCCTGTCGGGCGAGGATGTCCTGAATGGTATTGTTGAGCATGTGCCCCATGTGAAGAATGCCCGTGACATTGGGCGGCGGAATCACAATACTGAAAGGCTCCCGCTCGTCGGGCTCGGAATGAAAATACCGCTGCTCCAGCCAGTGGTGGTACCATTTTTCTTCAATTTCGCGGGGGGCGTAATGTTTTGACTGCGTCATGCTATCCATTTTTTGGGTAACTGGGTATGCACTGCTGACACGCCAGGGACATGTAGACCGGAGACGATGGCAGCATACTGCACAGCATACCTGATTTTGAGCGGCAAAGATACGGCAAAGCAACTAATACCATGTGCTCTGCTGACAGGTATTTGCACAGGCTTTAGACATGCAAAAAGGGGGCGACTAACCGTCGGCCCCCTTTTTAAGCTACTTTAGCCCGCTTGCGCGGCTAGCTGGAAATACTATTTTTTCGTACCCTCTTTCGCCTCAGCACGTTTAAGCTCAATCTCGCGCTCCTTAATTTTGTTGCCCACCTGCTGGCTGGCAATAAAGGAGGCCGTCATATCGCTGAGCATATCACTGGCCGAACTTGGCGCGTTGGGCAGCATAATCAGGTTGCTGTTGGCATGTTCCCCCAGTGACTGCAGGGTGTCGTAGTGCTGCGTTACTACGATGAGTGCAGAAGCTTCCTGTGAATTGATACCCACGCGGTTGAGGATATCCACCGACTCTTCCAGACCCTTGGCGATTTCGCGGCGCTGATCAGCGATACCCTGCCCCTGCAGGCGCTTACTCTCCGCCTCCGCCTTAGCTTTGGCAACGATGCGGATACGCTCCGCCTCTCCATCGTATTCTGCAGCCAATTTTTCACGTTCAGCTGCATTGATGCGGTTCATAGCATTTTTGACCGTGTGATCCGGATCGATATCCGTTACCAGCGCCTTGACGATACCATACCCATAGTCATTCATCGCCTCCTCAAGTTCCCGCTTGATAGCATTGGCTATATCATCCTTGCGTTCAAAAACATCATCCAGCTTCAACTTGGGAACTTCCGCCCGCACCACGTCGAAGACATACGCATTGATCTGCTCGTACGGATTTTCAAGCTTATAGAAGGCATCGTAGACACTGTCCGGATTTACCAGAAACTGCACACTGACTTTAAGCTTAACGAAAACGTTATCCTTCGTTTTTGTTTCAACCAGCACATCCAGTTGCTGTACTTTGAGACTCACCCGACCTGCTACCCGATCAATGATGGGAATCTTGAACTGCAGCCCTGCCCGCTTGATCGAATGAAAAGAGCCAAAGCGCTCTACCAGCGCAGCTGACTGCTGCCGGACGGTGAAGACACCTGACAGCACAATCATCAAACCCACAAAGAGTAATATACCCGTTACAATCATGACATCTATTGTTTTAGTGGACTAATAGGAAGCAAGCAGAAGACTGTACCGCAGCAACCAAGCCAGGTACGTACGCAATATACTTAGCATTGATAATACGCTTTTCGAGCAAATCAACACCACCCCCTTATGGCTAAGCAAATTAAAGCCCTTTTAGTTCCGACACAAGTGAAGTAAGCACTTTTTT
>CAZYAO010000042.1:9077-19738 GCA_964645715.1 uncultured Saprospiraceae bacterium
GCTAAGCAAATTAAAGCCCTTTTAGTTCCGACACAAGTGAAGTAAGCACTTTTTTAGCATCGCCAAAAAGCATTTTATTCTTTGGGTGGAAGAAAAGTGGGTTTTCGATACCGGCATAACCAGCGCTCATACCCCTTTTAATCACAATTGTGTGCTTAGCGCTCCATACTTTTAGTACAGGCATACCGTAGATTGGACTAGCAGGATCATCCTCTGCAGCAGGATTCACGACATCGTTAGCTCCCACAATCACCACAACATCTGTATCCTTCAACAAATCATTGGCCTCTTCAAGATCGAGCAATTTGGGATAAGGCACATCTGCCTCTGCCAGCAATACATTCATGTGTCCCGGCATGCGACCCGCCACAGGGTGTATCGCATAGCGCACCTTCACACCATTGGCCTCCAGCAGATCATCGACCTCTTTGAGCACCTTCTGCGCCTGTGCTACCGCCAAACCATAGCCCGGCACAAAAACAACGGTACTGGAATAATACAACTGAATAGCCGCATCATTCATACTCACCTCCTTGACCACCATCTCACCGGCTGCTGCACCACCACCAGCAGCTTTGGCAGAAGAACTACCAAAGCCCCCGATTAGTACATTGACCAGTGAGCGGTTCATCGCATTGCACATCATAACCGTCAGGATGGTACCGGAAGCCCCCACGAGAATACCTCCGACCAACATAAAGTTACTACCATAGATGAGACCTGCCGCCGCGGCCGACAAACCACTGAAAGAGTTAAGAAGCGAGATGACCACAGGCATATCAGCCCCGCCAATAGGTGCAACAAAGTATACACCATACAGCAGCGATATCACCATAAATACAAGTGCCAGTGAAAAAGAGGCCTCCTCCATCTGAACGGTCAGCATGCCCCCTATCACCAGAGCCGCCAGCAACATCACCATGTTGATGATGTGCTGCATCGGCAAGGTGAGGCTGTCATCCTTAACGATGCCCTCCAGTTTTCCATACGCAAGAAAACTACCCGTGAAGGCGATACCCCCAATCAGCAGCGCAGACAAAATAATAACCATCTGTCCTTCATCCAGCGGACGTTGTCCGGAAAAAAACAAATTGAGCTCTATGATACCGAGCAATACCGCAGTAGCACCGCCCAGTCCATTGAATATGGATACCATCTGCGGCATGGCCGTCATAGCAACGCGGCGCGCAGACATCGTGCCTACCACGGTTCCCAAGACCAGTGCAGCCAGCAACCACCCATAATTGTTGTTGGCGCCTTCCATTGGACTCAGACAAGCGGCCAGGATGGCAAGCCCCATACCCACACCTGCAATGATATTGCCTTTGCGGGCCGTATCGGGCGAACTAAGCAGGCGAAGACCCCATACGAAGCCCACCGTACCCAGCAAATAGCCCATTTCTACTAAAAATATAGCTGTCATAGCAACGACATTCATTGATCATTATCGAAAGAACACAACGCCCCTGCATTGGTCCGATTCATTGAGCCGATGAAGCTGTTCATCGGCAAGGATTATCACTTGGCAGGCTTCTTCTTTTTGAACATCTCCAGCATTCGGTCTGTCACAACGAAGCCACCTACTGCATTGACCATACCCAGCACGACACCTACAAACCCCATAGCCAGTGTCAGGTAATCATCCGGCTTAGCCTCTCTGACCAGCAGGATAGCTCCGATAATGACCACTCCACTGATGGCATTGGCGCCCGACATAAGCGGCGTATGAAGTACGGTGGGCACCTTGGCGATAATTTC
This sequence comes from uncultured Saprospiraceae bacterium, assembly GCA_964645715.1. GTDB lineage: Bacteria > Bacteroidota > Bacteroidia > Chitinophagales > Saprospiraceae > JAUMBM01. The sequence continues at coordinate 10,836 of CAZYAO010000042.1, forward strand.
AAAGCCCAGTACGATAGTAAATACCAACAGATAAATCAGCAGGAGATTATCTATAAAAAACTGGAAAAACCCTTCCATAAGATTGAAATTTAGAAACTGAATCTATGCAAATTTGGCCGTAACTGTTCACCTAGGCAGGCAATGCCGTGAAGCAGGCGCCCCGGATAATTTCATTCCCCAGATCGAGGTTGAGCTCCCCTTTGGGCGTGAGTAGTTTGACAAAATTGACAACATTATTGCTGTACATGACGCTGGCATCCTGTGGCATAGACGAAGCGAGGTCACTATCCCCCACAATGGTGACGCCCTTATGACGGATGACAGCCTTATCCTTGGTGAGTTCGCAATTGCCCCCTGTAGAAGCTGCCAGATCTACAATCACACTGCCGGCGCGCATTTGCTCTACCGTACTTGCCGGTACCAGCAAAGGAGCCTTGCGACCCCGTACCTGGGCTGTAGTAATAATCACATCTGCCTTAATGGCTCTGGCCTGCACCTCGGCACGCTGGCGCTGCAGAAACTCTTCTGACTGTTCGACCGCATAGCCGCCGGCTGTTTTTTCATCTTTAGCACCCTCCACTTCCACGAATTTGGCACCAAGACTCTGCACCTCATCTTTGGCAGCCTGACGCGTATCGAATGCCTCGACCGTTGCCCCCAGTCGGCGGGCAGTCGCGATAGCCTGCAGACCTGCCACACCGGCTCCCAGTACCAGCACCTTGGCCGGCCGGATACTGCCGGCAGCAGTGATCATCATCGGAAAATAGCGGCTCAGGTGGCGTGCCGCCTCCAGCACCGCCCGATAGCCGGCAATCGAAGCCATACTGGAGAGTACATCCATGCTCTGTGCCAGTGTGGTGCGCGGAATCATATCCAGGCTGAGTGCCGTAATACCGGCTGCACGCAGGCGCGCATCGAGATCGGGATCGTTAAACGGCGCAAACTGCGCGATAAGCACCACCCCTTGCGACAGTTGGCTCCATTCGCTCTCCGGCAAAGGTTCGATACTCAGGATTATACCGGCCTCCTGGTAGATAGTCGATCGTTCAACCACCGTTGCCTGCGGTTCATATTCACTGTCGTCGAAAAAGGCCTCTTCACCGGCTCCTTTTTCCACCCAAACCGTGAGTCCGAGCGCCGACAGTTTGGCAGCTCCGTCGGGTGTAAGTGCTACCCGGGCATCCCGGGGCTCTTTGAGAACAGCAAGAATCATATACACGTATTTGAGGGCCAAGGTAAGCAAATGTCAACAGAATACTATTGACATTTGTCATAAAAAACTAAAATAAAATTGGCTAAATACAGCGCACCAACCCTGCGCAGTTGTGCAAAAATATACATCCATTGCTATGAAAAGCTGCGCAAAAGCAAAGGGTAGCGAGGCAGGAAGACAGTCAATACACGGCTAGTTCCACAACAATTCTTCCGGTAGCTGAGACATGACGGCAAATGCATTCCCCTTATGCATCATGGCTACCTGCCAGAGCGTATCTGCAGCAATTTTGAAGAGATAGTTGATATCCATATCCGCGATTATCCACGAACCATAGTCCATCTCCTCGGCCAGTTGCCCGTCTGTCCAGCCGGCATATCCCAGAAAAAAGCGAATGTCATTGGGCTGAATCACCTGCGTGTTAATCAAAAATTTGAGCTGCTCGAAATCCCCGCCCAGCCACAATCCCGGCATGATGAGCGAACTCCCCTCGAGCAACTCCCCTGCCCGATGGATAAAGTGCAGGGTATCGGTCTGAACGGGGCCACCAAAAAAAACCTGCGAGGCAAACTCCGGGAAATCATCGACCAGCTCATCGACCCGTGAGTGCAGTTTTTTGTTGAGGATGTAGCCCAGTGTACCCTCGCCATCGTGTTCACAAAGCAGGATAGCCGAACGTTTGAAATTGGGATCAACCATAAAAGGCTCTGCAATAAGCATTTTGCCCTTGGCTATTAGCTCCTTACCGTTCATCATACCTTGGTTTAGTATGTTATTGCCCTTGCTGTCCCGGTTGGCACAGCAGACGGGGCCGTTTTACAGCTCAGCGACAGACAGGCCACGGTTGATCTTTTTGACCAGCCCCTGCAGTACTTTACCACCTGCTTCAATAAATTCGGTATAGCCGTCGGCAGCCATTTGCTCAACCGTCTGCGTCCAGCGTACGGGTGCTGTCAGTTGGCGAATCAGGTTAACCTGAATCGTTGCCGGATCGGTATGCGGCAGCGCATCTACATTCTGATAAACAGGACAGCTGGGTACCTGAAAAGGCGTTGATTCGATGGCCTGCTGCAATTCGTCCTGTGCGGGCTGCATCAGCGGAGAGTGAAAAGCACCACCGACCGCCAGCTCCACTACCCTTCTGGCGCCTGCCGCCTGCAGGCGCTCAATGGCCAGCTGAATGCCTGCCTTGCTGCCGGAGATTACCAGCTGGCCTGGGCTGTTGTAATTGGCAGGCACGACCACCTCGGTATCAATCCCTGCACAGATGGCCTCAATATTGGCGTCATCCAGTCCCAGCACAGCCGCCATAGTGCTCTCTGTGAGCTTACAAGCCCGCTGCATTGCCTCTGCACGCTGGCGCACCAGTCGAAGCCCATCGGCAAAAGTAAGCGCGCCTGCGGCCACCAGGGCAGTAAATTCGCCCAGGCTATGCCCCGCAACCGCCGCTGGTTGGAAACTTTCACCCGCCATCTGCACGCGAGCCAGTGAATACACAAAAATCGCCGGCTGTGTAATGCGCGTCTGCTTGAGTTCCTCTTCGCTGCCGTGGAACATTACGTCCGACAGGCGATACCCCAGGATTTCATTTGCCTCCTCAAAAAGTGCGCGTACGGAAGCATCCGCTTCATACTGCTCCTTACCCATACCCGGAAACTGAGCCCCCTGACCAGGGAAAATATATGCCTTCATGACTTACAGATTCTGATTTTACGCTGCAAAAGTAGCACAGATTTTGCACTTTTCACCCCCTTTTGCCTCGCTTCTTGCAAGATAGCCCTGCGAACGACCTATAAGCCACATCACTGAATGCATCTCAGGGCCTTTTTAAAAAAAACAGCGGTCAGAAGATGGCAATAAAGAATAATAGCCTTACTTTTCCGTTCAAATCCAAAAAAACTGAACTATGAAAAAACAGTTGTTATTCGTTACTGCTATCCTGAGCCTTACATTAACAAGTTGCTTTGAGCTTGTCGAAGAAGTCTGGATTAACGCAGACGGATCCGGCAAATACGAGTATACCATGGATCTCAGCCAGGTCATGCAGGATGATTTCATGGGTGGCATCATGGCACAAAGTATCGCAGAACAGATGGGGCAGGAGGAACTTGAGATAGACTCTGTCCTCAATTTCGCCAGCCTCGAGGATCTGCCTGCTTCCCTGAGCAGCCGCCAGCAACAGTTGCTGGCACAGCTCACTATGAAAATGGATATGAGCCAAAGTCGCAAGACTGGTAAAATACTCATTTCTTTTCCTTTCAAAACCCTGAGTGAGCTCGATGAAATTAATCAGCTCTATCAGACGCTCACAGAAGAGGGTGTCAACCTGGGCGGTGCAGGCATGTCGCCTGTGCGCAGTATGTTTAGCCTGCAGCGCAAAAAATTCAGCCGGACTTCGTCGGTAGAGAATGTGCTGGCCGACATGGACGAGGAAGGCCTCGAGATGGCCAAGATGATGATGGCCGACGCTACCATCAAATCTGTCTACCACCTCCCGGGCAAAGTACGGAAGACGACCATGGCAGCAGCCGACATCGAGCAGTCGACGGTAACCGTCACACACAAACTACTGGATGTGCTGGACGGTAAGGCCAATTTTGACGGGGAAATCACATTCAAGTAGATTCATTCGTGCACGACCTGCGCCCCTGCCGGGCACATGTCGTGCACGCTCAGCGAGGGGCTTATGCAAAAATTTTTCCTGTCGGTGCTTGTGTTTTGCTGCCTGCTGGCCGTGCCAGCCTGCTACACGCTCAGCGGTATCAGTATTTCGCCGGAAGTACAGACTTTTTATGTGGGGCAGCTCACCAACAATGCTGTCAATGCGCCGCCTACACTTTCACAGGATATGAGCGAAACGCTCAAGCAAAAAATTCAGAATGAAAGCCGGCTGCGTTTTGCCGATACCGACCCCGATGTCGAGTTTACGGGCACGATTGTAGACTTCCGCGTATCTTCGGAAGCGCCCACAGCGGGTACGGGCAGTGCTATCAACCGCCTGACCATCCTCACCTCCATCGAGTTTACCAACCACCGGGAGCAAGGCAAAAACTGGAAGAAAAACTTTTCGTTCTTCTTCGATTTTGGTGCCAACCAGGATCTGGCGTCGATACAGTCAAACGCCATACAACGGATTACCGAACAGATTTCTGAGGATATTTTCAACCAGGCATTTACAGATTGGTAGCTTGCCCTTCGCAGCTGCCTGTAAGCGGTCCTGAGGCGCCGCAGTCATCGACTGATCATACAATTTTACCATACAGCATTATGATGAAATCAGCTACTCTTCGATTTATGCTGCTTGTACTGGGCATAGGGCTGCTGCTGCCTGGTTTCGGGCAGACGCGCCGCCAGCGCGGACCGGCAGCTCCTGCTGCACCGCCGGCCGTGAGCTATAGCGAGCAGCTCTACAACAGCCTGCAGTGGCGCAGTATAGGTCCCTTCCGCGGAGGCCGTTCGACAGCCGTGACAGGCGTGCCGGGCAAGCCCAACCTGTACTATTTTGGTGCCACGGGAGGTGGTGTGTGGCGTACTACTGATGGTGGCCAGACCTGGGACAACATCTCTGACGGCCAATTTGGCGGCTCTATCGGGTCTATTGCGGTCAGCATTTCTGATCCCAACGTAATTTATGTGGGGGGCGGTGAAAAGACCGTTCGCGGCAACGTTTCCTACGGCTATGGCATGTTTCGCTCCGAAGACGGCGGCAAAAACTGGCAGTCGGTGGGTCTCACCAACAGCCGGCACATTCCCCGGGTGCGCATTCACCCCCGCGATCCCAACCTCGTCTATGCCGCTGTGCTGGGCGACCTGTTTAAAAGCAGTGAAGAACGGGGTGTGTACCGCAGTAAGGATGGCGGGCAGCACTGGGAGCGCATCCTCTTCGCCAATACCGATGCGGGTGCCATTGATCTGGTGATGGATCCCAATAATCCGCGCGTACTGTTTGCTACCACCTGGCGCGTACGCCGCACTCCTTACAGCCTGGAAAGCGGTGGTGAGGGGTCCGATTTGTGGAAAAGTACCGACGGTGGTGATACCTGGAAAAAAATCACCGGCAACAAAGGGCTGCCTGCAGGTCTGTGGGGTATTGCGGGCATAACCGTTTCGCCAGTCAACAGTCAGCGGGTGTGGGCCATCATTGAGAATGAAAACGGCGGTGTTTACCGCTCCGATGATGGCGGCGACAACTGGGTAAAAGTCAATGATAATCGTGCGCTGCGCCAGCGCGCCTGGTATTACACACGCATCTATGCCGATACACAGGATCCGGAGATTGTCTACGTCCTCAATGTCAGCTACCACAAAAGCACCGACGGCGGCAGGACCTTCAAATCGTATAATGCCCCCCACGGCGATCACCACGATCTGTGGATTGCCCCCGAGGACAACCAGCGTATGATCATGGCCGATGACGGCGGGGCACAGATCACTTTTGACGGCGGCGACAACTGGAGTACCTACTTCAATCAGCCTACGGCTCAGTTTTATCGCGTCGTAACCGACAATCACTTCCCTTACCGCATCTATGGCGCACAGCAGGACAACTCAACCGTCCGCATCGCCCACCGCACCGACGGCTACAGCATTGGCGAGCGTGACTGGGAAGAAAGTGCCGGAAGTGAGAGTGCTCATCTGGCGGTCGATCCGCTTGACAATGATATCGTTTATGGCGGCAGCTATGGCGGTTATCTCAGTCGGATGAACCACCGTACCAAGCAGGAACAGGCCATCAACGTGTGGCCCGACAATCCTATGGGCTACGGAGCTGAAGGAATGAAATACCGTTTTCAGTGGAATTTCCCCATCTTCTTTTCCCCCAATGACCCCAAAAAGCTGTACGCCTGCAGCAATCAGCTGCACGTGTCCACCGATCAGGGTCATAGCTGGAAAACCATCAGCCCGGATCTCACACGCAATGACTCCACCAAACTGGGCCCCAGCGGGGGACCTATCACCAAAGATAACACGGGCGTAGAATACTACTGCACCATTTTTGCGGCAGCAGAATCCAAGCATGAGGCAGGCGTTATCTGGACAGGCTCCGATGACGGCCTTATCCACCTGACACGCGATGGCGGACAGACCTGGACCAATGTTACGCCGCCCGATATGCCCGAATGGATGATGATCAACAGTGTCGATGTGCATCCTTTTGAAAAAGGTGGCCTGTATGTGGCCGGCACGCGTTACAAGCTGGGCGATTATCGCCCCTACCTGTACAAGACGACCGACTACGGTCGCAGTTGGACGCTCATCACGCAGGGCATCGACAGTACTCATTTCACCCGCGTGCTGCGGGCCGATCCCAAGCGCGCCGGCTTGCTGTATGCCGGCACTGAGACGGGCATGTACATCAGTTTTGACGATGGCCGCAGCTGGCAGCGATTCCAGCTCAACCTGCCCATCGTACCCATTACCGACCTCACCATCAAAAATGATAACCTGATAGCGGCTACGCAGGGGCGAAGCTTCTGGATCATCGACGATCTTACGCCTCTCCACCAGCTGAGCGACAAAGTGGCTGGCAGCGACAGCTATTTGTTCAGACCGCTCGACAGTTACCGCATGGGCGGGGGACAGGGAGGCTCCAACAAGCGCGAAGGACAGAATCATCCCGGGGGTGTCAGTCTGCACTTCTTCATCAAAACGCTGCCCGCAGACTCTGTAGCAATCAAACTTGCCTTCTATGAAGCAGACGGCGACCTGATTCACGAATTCTCAACCAAGGCCAAGGAAGACCGCGACAAACTGACTGTCAAAGCTGGTGCCAACAGTTTCAACTGGGACTTTTCCTATCCGGCGGGTACCCGCTTCGATGGCATGATTCTTTGGTGGGCGGGCGTCAGTGGCCCCAAGGCCATACCTGGCAACTACATGGCAAAGCTTAGCATTGGCGACCGAGTGCTGGAGCAAAATTTCCGCATCCTGCCAGATCCCCGTGCCGGAGCGACACAGGAGGATTACCTTGCTCAGTTCAACTTTATGCAAGCGGTACAGGCCAAGGTGAGTGAAGCGCATCAGGCCATCATCGATATCCGGGACCTGCGCAGCCAGCTGCAGGGCTTTGTCGATCGACTCGATGCCAAAGCACAAGCGGATGTGGCAGATACGGTTAAAGCCATTGTGAAGCGCATGACCGCTGTCGAGGAGGCACTCTACCAGACCAAGAACCGCAGTGGTCAGGATCCCCTCAACTACCCCATCCGGCTTACCAACAAGCTGGCGCACCTCAATGCGCTGACAGGCGTTGGTAACTTCCGGCCTACAGAGGCGGCACTGGCATTTAAGACAGAAATGGAGGCGGCGATTGATGCGGAGCTCAACCGCTGGCAGCAGATTAAAGCTGCGGATATTCCTGCACTGAATGCTATGATCCGGCAGAAGGAGTTGGATGTGATTGTGCCTAAGCGGGTGCCTGGTTTTTCTTCGAAAAATTAAACACAGAAAGGAGCATTTTGGCGGCCGTGCCGCCAAAATGCTTGGATAGAAAGGAGCATTTTGGCGGCCGTGCCGCCAAAATGCTTAGACAAAAAAAGCACATTGGCGGCACGGCCGCCAATGTGCTTTAGATAGACAAAAAAAGCACTTTGGCGGCACGGCCGCCAAAGTGCTTTTTTATATGGCTACTAGTTGAGCAAATCCATGATGCTACCACCGTTGTAGACATCGCTGCAGCCCTGTGACTTCAGGAAGGCCACTGCCTGGCCTGAGCGCATACCTGAGCGACAATAGGCAACGATTGGCTTGCTCATGCTGCAGATTTCCTGTGAGCGCGCAGGCACTTCGCCCAACGGGATATTAACGGCACCTTCCAGATGGCCGGAGGCAAATTCGAAGGGTTCACGGACATCGATGACGGTGACTCCTGGCTGTTGTAATACCTGATGGATTGACATAGCTACTGTTTTTTTGCTTTTGTTGACACAAAGATACACGGCAGTTGAAGCTACAGTAAGTAACACAAATCACAGATAGCGCATTTTTTTGCGGGAAGCCTTATTCCACAAATTTATACCCTACCCCCCGGATAGACAGGAAAAGCGCCGGATTTCTGGGATCCTCTTCGAAGTATTTGCGGAAAGAGAGGATAAAATTATCGATAGTACGCGTACTTGGGTACACATCATAGCCCCATACAGCCTGCAGGATCTGTTGCCTGCTCACTACCTCCCCTTTGCGGTCGAGCAGCAGCTTGAGCAGCATGGCTTCCTTCTTGGTGAGTGTAAAATTGCCATTGCGACCTTTGGCTTCGAAGGTAGCAAAATTGACTTCATTGCCGGCAAATGTGTAGACATCTGCCATGAGTTCGGGCTGGCGGGTACTGCGCGAAATCAGCTTCTTGATGCGCAGCAGAAGCTCTTCGAGTACAAAAGGCTTGGTCAGGTAATCATCTCCGCCCCGTTTCAGGCCGGCGATGCGATCCTGAGCACTGTCTTTGGCCGTCAGAAAAATAATGGGCACCTCGCGGTTGGTGAGGCGCAGTTTTTCGCATATCTGAAAGCCGTCGATTTCCGGCAGCATCACATCCAGAATGATGAGATCGAAATGCTGGGTATCTGCATAGCGCAACGCGTCCAGGCCATGCGCGGCTGTGACGACCTCGTAACCGTCGATTTCGAGGTTAAACTTGACCGTTTCCCGAATGCTTTCTTCGTCTTCAACCAGGAGGATTCTGTGCATGTCTTGA
>CAZYAO010000042.1:19838-34931 GCA_964645715.1 uncultured Saprospiraceae bacterium
CGTTTCCCGAATGCTTTCTTCGTCTTCAACCAGGAGGATTCTGTGCATGTCTTGAAAGATTAGTGTTTTTTGGGGCGGCTGGTGCCGCCCCAAAAATGTTGGTGGGTGTTTTTTGCCGCTGGGGCGGCAAAAAACACCCAATAAGTAGTATTTTTTTGCCGCTGGGGCGGCAAAAAAATACCAGATAAAAAGTATTTTTTGCCGCTCTAGCGGCAAAAGAACACCGAATTATTTCGCTGCCTCTGCGGCGAAATGAAACAGCGGCAGGCGGATATTGAAGACCGTACCCTTGGGTTTATTATCCGTAAGTTCGATCACGCCTTTATGGGCCCGGACGATTTCGCGAACGATAAACAACCCCAGCCCGGTGCCTTTGGTTCGACGAGTATCCTCATTGCCGACGCGGTAAAATTTTTCAAAAACCTTAGCCTTTTCTGCATCCGGGATACCCATACCCTCATCACAAACACTTATCTCAAGCCAATGGTTGTCAATCTTTCGTAAGCTGAGTGTAATTTTCGCCGGAGGAAGACTGTATTTGGCGGCATTTTCGAGCAGGTTGGTCACCACCGAATGCAAGCCCGCTTTATCCCCCTCGATCACCGGCACATGGTCTGTGCAGGTAAAAATCCACTGAAAGTCCGCCTGTTTGTTCCGCATGCGCTCCAGACAGTCCGACAGTAACTCCTCCAAGTCTATAGGCTCCCGATTGGGCTGGTAGGCCGTCTCCAGGCGGGCGGAGAGCAGCAGATCCTCGACCAGCTTGGTGAGGCGATCCGTTTCGCGCATACCATTTTCCCCCAGCCGTTGAATTTGTTCAGCATTGAGACTCCGGCGCAGCAAAGTCTCCAGTACGAGGCGGATGCCCGCCAACGGCGATTTGAGTTCGTGTGTAATGGAGAGCAGAAAGTTGCGTTGCTGCCGGGCCGCCTCCATTTCGCGTTTGAAAGCCCCCGAGATGATATAGATACCCGCCAGCACACTGAGAATGAGTGCCAGCGACTCCCCGATAATCATATATTCCTGACGCCGATAGTGCTTTTCCAGCCCGAGGTAGCGCTCGCTGCTGTAGAAATCCGCCTCCGTTGTCACCAGTCCCTCGGCAACCATTCCCATCTTCTGCAACTCCACCTTCGCCTGAAAAGCATCCCTGTTTTTGGTAAACAGCAGTACTGACCACCAGACGAAAGCCAGCAGCATGTAGGCCAGTACGATGAAGGTAAACAACCGCAACTGCTTGTCTTTCATTACGTTTTAATTTAATATAATCAGATTATCGCCCTACTATACTGCCTTTAACGCACCTTTCTCAAAGTCCGCAAAACACAAACACCCGCTCATAAAAACGTAAAGCTTGCCTTTAACGTACATAACTCAAAGCCCCCGCATGCTGAGCTGCACCCTGGCGCGGGCGACATCAACCTCCAGCACCTTCACCTGCACCTCCTGATTGAGGCGCAGTACATCGGCCGGATTTTTGACAAACTTATCAGCGATTTGCGAGATGTGCACCAGCCCCTTCTCTTTGATACCTATGTCTATGAAGGCACCGAAATTGGTGATATTGGTGACAATCCCGGGCAGCACCATACCCGGTTGCAAATCCTCTATGGTAGAAACATTCCCAAAGTCGAAGGGTTTGGCCTGCCCCCGCGGATCGAGGCCAGGTTTGTCAAGTTCGGCCACAATATCCCTGAGCGTTGGCAGGCCCACGTCAGCGCTCAGATAGTCCTGCAGTCGAATTCGGCGGCGCAGCTCGGGCCGCGCAATAAGCTCGGCCACCCCCACCCCCAGGTCAGCCGCCATTTGCTCCACCAGCGCATACCGCTCCGGGTGCACCGCTGTGTTGTCGAGCGGGTTGGCAGCCTCCCGGATACGCAGGAAGCCGGCACTTTGTTCAAAAGCCTTTTCCCCCAGGCGACTCACCTTGAGCAGCTCGCGGCGCGAGCGAAAAGGACCATTGGCGGTGCGGTAGCTGACGATATTTTGCGCCAGCACAGGCCCGAGGCCCGACACATAGGTCAGCAGATGTTTGCTGGCCGTATTGAGATTGATCCCCACGCGATTGACACAGCTCTCCACCGTGCGGTCGAGGCTGTCGCGCAGCATGGGCTGATTGACATCGTGCTGGTACTGACCTACTCCTATACTCTTGGGGTCTATTTTGACCAGCTCGGCCAACGGATCCAGTAGTCGGCGGCCGATACTGACAGCGCCGCGCACGGTGATATCGTGATCGGGAAACTCCTCCCGTGCCAGCTCCGAAGCAGAGTAGATGGAAGCCCCTGCCTCATTGACCACAAAAATATCGATGGCCCTGTCAAAGTTGACACCCCGCAAAAAAGCAGCCGTCTCGCGGCTGGCCGTGCCACTGCCCAGCGCGATGGCCTCTACCGCAAAGCGGTCGGCCAGCGCTTCAAGCTTCATGGCTGCGCTGAAAGCATCATTTTGGGGAGGATTGGGGAAAATAGCATCGTATGCCAGCAGGCTACCGCTTTCATCCAGACAAACCACCTTACAACCCGTGCGGAAGCCCGGATCGATGCCCATCACCCGTTTTTGGCCCAGGGGGGCCGACAGCAGCAGCTGTCGAAGGTTGGCCACAAATACATCAATTGCCTCTTTGTCAGCGCGTTCCTTCGACAAGTGCCGAAACTCCGTCTCGATACCCGGCGCCAGCAGCCGCTGGTAGCCGTCGGCGACCGCCTTGCGCACCTGCTCAGCGGCAGGGCCGCGGCCCTTGACAAACTGCTGTTCGAGCCGTTCGATAACCGCCTCGTCTTCGGGACCAATCACGACCCGCAGGATTCCCTCCGATTCGGCCCGAAAGATCGCCAGCAGGCGGTGGCTGGGACACTTAGACAGCGGCTCCTGGTAGTTGAAATAATCCCGGTACTTGGCCCCTTCCTCTTCCTTGCCGCGGGCGACTTTGGCTGAGACAGCCGCCTCTTTGGCAAAAGCAGTGCGCACGCGATTGCGCGCAGTCTCATCCTCGCTGACCAGCTCTGCGATAATATCGCGGGCCCCTTCGAGGGCGGCTTCTATATCGGGCACAGCCTCCTGCAGGAAAGGAGCAGCCAGCTGCTCCAGCCGGTCGTCCGTCTGGGCTAAAATTGCCAGCGCCAGCGGCTCCAGGCCACGCTCGCGGGCTACGCCCGCCCTCGTTTTGCGCTTGCGCTTATAGGGCAGATATAAATCCTCCAGTTCTGCCGCATCATAAGTAGCCTCAATGCGGGTACGCAGTTCGGGCGTCAGTTTGCCCTGTTCTTCGATGGACGCCAATATAGAAGTCCGGCGTTTTTCCAGTTCTTCGAGCCGTCGCATCAGCAGCTGGATGTCCGCAATTTCAACTTCGTCAAGTTCGCCCGTAGCCTCTTTGCGGTAGCGCGCGATAAAGGGGATGGTAGCGCCTTCCGACAACAGCTGCATGACAGCAGCCACCTGCCTTTCGGAGATGCTGAGTCGCGTTGCAATAATTTGCTTATGAATATGCTGCATAATTGATTTTTTTGGGGCACAAAAAGCCCGCTAAGGTAAGCGTTTTCACGCAGACACAAAAGCACCGCCCCCACGAACGGGGGGCGGTGCTTTTTTTTAAAAAAAATAACCAGCGCCGCTTAGCCGCAGTGCGAATAGCCGCAGCTTTTGCAGATCAGGCAACCCTCCTTGTAGATGAGTCCGTCATGATCGTGGCAGCTCGGGCACTCGCTGTTGGAAGCTTTGGCACCATCGGGCACAAACTGCTTGAGGGCGCGTACGATACCATTTTTCCAGGTATTGATATAATCATCCTCGGCATTGAGACCTTCGACCAGATCGACCACCTGCACGATCGGCATACCGTGGCGCAGCACGCCACTGATCAGCTTAGCATAGTTCCAGTACTCTTTGTTGAAAGAGCGGGACAGCCCCTCGATGGTGACGCGGTAGCCATCTTTGTCGAGAAACTGGAAGTTGTAGAGATTGCGTCCCTCCTCATCTTTGGCTTTGATCACCCAGCCGCTGGTCACATAATCGGGGAGAAGGAAAGTATCGACAGCCCGACCAGTGAAGATTTCATAGGGATGCTCGTCGTACAAGCCAATGACTGCGATCCAGTCCTCCTCCGCATTCTTCAGGCGCACGACCTTTGCCTCCAGTTTTTCCGGCCGCTTAGGCGGCATTGTTTCGCGGAAGCCCGTCTCTGCCTTGTCGCCCTTACTACTCTCGGAGACCAGCACCCCTGAGCGGGAGCCGTCGCGATAGATGGTACACCCTTTGCAGCCGACCTCCCAGGCCGTTTCGTATATTTTTTTCACCATCTCGACCGATGTATCTTCAGGCACATTGACGGTTACCGAGATGGAGTGATCTACCCACTTCTGGATAGCCCCCTGCATTTTCACCTTCTGCACCCAGTCTACATCGTTGGCAGTAGCGCGGAAGTAGGGAGACTTTTCGATGAGCGGCCGCAGCTCAGCTGCAGACATCTTCGTGACCTTGTTGACATCATAGCCATTGGCCTGCAGCCAGGTCATAAACTTGTGATGGAACACATTGTATTCCTCCCAGGAATCGCCCACCTCATCGACAAACGTTATCCGTGCATCTTTGTCGTTGGGATTCACCTTGCGACGGCGCAGATAGCTGATGAGGAAAGCCGGCTCTATACCTGAGGTCGTCTGCGTCATCAGGCTGGTCGTACCCGTGGGTGCGATGGTCAGCAGCGCGATGTTGCGGCGGCCATGCGCCACCATCTCCTCGTACAGTGCCGGATCGGCCGACCGCAGACGCTGGACGAAGGGATTTTTCTCCTCGCGGGCACTATCGTAGATGGGGAAAGCACCGCGCTCGCGCGCCATGGTTACGCTCGACCGGTAAGCGCTGGTAGCCAGGGTGCGGTGTACGTCGACCGAGAAATCGAGCGCCTCGTCGCTGCCATAGCGCAGGCCCAGCGCCGCCAGCATATCACCTTCGGCAGTGATGCCGAGACCCGTACGGCGGCCATTGATACAAGCCTTGCGCACCTTCTCCCACAGGCGGCGCTCGGTGGCCTTGATTTCATCATTCTCCGGGTCATTGACAATCTTTTCCAGGATGGCGTCAATCTTTTCCAGCTCCAGATCGATGATATCGTCCATGATGCGCTGCGCCAGTTGCACGTGCTGAGAAAATTTGTCAAAATTGAACCAGGCGGCAGCCGTAAACGGCTGCTCTACATAGCTGTACAGATTGATGGCTACCAGTCGGCAGCTATCATAAGGAGAAAGCGGAATCTCACCGCAGGGATTGGTAGAAATAGTCCTGTACCCTTTATCTGCATAGCAGTCCGGCACCGACTCCCGGATGACCGTATCCCAGAAGAGCACCCCTGGCTCTGCAGATTTCCAGGCGTTATAGATAATTTTCTCCCACAATTTGGCCGCATCAATTTCTTTCTCGAAACGAGGCGTCTTGGCATCGACCGGAAACTGTTGTTTGAACGGCTCCCCTTTGATCGCCTTGCGCATGAACTCATCGGTGATGCGCACCGACACATTGGCGCCAGTCACCTTGCCCCGCTCGAGCTTAGCATCGATAAAATCCTCTGCATCGGGGTGTTTGACAGAAACCGTCAGCATGAGCGCTCCCCGGCGACCATCCTGTGCCACCTCGCGGGTCGAATTGGAGAAGCGCTCCATGAAAGGCACGATGCCTGTCGAGGTCAGCGCACTATTCATCACCGGCGTCCCCTTCGGACGAATGTGCGTAAGATCCTGCCCGACCCCACCCCGGCGCTTCATCAGCTGCACCTGTTCCTCATCGGCCTTGACGATCCCGCCATAGGAATCCGAGTCATTGCCAATCACAAAACAATTGCTCAGGGAAGAGATTTGCATGGTATTGCCAATACCTGCCATGGGGCTGCCCTGCGGCACCACATAGCGAAAATCGCGCAACAGCTCGTAAAGCTGCTCTTCCGAAACCGGATTCGGGTAATTGAGCTCTACGCGCGCCAGCTCACGAGCAATGCGGCGGTGCATATCGTCGGGAGACAACTCGTATATATTGCCCAGAGAGTCCTTGAGGGCATACTTGTTGATCCATACGTTCGCAGCCAGTTCATCGCCCTGAAAATAGGCAATGGAGGCCTTGAGTACTTCCTCATAGGGGTAGGCGGTAAGAACCGCATCCGCCTTTCGCTTGATCGCTGGTGGATTCATAAGTTAAGCAGTGTAATGAAAAAAATATGGGTTTGTAAACTTTCTCTTTCCTTGAGGAGGGAATCTGTTCACTCGTTTGAGAAGCTAAAAATAAGGGGCTTTGTTGAATACTAAGTTAAGAATTTATACACTAATGTGGAAAACTTTTTTTTGAAAATAAAAATATTTTTTTAAGTAAAATTAACATACCTACGCTGCTCCGGGCCGGCATAAGTGCCGGCGCGGAGCAGCTATGAGGAAGGGGGGTAATAATTCAGTCCTGCAGCTTAGGCCCGAAGCTCAGGTCGCCTGCATCGCCCAGACCGGGCACGATATAACTTTTGGCCGTCAGTTCTTCGTCTACATCGCCCAGCCAGAGGGTGGCATTGGGGAAAGCCCTGCGCACATAGTCTACGCCCTGTTGCGATGCAATCACAGAAGCTATGTGCAGCTGGCGGGGCTGTCCGTAGCGCATCAGTTCGCGAACAGCCAGCACCATACTGGCGCCGGTAGCCAGCATAGGATCAGCGATGACCAGCACTTTTTCGTCGAGTTCGGGGCAGGAAATATACTCAACAGCAATTTCGAAGGTACCGTCTTTGTGGTGTTTTCTGTAAGCAGAAACGAATGCATTGCCGGCGCCGTCGAACATATCGAGCATCCCCTGGTGGAGCGGCAGGCCTGCGCGCAGGATCGTGGCCAGTACTACCTTATCGGAAGGCACCTTGAGATTGGCCGTGCCGAGGGGCGTTTCGACTTCCCTGTTTTCATAGCTGAGCGTCTTGCTAATTTCGAAGGCCATAATCTGACCGATACGCTCCATATTGCGGCGGAAGCGCATGGCGTCATTCTGCGTAGCGACCCCTCTGATTTCAGCCAGGTAGTTGCCGAGTAAGGAAGGCGTATCACTGAGTATGCGTATCATCCGGAAGCTATTTTATGCAAATGTAAGCATTTTTTTTAAACGCGCTTTGGCGGCTGCTGTTGCCAAAGCGCGTTTAAAAAAAAGCCGCATGATCCGCACCAAAAAGAATTGCCCTGAAAGGTCTTTTACAGGAAAAAAATGCTACTTTTGCTCAACACTCCTCCATTAAGTTGGCAAATATCCGCCCTCACCATAAATTATGCTTCCATGGCGATGATAACAGGATTAGAACCATTTGCGCCCAGTACAGACCAGCCCTGGGATGAGCGTCGTGTACAACATTTATACCAACGGATTGGCTTTGGGGCTTCGCTTACGCAGGTACGGGAGGGATTGCAGCTCAGTCCTTCGGACTTGGTAGACCAGCTCATTGACAACCTGCTGTCACTGAGTCCGCCGGAACCACCCGAGTGGGCCACCTGGCAGTGGAGCAATTACGGCAACGATACCGATTTGTATTTTGAGCACAAGCAGGCGCTTTCCCGGCGCTGGCTCAGTGACATCCACGGCGGCGACCCCAGGGCTAAGCTGGCTGTTTTTTGGCACAGCCATTTTGCCACGGAAGAGGTGGTCTATGACTGTCCCTCTTTCAAATGGTCGTATTACAACCTGCTGTACAGCCGCTGTCTGGGCAACTTCCGTGCCTTCGTGACAGAGATGGGGCTCAATCCCGCCATGCTGGTCTACCTCAACGGCAACATCAATGTAGTGGGGCAACCCAACGAGAACTACGCCCGCGAGTTGATGGAGCTGTTTACCATGGGTGAAGGCAATGGCTACACCCAAAACGACATTGTTGAGGTAGCCCGTGCGCTCACCGGCTGGCGCATCAACCGCTATGCCTGTGACATCACGGTAACCTTTTCGCCCAGCCGCCACGATGCGGGCAGCAAGACAATCTTTGGACAGACAGGCAACTGGGGCTACGGGGATGTACATGAGTTGATTTTCACGCAGCGGCGGCAACAGGTCGCTACCTATATTTGCAGCAAAATTTACCGCTATTTTGTCAACGCCACCCCTGACTGGAACGTCATCGGGCAGCTGGCGCAGACATTCATGGACAACAACTGGGAGCTTGCGCCGGTGTTCCGACAAATACTCAAAAGCGCGCACTTCTTCGACGAATCACAGTTAAATCACCGGATTAAGAGTCCTGTGGAGGCCCTCATCGGTCCCTTCCGGCTGCTGGGTATCAACCAGCTCGCACCACTGACCGAAGACCAGCTCAATACCCTCAATTACTGGCTGTACCTGTCGGGCGAGGAGCTGTTCAATCCGCCTGACGTAGCCGGCTGGCCCGGCCAGCGCAGCTGGATGAACGAAAATGCGCTCACCAGCCGCTGGAACTACACGGCCTCCCTGCTCTACGGCACCATCATCAACACCCCTGACAGCCGCGAACACCTGCGGCAGCTGGCCATACAGCTGGTCGACGGCAATACGGAAGCCAGTGCAGAGGCGGTGGTTGCGGCCATTGCCCGCTTCCTGCTCAAACGGGAGCTGGAAGAGGATTTGCTCGACATAGCCGTAGCCTACTTCAAGGGCGAGGTGCCGGCCAACTACTTCGAAGACGGCACCTGGAATCTGTACTATGAGGAGCTGCCCGACCAGTTGCTGGCGCTCTTCTATTACCTCACACGCCTGCCCGAGTGGCAGCTGGCCTGATCCATTTCCTGTTTCGCCAAAAAACGATCGCTATCATGAGCAATCATAGACATCATAACCGCCGGGGTGCCAGCCTAAACGATGCGCAGGCTCACCAACACGCACACCGCGTTTTCAGCCGGCGCGATTTCATGCAGCTGACAGGCCTCACAGCCCTGGGCTCGGCTTTCGGACTGGCAGGGCACAGTCTGCAGGCTTTCGCACCTGCCCCCCTGCTGAGTGCCCTCAACACGGATCCCTGCAATGACCGCATACTGCTGCTTGTCAGACTCAAAGGCGGCAATGACGGGCTCAACACCCTCATCCTGCGGGGCAATGACACTTACTACCAGATAAGGCCCACCATCGCCGTACAGGAAAGTGGCCTGTGGGGACTGAGTGACCAGTACGGCCTGCCCAATGAGATGATGGCGCTGCAGCCATTCTGGGAAGAGGGACACCTGCAGATTGTCCACAATGTTGGTTATCCCCAGCCCAACTATTCCCATTTCCGGTCGAGTGACATTTGGGCTTCGGCTTCCAATGCCAATGAAATGATTCATACGGGCTGGATAGGCCGCTGGCTGGACCAGCAGCTTCCCGCCTTTCAGTCGATGCCCCCTGTGGCGCCGCCAGCGCTTCAGATTGGCGTAGAAACCAACATGATTTTCCGGGCCGATGCCGGCAATATGGCGCTGAGCATCAGCAATCCAAGAGAGTTTTACCAGATTGCCCTCACCGGGCAGCTGTATTCCGTGGCGGGTATGAGCAACAGCGCGGCCGACCGCGAACTCGCCTATGTGCGGCAGATAGCCAACAGTTCGTTCCGCTATTCGGAAACCATACGGGATGCCTACAATGCTGCCAGCAACCAGGTTTCTTACGAAAACCACTACTTTACCCGTCAGCTGAGCATCATTGCGCGGCTGATCAAGGGAGGGCTTGGCACGCGCGTGTATCTGGCCACCATCGATGGCTTTGATACACATGCTGACCAGCAGCAGAGCCACCCGACCCTGCTGCGGCGCTTAGCCGACGGCCTGTCGGCCTTCTACAGCGACTTGCGCGCCAGCGGCCACAGCGGCAATGTAACCGCCATGACCTTTAGTGAGTTTGGCAGAACCATACACGAAAACGGAAGTGTGGGGACTGACCACGGCACGGGTTCTCCTATGTTTATTATTTCAGAAAACATGGGCAGTCGATTCCACGGTACGGCACCTAACCTTACCCAACTCGACAACTACGGTGATCCCTTCTTTTCTGTAGACTTCCGCGAGGTGTATGCTACTGTCCTCGAGCGGTGGCTGTGTGTAGATCCTGAGCTTGTGGGTAGTGCCATGGGGCGTCCGCTCAACAGACTGGAGGAGCTGCTGCCTGCTGTATCCCCGACCCCTCCGATGAATGACCCGGCAGCTTTGCTGGGCCACCAGCCGGCAGAAGACGAGGCGGGTGTGATACTCATCAAATACGCACTGCGGCAGCGCGGCCCGCTGCGGCTGTCCGTCGTCCATCCCAATGGCGGCAGCCTGCGGGTGCTGACCGAAGGTTTTGCCGAGCGCGGCAGCTATACCTTCCGCTTCCGGCCCCAGCAATACTACCTCAGTCCGGGTCAGTACCGCTACCGGCTGGAGACTGCCGGCCGCGTGTTTGAGCGCAACATCCAATGGTAAGCCGACAACATACGATCAAAACCTACGGCCGCGAGACAGGCAGAGGTGATCACCAAAAACATGACCGAGCAATGAAATACATCTTTTCTGTAAGTATACTGCTGGCTTCTTTTTTCGTGCAACAAATAGCCGCACAAGAGGTCGTGTACCAAGAGGACTTTAACAGCTGCAGCTTACCGGCTGACTGGGAGGTGCAGCTCACGGGCCATCCCGATGCACGCTGGTGGGTAGGCTGGCCGCTCAACAACAACGACGACGGCACCACCATCGACAGCACTTGCATGCTGATTTTTGACGATGACCTCACCGGCAACAATACGCCCCCCTGGACACTGGAGCTGCGTACGCCCTCCATTGATGCCACGGCTTTTCCCGAACTGCAGCTGGAGATAGACGTGCATTTCCGCGACTACCAGAATACTGCCAGTCTGGAGGTCTACGTTTTTGACGGGACTACCTACCAACTGCTGCGCAGGTACAAAGGCGGTGCCAGCCAGACGGGTACACAGTTTTCGCAATATCGCACCCTGCGGGCCGATCTGTCTTTTTACAACAACCCCTCGCTGCACCTCATGTTCCGCTATGATGACGGTGCTGCCTTTGCCTGGTGGGCAGGTATTGACAACATACGCATTACCGGCAGTGGCAGCGGGGTCAACCTGCTGCTGGAGACCTTCAACAGCTGCGGCCTTCCTGCGGGCTGGACTACCGAATTCAGTGGCGAACACGACTGGCAGTTTGGCTATGCCGCTACCACTGACTCGCCCACCAACAGCCTCAACGGCAGTTGCATGGCCTATTTTGACGACGACATCATCGGCTCTGATGCTCCCTACAGCGGTGTCCGGCTCATCAGTCCGGAAATCGACGGCACGGCCGGCGCGCAGATGATACTCGATTTCGATGTCACGCTTAGGCGGTATACGGCTGCTGAACATCTGGCTATAGGGGTCATCGATGTAGAAACCGGACAGCGACGGACGGTTGCACAGTATTTCAGTGATCTGGGAGGCCCTTCCTTTGGCAACTTCGTGCATGAAAGTGTTGATTTGTCCAACTTCCGGAGCCGGCGGATGCGCATTTACTTTTACTACGACGATGGCAATGCCTGGGGTTGGTGGGTTGGTCTTGACAATGTGCGGCTCAACGCTTCCCAAGAAACGAATGAACTTTGTGAAAAAGCGGTAGAGCTGACAATTGATGCAGACTGCCAGCAAGGAGACCTCAGTGGTGCCTTGTTTGATGGCCCACTGCCGGCTTGCGCTGAGAGCAGACCTGCCGGCAGCAACTGGTTTTTCATCCAGCCGGCGTCCAGCGGATGGCTGTCGGTCAATGACAATGCCAGCTTCAATGACCTTATCAATGTGTACACAGGCGACTGTGATAACCTGGCAGTGCTTGCTTGTCTGGCCCGTGATGAGCACGGATTTGGTGGCGAAAAGGGCTTCGTTTATGTGGAAGCGGGCACCACTTACCTGCTGCGCGTCAGTGGCGAAAACAGCCGCTTTGGCCGCAGCAGCGGAAGCTACTGCCTCAGCGCAACGATCGTAGCGGAGCCGCCGCCGCCCAACGCGCACGAGCGCTGCACGCAGGCAATACCCCTCAGCGTGGACGGCGACTGCCAGCAGGCTGACAACTGGCTGTCTACGAGCCTCCTGCCCTATCCCAGCCGCAACACGCTTGCGCGGGCAGACGTATGGTACAGCTTTACGACAACAGACAATCAGGCTATTGAAATAATCACCGACGCCAACTTTGCCGATGTAATTACCCTGTACACGGGTGACTGTGCCCAACTGCAGGAGGTGGCGATGAGCGAACTGGGCGACCGGCTGCTGTTGTCGCAACCACAGTCGCAGACGACCTACTTCGTGCGCGTCAGCGGTGCTTTTGCCACTGTCGAAGGGCAGCTGTGTGCCCGTGTGCGGCGCTATGCACAACAACCGCCGGTCAATGACCAATGCGCGCAGGCACTGCCCGTCACGGTCAATGGTCCCTGTACCACCGCCAATAATTTTTCTGCAGACTTTGACGGTCCTGCCATTTCCTGCCTTGCAGGGCTCAGCGGCAGCATTTGGTTCTCTTTTGTAGCCCCTCCCTCAGGCTCCGTGCGCTTGCTGCCGGATACTGATTTCCCCTACGTATTGTCTGTCTACACTGGCAGTTGCGGGCCCGGGCCGAGTCCTTCAAGCGGTTTGCAGGAAATCTACTGCTCCGGCAACCAGCCTGTCTGTGAGGGTTATTTGAGTCTCAACAGCCTCAGTCCGGGTCAGACCTATTTGTTGCGGCTGAGTACTGCCGTTGCCCCTTCGGGTATCGATCAGCGCGGCAATGTGTGCTTCTCTGTACAAGACGCCCAGGCAGCCCCTGCCTGGGAGCCTTTGTCGCTGGAAGTCACTGTCAACTGCTTCAGTGACGGGCAGGCTACGCTCTCGGCCAGTGCTGAGGGCGGTGCCGGACTGTACACCTTCTACGGCTACGATCCTGCACAACTCTACCCGCCGGGTTCGTCCTACCGCATCGTCGTCAGCGACGCCCAGGGTTGCGAAAGGGAAGCATCGGCAGTCATTGAATGCAGTCTCAATCCCGACTGCAGCCTCAATCCCGCCCTCGTAAGTCAGTCGCCCGCCTGCTACGATAGTGCCGACGGAGCTGCCTCACTGACAGGGCTGAGTGGCAATCCGGAAACCTACAGCTACCAGTGGTCGACGGGCAGTGAAGAAGCAGCTGTCACCGGCCTCAGTCCGGGAATTTATCAGGTGACGGTCACTGACGAGCAAGGCTGCTCGGTAGTACTGCCGTTCTCGCTCTCTGCGCCTACCATCATCAACATCGGCGAAGTACAGACCTTGCCGGACACGGATGCCCAGTCAACAGGCGCCATAGCGGTAACGGTAGGCGGCGGAACCCCTCCTTACGTATTCAGCTGGTATCGCGAAGGACAGCTACAGACACGCACCGACGAAGCGGTAGCCACGGGATTGCCGGCAGGCAACTACGTGCTGGTTGTCACCGATGCCAATGGCTGTGAGCGAAGCTCTGGTACTATTGTAGTGGAGATGCTGACCGCTACGCAGGAAATATCCGTAGCGCGGGGGCTTAGCGTTTCTCCCAATCCCAGCCAGGGGATGCTGCAGCTTAGCTGGTCACTGCCGGCCGGAGACAAGGCAGACCTTTTTCTGGTAGCCGCTGATGGCCGCCGCTGGCGACTGGCGACAGCCCTTCCGGCTGTTGCAGCAAACTACCCTGTTGATCTTACAGATTGGCCTGCGGGTGGCTATTGGATCGTAGTCGGAGACCGCGCCCATAACCTGCGGGCAGCAGTTATTATTTATAAACCTTGACAATGAAATAATTACGCAATAACAGACGCGAGTTTGCCGGCGTATAAAATTTTGACAATAAAACAATTACGCAATGACAGACACCGCTGGCATGGCGGCAGTTGTTGTTTACAAACCTTGACAATCAATAATTACAAAAAATACCATTGAAGCGGTAGAGGCCGAGCCCCCCGGAACTCCATTCGCCTGAAGAGAGACGCGTATGATGAAACAACGAAGCATGACCAGCATTGGTCGTGGGGCATTGGTATGGCTGGTGTGGTGGACCGTTGGCGTTGGAGCACTGTCGGCACAATGCAACCAGCCGTATTCCTGGACAGTATGGACACAGTTTACACCCAATACAGCTACGGGCAGCATCACGGTAGGAACCAATACTTACCAAGTGAGTATGACCGCCAACTACAACTTTGGTTCGACGGGCGGCATATTCAATTACGGAGCTTTCAATGGATTTCCGGGAGCAGCACCCAATACGACTGTACCCCGCACCACTTGGGCGGCCGGGCCGGGAGGCGTCACCACCATGTGTTTTTCCGAGACTGTGCATAACCCCGTTCTGCTGCTGGCTTCCATTGGCAATACCGGCCAGCACGTAACCCTGCGGCTCTCGAGACCCTTTGTCCCGCTCTACAACGGCGGAGGTGTCAATTTTCTGTCGGATACAACGCTTATTGGGTATGAAGGATACACCATACTGCTGTTCCCCGGTGCCTTCAACTGCATCACTATTTACTCATCTACCCCCGAATTTTATACCAACCTGACCTGGGGGCTCAACCCGCCCCTGTTTGAGGTCGACATCAGTGGCAATCCGGCAGGCTGCGGAAGCGTGACCCTCACGGCGTCCGGCGGGCTAACCTACCAATGGAGCGGAGGCCTGCAGCCCAATGAAGCTACCAACACGTTTACCGAAAGCGGTACCTATTTTTTAACCGTAACCGATGAATTTGGTTGTCAGGTAGTGACCTCCCGGGATGTAGATCTCAGCGCAGGGCTGGTTGAAACAACTGAAAGTATAAGTATTTGTCAGGGAGATATGTATAGCGGATATATGTCCTCGGGTGTCTATACAGATACGTTTCCTTCAACCAGTGGCTGCGACAGTATGCGGATCTTGTACCTGAGCGTACTGCCTGCGGATACGACTACGGTTGTCCACAGTCTTTGTCGGGGGGGCGTCTATGAGGGCTACGGGCAGGCGGGGGTTTATCAGGATTTATTCACCAACAGCCGCGGTTGCGATAGTTTGCGCATACTGGATCTGCAGATCCTCCCTGCCGATACGAGTCAGGTAATACAGCAGATCTGTGCAGGAGACAGCTATGAAGGCTACACCCAGA
>CAZYAO010000043.1:0-30214 GCA_964645715.1 uncultured Saprospiraceae bacterium
ATAAAAGTAAAAAAAAATTGCCTTTGATAAGCGAAAGATGGTTTATGTATGCGTTAAATGTGCTGACAACTGTCAACTGCCTGCAACAAGTGCTTCTCATTCATCCCTCAGGCATACTTTTCATCTCAATACCAGTACTATGTCAAGGTTTGCATTACAGGTGGCGCTATCACTGTCCACCATTTTTCTCTCTTTTTCCAGCATGACGGCCCAGGTCAGCTGCATTCGGGGCAACTGCGACAATGGTAACGGGCTGGCAGATTTTCCCGATGGTGCCCGCTACGAAGGCGATTTTCAGGCTGGCAAAATGCACGGCCGGGGTATCCTTACCTATGCCGATGGC
Source organism: uncultured Saprospiraceae bacterium (assembly GCA_964645715.1). Taxonomy (GTDB): domain Bacteria; phylum Bacteroidota; class Bacteroidia; order Chitinophagales; family Saprospiraceae; genus JAUMBM01. The sequence goes on from CAZYAO010000043.1 coordinate 344, forward strand.
AGTAAGTATATCGGCAACTGGCAGCAGAATCAACGCATGGGACGCGGCCGATTGGTGCTCATTGACGGCAGTGAGTACCTGGGCGAGTTTGCCAATAATGTTTTTCATGGTCAGGGTGCTATGAAATATGCCAACGGCAACCACTATGAGGGCAGCTGGATGAATGGTCAGCCTTCAGGCTGGGGTATGTTTACATTTGCCAACGGAGACAGCTACCAGGGCAACCTGCGGGATGGTCAGTTGGACGGGCGGGGTGTCATGCGGTATCACAATGGTAGTCAGTACGATGGCGAGTGGAAAGCTAACCTCAGACACGGGAGTGGCAGCATGACCTATCCGGGGTATCAACCTATCAGCGGGCGATGGACAGAGGATCAGTACCTCTTTGACTGGGGACGCATGTCTTTTGTCGAGGATACCAGTAGTTTTGCTGACTGCAATACCATCCCCTGTGACCGGATCAAAGGCAGGATGGTCCTCGGCAACGGAATCCGCTTCATGGGTGAATTTATGGCTGGCCTGCCACAAGGAATGGGTATTGCCCAACTTCCTGGCGGCGATCGCTATGAAGGAGAATGGAAGCTGTTTGCACCCGATGGCAGGGGTGTCATGTACGGAGCAGACGGTAGCATCCGCGGAGGTATATGGCAAAACGGACAACTGATATGGTCACTTTTCTCAGCAGCACCGCCTGCACAACCTCAGGTTGCGGTTAAAAGCGACAGCGCCATCCGGATATGGGCAGTAGTCGTGGGAGCTGCCCGTTATACCCACATGCCCTCCCTGCGCTATGCGGATGATGATGCCTACCAGATTTTTGCTTTTCTCAAAAGCCCTGAAGGAGGAGCGCTGCCCGACAACCAGCTGCGCCTGCTCATTGACGAAGATGCTACTCGCGAAAACGTACTTGCCGCCATGCATTCTACCTTTTTGCAGGCAGATGACAACGATGTTGTAATTCTGTATTTTTCTGGCCACGGACTACCGGGGGCCTTCCTGCCTGTTGATTATGATGGCTATCATTTCAGGCTCGAACACGACGAAATCAGCGGACTGCTGCGGCAAAGCAGGGCACGCCACAAGGTTGTCATGGCAGATGCCTGTCATTCGGGCAGTCTGCTGGCCGCCAGAACGGCTTCCAATATCGAAATTTCCCGCTATTACAATGCACTTGAAGAGAGTAAAGGCGGAACGGCACTGTTGCTCTCTTCTAAAAGCGAGGAGTATTCGCTCGAGGACAAAGGACTGCGATCCGGTATTTTTAGTCATTTCTTGATCCGGGGACTCAAAGGAGAGGCTGATTCAGATAATAACAAGATTGTTACCATCACAGAATTGTTTACCTTTGTATACAAGCAGGTAAGGCTTTATACTGGTAACATCCAGACGCCCACCATCACCGGCAGCTACGACGCTCAGATGCCCGTATCATTTGTCCGCTGATGTCTCCCCCCCTCGGGCTTTGTATACCAGAAGCAGACTGCCCGTATCGTATTTCGCTGCCTTCGGCAGCCAAGTGCATGACAAAGCGCGCATCTTTTAGCGACCAATACCGCCAAAGGATGTGTAAAGACTTCCTCAGGCCAGTATCTTCCGAAAAAACAACATAACTCGCTATGTGCAATCGAATATCATATCTCACAGCGCTCTGGATAGCATTACTTTTGTCTACTACCCTGTCCGCGCAATGCCTTGAGGGGGACTGCCGACAGGGGGAGGGGATCATGGTACTCTCCGGAGGCAAACGGTACGTGGGCCAGTTTGCTAATGGAGAAATGAACGGGCAGGGGGCTCTTTACCATAGTGACGGCAGTCGGTATATCGGAGAATTCATGTATGGAATGCCGCACGGTAAGGGGATGTTTATTGATGCTTCCGGCAACAAGCAGCAGGGTATCTGGTACAGGGGACAGCTTTCGACAGAAACAGCCGTTGAGACAGCGCCCCGGGAGAGGGAACAGACAGGCTGCATTGCTGGTGATTGTGAGAATGGCACAGGCACTTATGTTTTTCAGGGGGGCGCCATCTACAACGGCGAATTCCGACAGGGAGAAATACACGGACAGGGCATTTGCTATTATCCCGATGGCGCTCAGTACCGCGGCAACTGGACACGCAGGTACCCGGACGGGCAGGGTGTCAAAACCTGGCCTGACGGCCGGTCGCACAGCGGCCTCTGGCGTATGGGCAGACCCATCGATGCACAGGGACGGCTGATTAACCTCAATGACCCTGGTCTTTACGATAATCCGGTTGTACAGACAGGCTGCCTGCGGGGCAACTGCGAGCATGGACAGGGATATTTTGCCTATCCCGATGGCAGCCTTTACGAAGGTTTTTTTAGCCAGGGGAGACCTCACGGACATGGTAAATTCATATATCCCAATGGAGATGAATACACCGGCAGCTTTCGCCAAGGCTTACAGCACGGTCGGGGAACGCTCCTCTATACGGACGGCCGAAAACAGCAAGGCGAGTGGATTGAAGGCACCTTTCAGCAGCCGGTATACGTGCAGTCCAATCCTCAGATAGGCTGCCAGAGTGGCAACTGCAAAGATGGTTTCGGCATTTATGTCTTCCGTGACCAGAGCCGGTATGAAGGTAATTTTCGCAACGAGTTGCCCGACGGCAATGGTGTTGTCATCTATGCCAACCGAGATCGGTATGAAGGCTCGTTTGCCCGGGGGGCATTCAATGGCTATGGCTCATTCTATCAGTTTGAAGGGTCAACCATACGCGGCTATTGGGTAGATGGCAGGCATGTTGGTGCGCCGGCTCAGCCAACTGCAGTCGTCGCCGATGAACGCCCCACAGCTGCAACCGGGATGCCCAAAGTCTGGGCGCTCGTCATCGGTGTTGCCAATTATCGGCACATGCCCGTCCTGCGATATACTGATGACGACGCCTACCGGCTATACGCCTTCCTAATGAGCCCGGAAGGTGGGGCGATACCGGACGAACAGATGGTTGTTCTGATTGACGAGGACGCCACCCGCGATAATATTCTGCGCCACATGCGCGATCTTTTTGGCAAAGCAGGCCCCAACGACCTCGTTCTGCTCTATTTTTCCGGCCATGGGCTGCAGGGGTCTTTTCTGCCTATAGACTACGATGGCCACAACAACCAGCTTTTCCACAGCGATATTAAGCGCTTGCTGGATGCCAGTGCTGCCAAATACCAGCTCATCCTGGCCGATGCCTGCCACTCCGGCAGCCTGCTGGCTTCCAGAGGGCGGCAGCCGGAGGAAACCCTCAGCAAATATTATGAAACGCTCGCGCGCAGCAAGAGTGGTACCGCCCTCATTATGTCCAGCAAATCAGAGGAAACCTCGCTCGAATCAGGCAGCCTGCGGCAGGGCGTATTCAGCCACTTTCTCATCCGGGGGCTCAAAGGACAAGCCAACACAGATGGTGACGGCATTGTGAGCGTGCAGGAGTTGTTCCAGTTTGTCTATGAAAATGTAAGAAGCTATACCCGCAACCAGCAAAGCCCTGTGCTTGAAGGCAATTATGATCCCCAAATGCCGGTGAGCAGTGTTGTGCGCTAATCAGTGGCGTGCCGGGACTTGGCTACAAGCGCCCGCTAGCAACCGATGCTGCAGCGGGCGCTTGTAGCTGGTGCATGTTTTTTATAAAAAAGTATGCATCAGCTTGACATTTATCACATCAAGCATTTTATGACTGCGCACTTACAGGCGGCGTATGTTAGCACCCAATGCATTCAGTCGTTCATCTATTTGCTGATACCCCCGATCGATTTGGTGGATATTATGGATCACACTTTTGCCTTTGGCCGATAGTGCCGCGATGAGCAGCGCCACGCCAGCCCGTATATCCGGTGACGTCATTTCAATACCCTTAAGCTGAAAGCGGCGACCCAAACCTATGACAGTTGCTCTGTGCGGGTCGCAAAGAATAATCTGTGCGCCCATATCGATGAGTTTATCCACAAAAAACAAGCGACTTTCGAACATCTTTTGGTGGATGAGAACGCTGCCAACCGCCTGGGTGGCAGTCACCAGTACAACACTCATTAGATCGGGCGTAAATCCAGGCCAAGGAGCATCGTAGATAGTCATGATGGAGCCATCGAGAAAAGTCTGGATTTCATAGACCTCCTGACGGGGAATATGAATATCATCTCCTCTGTACTCCAGCGCAATCCCCATACGCTCAAAAACCCGAGGGATAATTCCCAACTGATCAATACGGGCGTCTTTAATGGTGATTGCAGACTGCGTCATCGCCGCCAGACCGATGAAACTGCCAATTTCTATCATGTCGGGCAAGAGGCGATGAGTAGCTCCTCCCAGTGTTCTTACACCCTCGATATGCAGCAAATTGGACCCTACACCCCCGATTTTTGCGCCCATTTGATTGAGCAATTTGCAGAGTTGCTGTACGTAAGGCTCGCAGGCAGCATTGTAGATAGTTGTAATACCATCTGCCAAAACAGCCGCCATGATAACGTTGGCTGTACCTGTCACGGAGATCTCCTCCATAAGGACATACTTACCCACCAGGCTGGCAGCCGAGAACGTGTAGATACCGCGATCCGTATCATAAGAAAAATGAGCCCCGAGCTGCTCAAGGCCCAGCAAGTGCGTGTCGAGCCGCCGCCGGCCAATTTTATCACCCCCCGGACGCGGCAGGGAGGCCTTGCCAAAACGCGCCAGCAGGGGGCCTATCAGCATAACAGAACCCCTGATTCTGCTTGCATTGCGCAGGTAATCCTCGGAGAGCACATAGTCCAGATCAATATGTGCAGCCGTAAACCGAAAATTGTTGGGCGCTAGTCGCTCGACTACCACCCCCATACCCTCCAACAACTCAATTAGCAGACGCACATCGAGAATATCCGGGACATTGTGTAACACCACCGATTGATCGGTCAACAGCACTGCACAGATAACCTGAAGTGCTTCATTTTTAGCACCCTGAGGGATGATATCACCCTGCAGATTGACACCCCCTTCGATTACGAAGGCGTCAGACAACGGACTAGCCATGGATGAGATATATTACAGCTGTTATGAACGCAGAGAAGCTGTTTGAGGAGGTTTTCGGGCAGCTACTGCTGCCATGCAATCCCCTCAAACAGCTTCATCAAACACTTATTTTTTATGCCGCTTGCCCGGATGCTGCTGCTGTCGCACCCGCCCTCCCCTTTGCTGGAAGGATCCCTGTTGCTGGAAGTTGGAGCGTTGTTGGTTACCACCACCATGCTGCTTGCCTGCAACTCGTTTTTTACCATTGGGCGCTGCCAGATCATCAAGTGAAATAGCATCATCAATCACAATTTGGCCTCCTGAGAGATTTGCCAGATCGGACTTGATTACCTCGTCGCTAACATAGTGTTCTCTATTCCAGGTTTTGTAGGCAAGCTTCATGTAGGCTCCAATCACAGCGATGAACCCATCCTTTTTGGGTCCGTCCGGCATTTCGAGCGCCTGCTGGATCATACGCTGTACATTATGCCCATAGTGCCGGAACTGAGCCTGTGACTCAGGGTACGGAACTTTATCCGGGTGTTTTTTGGCATCCTCGGGTTTGACGACAATACCCTCCGGAGGACTCACTTCGAGTCCGTAGTCAGCGATACGAAACAGATGTTTCCACAACTTTTCCCTGTAATCCTCGACGTTGCGGCTTTGCGGTGATATCTGCTGCATCAGCCAGATGATTCGCTCCGCAAAAGCCTGTCGCTCGGCAGGGTTGACGATTGACTTGGCATGTTCGACTAATTTTTGAACATTGCGCCCATACTCAGTTATGGTTATCTGGCTCTGCGAAGAGTTATACTCATCGCTCCAGTCAATTTCTACTCGCTTTTTGGCCATAGTACGTAAAGAAGACATTTTCAATTATTCAACAGTGACCGATTTTGCCAGATTGCGAGGCTGGTCAACATCACAGCCGCGCAATACGGCGATGTGATACGACAACAGCTGCAACGGTATCGAAGAGATTAATGGTGTCAGCGGCTCCAGTGTCTGCGGAATTTCGATTACCTGGTCGGCAATCTGGCTCATCATCGTATCACCTTCATTCACGATAGCGATTACATAGCCCTTCCTTGCTTTCACCTCTTGTACATTACTTACGACCTTATCGTATGCACTTTCGTTGGTAGCCATTACCACCACGGGCATTTGCTCATCGATGAGTGCAATAGGACCGTGTTTCATTTCAGCTGCGGGATAGCCTTCCGCGTGGATGTATGAAATCTCTTTCAGTTTTAGTGCGCCCTCCAGTGCTACGGGAAAGTTATACCCCCTGCCCAAATAGAGTGCATTGTGTCGGTCTTTAATTTCGGATGCAATGTACTTAATTAAAGCGTTACTTTGCAGGACTTTCTCTACTTTTTGCGGTATGGCGGCCAATTCCTCCAGCAATTGCCGGAAATAGGTTGGTGTGATTGTACCTTTCAGGTGCGCCAAGTGCAGTGCCATCATGGTTAGCAACGTCACCTGTCCCGTAAATGCCTTAGTAGAAGCTACCCCTATTTCGGGACCTGCGTGGATGTACGAACCTGCGTCTGTCATACGCGCGATAGAAGAACCGACCGCATTGACCACCCCGTATACCAATGCTCCGTGGGACTTGGCCAGTTCGATAGCCGCCATGGTATCAGATGTTTCACCCGACTGGCTGATAGCGATGACCACGTCATTGGCTGACAGGACGGGATTTCGATAGCGAAATTCGGAAGCATACTCAACTTCGACCGGTATGCGGACCAGATCTTCAAACAGGTACTCGCCAATCAGACCGGCATGCCAGGAGGTACCACAACCTACAATAATGAACCGATTCGCGCTGAGAATACGCTCCGCATGTTCTTCAACGCCACCCAGTTTGATCCAGCCTTCCTGTGCATTCAGGCGTCCCCGCATCGCATCCGCAATGGTTTGAGGCTGCTGATAGATCTCTTTGAGCATGAAGTAATCATAACCACCCTTCTCTATGGCCTCTATCTGAAGCGCCAGCTCCTGTATGTAAGGTAACTGAACACTATTGCTTGCAATACTGCGCAACTGGAGTCCATTGGCCAGCGTGATAGCGGCAATCTGGCCATCTTCAAGATACACAACCCGCTTAGTATACTCTACAATAGGCGTAGCATCAGAAGCCAGAAAAAACTCATTCTCCCCGAGTCCGATGACCAGTGGGCTGGCCTTGCGTGCGGCCACAATCTTGCCGGGTTCGTCCTGATCCATCACCACGATGGCATAAGCACCTTCGACCTCTGAGAGCGCAATGCGGACAGCCTCTTCGAGCGACAGGACGTCGCGACTTTTGACGGCAGCAATCAGGTGTACCAGCACCTCCGTATCCGTTTCACTCACAAAAACATGCCCCTGTGCCTGCAATGCCTGCTTCAGCGGTGCATAATTTTCGATAATTCCGTTGTGTACCAGCACCAGTCGGTTGTCGGAAGAAGCATGAGGGTGTGCATTGACATCATCGGGCGCACCGTGTGTAGCCCAGCGTGTATGTCCGATACCCTGTCTTGCCAGCTGGGTGTCGCTGCCGACGAAGTCGGCCATTTCCTGCACTTTGCCTTTCTTCTTATAGATTTTCAATGAATCCTCCAACAATGCTACACCGGCACTGTCATAGCCACGATACTCGAGCCTTTTTAATCCCTTCAACAAAATAGGGTAGGCCTCCCGATGGCCAAGATAAGCTACAATTCCACACATGGGTTAATTTTTAATTTGTTAATGTTATGCGCGCAAGCCAGTTCACAGCCATGGATGGTCATGGCTGTGAACTGGCTTTTTACAACTTCACTGGGTGAATTGTGGATTACCGAATGGGATGAGCTAAATTTACTGTATGGAGGTGAGCGCCAGTTTTAACCTGACCGGCGAATCTGACCGGCCACTTCCCCTGAATACGACTCTGTTGGGCGTGCTTCCCACGGGTGAGATGGCAAGATACAATTTTTCCGGTTGAGTTCCTTCCAACATATACTGAAGATGGAAAGGAATATTTAATTCGTAGCGGGTAAGTCCGTCTTTCACGGATTTTCGGCCACCATGGAAGGCCAGATCCGTAGAGATACTCACATCCTGGATTACATCCAGATTGCCGGTTGTGGCATTGCGTTTGATAAGCACCAGCTGCGGAGGCAGCTTGTATTTGGCGGTATCATCGACCGCCAGCAAATCCATTGTGAGTTCCAGCGTGGCTCTGTTGACAGCATAATTTTGCAGATTGCGCAACTCAGGAAACGTTAACTCGACAAACAATCCCTGTAAACCCTGCAGAAACAACAGACTATCCGACAAGGCCGCCGAACCGATGAATGGTTCGACCACCGCATCGTTGCGTTGATACTGATAACTGCTGACCCTGGGGCTGTTGGAACGAAGCGGAAAAATATACTCCCCCGGCACGCCAGACCGGCTGTAATACACATAAATCCCTGCCCAGGTATTTGCAAGCTTAAGGTTGAGCAAACCCTGTGAAACAGCACTTGGCTTAATCATAATACCCGGCAAAAAATCAAGCCACAGAGAATCAGAACTCAGCTGAGCCGAATCCCGGCCAGCCAACTGGCTGGCAAACTGATCAGACAACTTCACCCGCATGTGCGGCTGCACGAGCGCAGTGTCTCCAAACGGAGCAAATGTCCTGGTCACAAATACAGAATCGAACCTGGGTGTAATCGTCTGCTGCCCGATTGACGCCCCCGTATTGAAGGAAACATTGGAATAATACGTAGAAGCCGAGTTGATGCGCTCAGTCATCGCCAGAATTTCAACACCGAAGGGCTGGTTTACAAACCCATAGTGCCCACTTAGCGAAAGCGGCAGCACCAGCACAACGGAATCGATCTGAGCATTCTCAAAATTGGGCGGCAACAAGTCTCCTGTCACTGGATCGATGAACAAACGCGGTTGTGCGTAGACCGCGGCGATGGTACGACCGAAGACAGGATCTGCCATATCCCCGAAGTAAAAATCTGAGCGCGTAAAGACCAAATCCGGGGAGTAGGTAATCACGGAGTCCCCCAAAATAGTAGTAGCCTTGACAGCCAGCGTATCGGTATACGCCACCTCAGCCCTGTCACCTTCCAGCAACTCCGTTCCGACAAAAGTAGGATCTGTGCAGGCGAGAGCTGTCAATAAACAAACAAGTGCTGCAACAGCCAAAAAGTATGTAGATTTCATAAGGTTGTTTGACCCGATTTACGAAAGGGTAAAGAACATTCACTAACAACTGCCCTGCGCCCGGCCGTATTGTTTGGAAAGGGCAGAATTAATAATCGAACAAGCATTACTACCCGAGCAGTACCTGATAAAAATCGAGGTAAGCCGCCATTGGCAGATCAGGTGTAGCCTGCAATACAGGCTTACCCAGTTTATCCAGCGCAGCCGCCACACCGGGGCTATGTGCATCGCTGTTGAGCACAACCCCGTCTGAATAAGCAAATGCGCCCTCGTGCACGGTAGCACCTGAATCTCCGTAATATTGAAGTAAATCGCTTTCCGACAAGTTATTGATAGAAGCCTTAGCAGTAAACGTATCCGCCAGCAGTGCCTCATCGTCGGATTCGTAGACAGAGTAGACTACCCGGGCATGTTGAAAGAGAGGCTCGGTGCGGTAGGCGGTCTTTAGGTAGAGAGGGATAAGGCTGGTCATCCACCCATGACAGTGGACCAAATCAGGTGCCCACCCAAATTTTTTGACTGTCTCCAGCACGCCCTTACAAAAGAAGACCATCCTGTCTACATTATCCTCGTATACCTTATTATGGCCGTCCCGGAATGCATATTTTCTGCGAAAAAAATCATCATTATCCAAAAAATAGACTTGCATACGTGCCTCTTGTAAGGAAGCTACCTTGATTATCAACGGATAATCGTCATCGTCGACTATAATATTCATTCCCGACAACCTAACGACTTCATGCAACCGATGCCGGCGCTCGTTGATGGTTCCAAACCGGGGCATGAGCACCCGAATCTCCATGTTGTGATCCTGAACATATGGTGCGAGTTCTCGTACCAAAGAGGAAATTTCGCCTGTCTCTGTGTAAGGTTGCATCTCCTGGGTAACGATCAATACTCTTTTTTTATTCATACACCCTTGGTATATAGAAAATGACGTAAGTCTGCAAACGGATATACAAAGGTAGTAAAAATCAGGCAGTTTCAACCTATTTAATTCTGTGAAAGCCCCTGCGGTACAAAAACTGCTATATTTGCCGCTTGTTACCAGTCTAATTTGATTCTTTATGTATTTGTATAAGCAAACGACCGACATACAGGCGCATCTGCAGGCGGAGCGAGCCAGTTACCAGACTATAGGTTTTGTACCTACGATGGGAGCACTGCATGAGGGGCATATTTCCCTGATTAACGCATCGCTGGCGGACAACCAGCTCACCGTTTGCAGCATTTTCGTCAATCCTACGCAGTTCAATCAGGCTGAGGATCTCGAAAAATACCCGCGTATGCCAGTGCTGGACATAGCGCGGCTAGCAGACGCTGGTTGCCATATTGTCTTTCTCCCGGAAGTAGAAGTAATTTACCCGCCGGGGCTTGAAACACGCATTGATATTGATCTCAACGGGCTTGACCGTGTGATGGAAGGCGCCCACCGCCCCGGTCACTTTGCAGGCGTTATGCAGGTAGTCAACCGGCTACTAAACATTGTGAAGCCACACCGGCTGTATATGGGACAAAAAGACTACCAGCAATTTTGCATCATCCGCAGGATGCTCGATGTACAGCAATCGCCAGTTGAGCTCGTCATGGTTCCGACCGTGAGAGAAGCCGACGGCCTCGCCATGAGTTCGCGCAACATGCGGCTGAGTCCGGAGGAGCGTGCACAGGCGCCCACCATTTACAAAATTCTTCAGGATCTTCGGCAGGCGGCGCTCAGGAAAGGAGCTGCCCTTGACGCCCTGACACAAGAGGCATTTGATGGCTTACAGTCTGCCGGCTTCAGACCGGAATATGTGAGCATTGCCCACGGAACCAGCCTGCAGCCACTCAGCAGCATGCCGGAGACAGGCAGCGTGGTGGCTTGTGTTGCCGCCTGGCTGGGAGAAATACGCCTGATTGACAACCTGCTCATCCGCGAAAAGTAAGCAGCAGCACATGTCTGATACACTCACTATCGTAAAAATAGGCGGCCAGGTTATTGAGTCCGCTGCCATGTTGCCCGCACTCCTCAGTGCCTTTGCCGCCCTGCCTGCCCCCAGGATACTCATCCACGGAGGGGGGAAAAAGGCCAGCGACATGAGCAGGTCATTGGGCATTGAGCCACAAATGATTGATGGGCGTCGTGTTACGGATGCAGCAACGCTGGATGTTGTCACTATGGTATATGCGGGGCTTATCAACAAGCAGGTAGTAGCCCGCCTACAGGCGCTGGGGGTGAATGCCATCGGTTTGAGCGGCGCGGATGCAGATCTCGTCAGGGCTAAGCGGCGGGCTTCCGGCCCGATTGACTACGGCTTTGCGGGAGATGTTACTTCCGTCAATACCCCCTTTCTTTACAATTGCCTTTCGCAGCAAATGAGTCCTGTAATATGCCCGATCACCCACGACGGGACGGGGCAGCTGCTCAATACAAATGCGGACAGTATTGCGTCTGCAGTGGCTGTTGCCATGGCGCAGCATTTCCGTGTGCGCCTGTTATTTGGCTTTGAAAAACCGGGAGTGCTCCTTGTTCCGGATGACGAGCGCACCGTCATTCCGCGCATCGACCGTGCTCACTATAGCAAACTCTGTGCGGAGGGTGTCATAACGGCTGGCATGTTACCCAAGCTGGACAATGCATTCCGTGCTATTGAACAAGGGGTTATGGAAGTTGTACTGGGAGATCAGCATTCGCTTTTTGACGGCCGAGGGACGGTTGTGCAGCCATGAGTACGGCTCCCAAAATACGGCCAACGTACTTTTGGGTGGCTTATGCCGCCCAAAAGTACATTCATCAACGAATCAGCTCCCCTGTAAGCCTGAGCAGCTCTGTTTCTGTATTCTTGAGATTCAGCAAAGCATTGAGCTGCGTCTGCGTTGCCGTCAGGTAACCGAGCTGCACAGTTCTGTAGTCAAAAGAATTGATGAGGCCTGCGCGGAGACGTTCCTCAGCGATCGACAAATTTCGCTGTGCATTATCGACCAGTTCCTTGGTCAGTTGTACTAGGTTGCGCTGATTATTGTACGTATTGTGCACGTTGGCGAGCTGCGTCAGCAACAATTGTTTTTGGCTCTCGTAGCTTAGCTGAGAGCTGATCTCAGCCAACCGGGAGCTCCCGATCTGCCGACGACGAGCGCCATTGTCGAAGAGATTGTAGACCATAGACACATTGAGAAAAGTGTTAAGGTTTTTAGCAGCGATGCGCGGCACGTCCTGCTCTACCTGTCCGCTCACAAAATTGAAGGTCTGCACCCCGAATCCGATACCCGTATTGTAGGTCACGCCCGCCCGCAGGCTGATGGTAGGTTTGGTATTGGTTTCGAGCAGGCGTGTATTGAGAGAAGCCAATTCTCTGGCCATCATCAGATTAATCAATTGCTGGTTATTGGTGAGCAATTTGTCGGCCAGTTCGCTGTACTCATAGGCTGTATCATCTGCTACCAACTGATCGGCCAACACATAGGCCGAAGGCGCTGTTGACGGATCCTCGCCAATCAGCTGCAGTAAGTTGCGCATAGCATTTTGGTAGAGCGTCTGCTGCACCAGAAAAGTGGTGGAATCGCTCAGATAGGCATCGCGTGCCTGCAGCAGATCGAAAGTATTGGCCTGGCCGAATGACTGCCGCAGCTGTTGATAATCTACTCGGTCGCGCGACAAACTAAGCAGGCCGGTGAGTATGCTAAGTTGTTCACGCTGCACCAGCACCCCATGATACGCCTGAATCACCGCGAGCATCGTCTGCTCTATCTGCTGCCGAAGCTGGCCCGCCGACAATTTATTTTGCTCCTCCAGTTGCCCCTTATTGATAGCAGCCCGGTGTCCGTCAAAGATGACCCATGTTGTTTCGAGTCCGGGCACTATACTAGTATTCAATACACTGGATTTGAACAATATACTTGCCGGGTTGCTTGTATTGGAGTAATTGTTATTGGTATTGACAGTCAAATTGACCAACGGATATCGGTTGGTAAGGCTCCAGTCATTGTTGTTTTCAGCTACCGCCAACTCAGCCTTAGCTACCCGGATGGGATAGTTGCGTTCCAGCGCTTTTTGGAGCGCCTCCGACAGCGTGAGTGACTGCTGAGCGGTGATTATACCAGCGGACCACAGCAAGCTGGCAACAGACAGGACGAAACGAAAATAATTCATGCCAAAGACCATTAAAAGTTGATTATTATATACCCTGACCTTCTGTAGCCACAGCAGCAACCGTCAATTGCACAGTGGACCGCTGTCCCTCAAAATTCGGTTGCGGTACGGATAACACACGCTTAGGAAGATCATGATTTTTCAAAGATATATTGCTTACTAACAAAGTTATAGAAAAAAACCACTGCCGTCGAAGACGCCTTTACCAGCCACTGCCGACACGCAAAAAAGGGAATGTAATTGAGACCGCCCACCAAAGCAGTATCCAACACTAGTCCGCCTGCTGAAGCCACCATAGACCAAACGAAAGCTTTCTGCACTGAACCACTCGCCTTAAACACCACAAAGCGGTGCATCAAAAAGTTAATTACGACGGCGGTACCGTAGGCAACCAAATTGGCAGGTACGGGTGGCAGAAAGCGATTGGCCAACAGCAGATAGAGTCCGATATTTACGGAGGTAGCCAGCAGGCCGGAAGCGGCGAAACGCCCCATTTTCAGCACAGCCCCTATCATGCCGGTATTGCTTTTCATACGATGCAAGTCGCTCAGTTTCCGTCCGTGCGGACTTTTTTCTCTTCTTTAAAATAGGCGCGAATCTCCTCCCAATTATTGACCCGCGAAAACCTAGTCTCTGCCAGATTATGAGAAGCCGTATATAACAACCCCTTACCTGCGAAAGTCTCTAGATTCCTCACATGATCATCAATCATATAATCGGCCTGAATAATCCGCTTATCCCCGCAGAAGACAATATTCTTCCAGGGGATAAAAGGAAAGTGAGTTGCCAGCCAGTCATATTTATCTTCGAAAGAAAACCTGAATTCCATAGCTGCTGTGATTATGAACAGCTCATAGTCCTCCATGAGCTCTCTCACCACCTCCTGACTACCGGGCATAACTGGCAGATCAGCAAAAAAACCTTTGTTATGCAACACATTGCGTACATCAGCGGCCCCTTCCAAATCATATATCTTTCTGCCTGCATACTCCTCCCACGACGGTCGCCGGCCCATGAGCTGTTCGAAAGCATCCAGCAGCTTGGGGCGGACATCTGCAATGACCTCATCCATATCCAGCGCAATTCGTTGCTTTGCCATACTCACTATTCTAATTAATTATTAATGAGACGATTCTGCATCTCACGTTCAGCTTCCATTTCTTTGCGTGCCAGCTCCGCCAGTTCTTTGACCGGTGTGTAACCAAATCGCAAATAGGAACTTAGTAGCCGCAGCCGGTTGAGAATTACCAGCAGTGCCGGCAACAGCACGAGATTTACCAATGTTGTCACTAACAAGCCATGGGAAACCGATATAGCCATGGGCTGTGCCTGCAAGCTTTTTTCGAACATGATAGGTGCCAGACCTGCGAAAGTAGTCAGTGACGTCAACGATACAGGTCGGAAGCGAGAAATGCCTGCTTCATATAAAGCCTCCATTTGACCATGCCCTGTGCGCAACAGATCGTTGTAGGCACTAACCAGTACCAGTGCATCATTGACCAAAACGCCAATCAGTGCAATGACCCCCAGGAAAGAGAATAAACTAAGCGGAGCATCCATCAGCCAGTGCCCGCCTACGACTCCTACCAGAGAAAAAGGAATGAGCAGAAAAACGATGACTGTTTGGCCCATATCGCGGAATATAAGAGCGATGATAAAAAACATAGCAGCCAGCGCCACCAAGCCTAGGTGCCGCATGGAGGAAATGGATTTTTCATACTCCCGGTTCTGGCTTGCAATCAAAACTGACACGCCGGGAAATTTTTTACTAGCTGCACCTGTACCTGACTGGTTACCAGTTCTTTGACCTGATGCAGAGGCGCCTGCTTTTGACTAGGCAGATAGCGTACGCCTAATACACCCAACACGAGAATGGCCAGTCCGACGACATAAGACAAGACTTGTTTAACTCGTTGACTCATACAGATGAAGTTCTTGAAAACCTTAATCAAAATACACCAAACCAAGTTAGCTGCACAACACCCAGAAAACCATCTGTATTAGGTAAACTGATTTACCAGACTGGCTGATTCCCCAGCAACAAAGAAAGATAATTTTATCATCAGCGCAACTGAACTACAAGCGCTAAGCAGCGAAGACTACAACTGTTGCTGCTAACAACCACCTACGGTTGACAAACGACAAAATAAGCAGCAGCAAACCCGGTTTGAAACACCCTTTGGGGACCGCCGTCATCGACGATTGTTTTGAACCAAGCATCTGTCTGTCCATGTCCTTTGTTGTATTAATTCAGTGAAAAATGCATAACGGCAGAAGCTGTATTGTGAAACATGAGCTCTGCGATATGAGGCTTCATGTACTCAGCCAGCGGCAGCCGGTCGATCTGCTCCCTAAGTGCTGCTTCTGATGCTGCCCGCATGATAACCCATAATCTGGATCGGTCCAGCGCGAGGCTATAAGCCTGAATAACCCCTTCTGCCAGCATCTTATTGACTATAAAGCGATGGCGGGGAATTGTGCTGATGAACGTCTCTGACAACACCTCCGGGAGTTCGAACTCCACCATGAAAGTTCTGTTGTTCATTGCCAAATGCTAAAAAAAGGGTTGTGAAAAGAATAGCGGCTCTGCATTTGTTGCGAGCAGGGTGCGCTGCGGACTGGTGTGAACCCGCCTTTGCGGCTGCAGTTGCCCGCACTTTATCAACAAATTAGCCTCTACAATAATGTCGCCAGCCCGCAAAATGTTTACGATAATGAAGCGATTACCAAGCGAGATCAGCCAAATCTTCCTCAGCGAGTGGCGGGGAATTGACATGCTGTTTGGTGAATGCCCGTTGCTTCTGTCGCTCCAGCACCAAACGAGCCAGCCCGATGTTGGCGGGTTCGGGTGCGAGCGGGTGCAAGGCAGCACTGACTTTGGCCTCATTGACGTCCATGCGGTACATGAGGCTAAGAAGCCACTCCATACGATGCTCGATCAGCCAGGCAATCCGGTTGGCCAGCAGGTCAAAAAGTTCTGCTTCGCTCAGTTTTTCGAATTCAGCGGCCTCATCCCACTCCAAATCCTTGCGGATTAGCGCTACCGCCTGTGCGAGATTTGATGTTGCCTCCATACGACCTATTTTTTGTCAAAGATAGCCAAAATATTGTGGACAGCCCGAGGATATGGCGGTACTGCTGACTCGCCAGCCGCTGTACATAAAAATAATACATAAAATAAAGAGGATCTGCATTAGCAATGTTCCCCCTAAACGAGTAGATTTGTTATCATATCCGGCCTGTGGGTTACATACCTTTGCCGGTTATGGTTTCATTCAAGCAGACCGCATTGAGTTCAGCACACGATACCGGCAAGGAGGGCGAGCGGATAGCCCGGACGTATTTAGAATCACAGGGGTACGTCATTGAAGAGCAGAACTGGCGCAAGGGCCGGGCTGAGATCGACATCATTGCCAAAGAAGGCGATATACTCGTTTTTGTCGAAGTAAAGACACGTTCATCCGAAGACTTTGGTCGCCCGGAGCTTTTCATTTCCCCGCGGCAAGCCGAGTTGCTGGCAGCGGGTGCGGCTGCTTATATGGAGTCTATTGATTATGACTGGGAGATTCGGTTTGACGTAATCTCCATCATACTCAGCCCCAATGGCAGCTATGAGCTCAACCACCTGAAAGACACCTATTTTCCGGGCATGGAATGACCGGGCTTTGCCCGAGGCGCTTTGCAGCGCCGCTGGCGCTGCAAAGCGAGCTGTTTTTACAGCTCCCCCCTTTGTAGATATTTTTCACCAGAAACAAGCACGGGCTAGCCCGCTTTGCGATTGGCCGGTAGTTCGGCATACGCCCCGAATCCCCTGCTGTGCAATACATCTGCCAGCAGCTCTTTAGCCCTGAAAAGCTGCGCCTTGACTGTCCCCAGCGGCACCTTGAGTTGGTCGGCCATTTCCTCGTAGGACATTTCGTTGTCGTAGCGCATTTCGAGCATCATGCGATATTTGTCGCTCAGTTGCTCCATACAATAGCGCATTACCTCTATCCGCTGTTTGCGGATGATAAACTGTTCGGGATCGAGATTATCGGTACGGAGAGTTTCCCGAAAATCCTGTTCGCCAGCTTCTGCGGCATAAGAATTATCGATGGAAAGCATAGACAGTCGCTTACGGCGCACGAAATCGATACAATTATTGACGGCTATCTTATACAGCCAGGTGCTGAAAGCATAGCTGGGTGCATAGCTCCCGATGCGCGTAAAAGCCTTACCGAAGGCTTCGAGCGTCAGGTCATTGGCATCTTCGCGATCTTTGGTCATACGAAGCATCAGGTGATAGACAGCCGACTGGTGACGCTCCATGAGCCGAGTAAACGACGTTTGGCAACCACACTTGGCTTGTTCAACCAGAAAATAATCATCCTGTGCTTTTCTGGTTTGGGGGAATTGAGCTACTTCCATTGTTTTACGAATCGACTTCCGGTGAATAATACCGGTGCGAACAACAAGTAGTAGAAGCACAGCAGACCATCCAGCAGCCAAAACCAAAAAGCCAGATCTCTCGCTTTCAGGCTGGCACTTACCAATCCACCGATGGTGGCCACTACTACCATTCGCACCCCAAAAACACTCAACACTAGCGGCCACCAGCTGGCTTGCATACATATAACCAACGCCCCCAGCCCATAATGAGCCAAATGGCTTACCGAGAACATAGCCAGCAACCACTGGTGTTCGCGGCGGTAATGATGCCCCACGCTAAGATGTCGCTTTTTTTGTCGGTAGTAGCCTCTCCAAGTTCTTACGGGCACAGACCAGGTAAAAGCGTCGGGATCTAACACCCAGGCGGTAGCGCCCGGACGGGCGGCCCGATTGACAAACAAGTCATCGTCGCCCGAAAGCAAGTGTCTGAATCCCCGCAATTGTCCGTACCGAGTGAACAAACTCTTTCGGTAGGCAAGATTGCGGCCAACCCCCATATAGGGGACCCCTGAGATAGCAAAGGAAAAATACTGAATAGCTGTGTAGATAGTCTCAAAACGTTGCCAGCGGTTAAGCCAGCCGGGCTGATACCTGTAGGCTCCATATCCCAATACCAGTTGAGCACCGCTACTGAGGGGAGAAGCCATGAATTGTAGCCAAGCGGGAGATGCTGGCGAACAATCGGCATCAGAAAGAACAACATTTTCAAAGCGGGCAGCCTCAATACCCGCGGCTAAAGCTCTTTTTTTACCACCTGAATGTGGCGAATCTATATTCAGAACCGCTAAGTTAGGATATTCTTTTTGAAAATCCAAGAGTACGTCCAAACTTTCATCTGAAGAATTATCATTTACGACCACCACCTCATATTCGGGGTGTTGCTGCCTCAGAAAAGCGGGCAAATGTTGTCTGAGATTGGGTGCTTCGTTGCGGGCGCAGATGACGACAGATACGGGTGCGGGGGTACCAAGCGATACGGGTGTGGCAGCGCTGTGGAGTCGACGAAAGATACCCAGCCAATAGAGTAGCTGAATGGCTGTTGCCAACAAAAAAAAGAGAAAAAAGAAAACAGCGAGTGCTTCCATGGCTAGCGGATCCATGGTTACTGCAACCTTGATAAGCCAGCTTTTGCCTGCTGGTGCAGCGCAGTAGCATGATCAAAAGGATGGATGCGCAGACAATGATTGTAATAGACTTTGGCAGCGCCTGTGCGCCCGCGCTGTTCGTGAATGAGTCCTGCCTGCAGCGCAGCATTACAAGCATAGGAAGCAGGATGTTTTGCACCAACAGCGATGACCTCATCGTACAGACGGATGGCCTCATCCCAGCGCTGCAGCCCCTGTAGGACTCTCCCCCGGCGGTAAGTGAATTCGAGTTGATCATCTGATGACAACTCGCCCTTATCGACTTCCGCCAGTTTAGCTTCCGCACGAGCATAGTAGCCCCCATCGAACAACAACCTGGCCTCCAGCAGTGTTAGCTGCGGGACATTGGCCTGTGTAGCCTCTCTGAGTGCATTCTTATCTCCGCCGGCGCTGTCATATCCCTGACTTTTCACCAGCTGCATATACTGCCTGTATCCAGTAGGGTTGCCCAGCAGCAGTTCACACCAGCCCAGTTTCTGGTAGGTTTCCTTAATATAATGTCTGCCACGCCCCTGTCTGACAAACAATCGAAAGTCAGCCGCTGCAGATGTATCCAGGCGCCGCAACTTTGCCAGGCCCGTCATATAGTGAAGAAAAGGAAAAGGAACAAACTGGCTGCCTGCGGGCCGTTGCCGCAACCACTGTAATGCCTGATCGTTGCGGCCGGTGCGCATAGCTATATTTGCCATAACAAAGCAATGCAGCGGATTGACAGCAGGATCGAGACCCGCATTGCTGATGGCCTGCCATGCCAGTTCAGGTCTGTTGTCGAGATGCAGCAGCAGGAAAGCATAGAGCACTTTGGTTTCCTGCAGATAAAGATAATCCGTAGTACGCGTTTGTGCCAACAGGCGTTCGATTTCTCGTTTTCCCTGGCCGACTGTACCCTCGAGGCTACTCACCAATTGCAGTGCCCAGCGATACTCATCGGGCACAGTGCCCACGGCAGCATGCAGGATGCCCAGATCTTTGAGATTGCCTGTAAAGTCGGGGAAGCGGGACTGGTTGCGCAGCAGGAGGCGGTAAGCCTGATTGATATCGGTAAAAGCCGCCCAATAATCTCCGAACCTAAACCGCAGGAGTGCCCAGTGCAAGCGTATCTCTGCCTGCACATAAAGATGATAAGGCGAGCGTGGCTCCCCGCCTGCGATGGCCAGCAGGCGGCGATCCCTGTTGGCGAGTCTGGCACGATACAGCGATTCATCTTCGCTGATATATATCTCAAAAAAATCGAGATAATTTTCGAGATGGTACACCATGAGATTGCCTGGCTCACTGCGTTTAAGCCTTGCTATACTCAGTAGTGCCTCCTGCTTTTGCAGCGACGTAACCTGCAGATAGGCCGTTCGGACCAACGGACTTAGCTGATAGTATCCGCGGGCCGACAGGCAGCCTGCGGATACTAACAACAGCCCGAAAGCGATAATTCTGTGCATGCCAGGAGATTTGATCCGGCCCGAAAGCTAGCAGATGGGTGTACAGCCAGCACACAAGACAAAGCGGAGGCGCTTAAGCCAATTCGACAGCGTCGACCCTTGGCTCAGCGATCATTTCATCGACCAGCACGCGCCCGCAGTGTTCGCAGGCGATAATTTTTTTACGCTGTGCGATTTCCAGCTGTTGCTGTGGCGGGATGGTATTGAAGCAACCCCCACAAGCATTTCGGGAGATAGTCACGACTGCCAGTCCGTTGCGATAAGACTTACGCGTCTTATCATAAGCCCGCAGCAATCGGTCTTCGATCAATTTGCGAGCCTTTTCAGACTTTTTGCTGAGATCCGTTTCCTCTTTTTCTGTCTTTTCTATGATCTGCTGAAGTTCAACCTTCTTGGCTTCGAGTTCAGCAGCTTTACTATGCATACGTTCCTTAGCAGCGATGAGCGTCTCATCTTTTGCCAGGATATCCTTATTTGCCTGATTAATTTTCTTCTGAGACAGCTGAATTTCGAGGCGCTGCAGTTCGATCTCCTTTGTCAGCGCATCAAATTCGCGATTATTTTTCACATTATCCATCTGCTGCTCATAGCGAATAATGAGTGCTTCGGCCTCTTTGATGTTATTGTTGTGGCGGGCAACATCCTGCCGCAGATCCTGGAGTTGTGATTCGAGGCGATTAACGCGCGTTTCCAGGCCAATCATTTCATCTTCCAGATCGCTCACCTCCATGGGCAGCTCGCCCTTGAGGATTTGAATCTCATCAATCTGGCTGTCAATCTGTTGCAGACTGTACAAATCGCGCAGTTTCTCTTCAATGCTTTTTTCGATGGCCATATGGTATATTATTCCGGATTGTAAACAAAGAGATTCTCAGCAAAGGTAGCGCACGGGATTGGTTGTAGTCTCCGCACAAAACGCCGCAAATGTAACAAATTTTTCGCGAATTATGTTGCATAGCAGGTCCGACGTAAATTGTTCACTCTCATAGTGTCCAACATCAGCGATTAACAACTGCCCGTCAGCATCAAAAAATTCGTGGTATTTGTAGTCGGCCGTCACAAATGCATCTGCCTGCAGCGCGAGTGCCCGAGGCAGCAGGAAGCTACCAGCGCCCCCGCAAACAGCCACCCTGCTAATCAGGCGATCAGGCGGTTGTGTATACCTGACACAAGCCGTCTGCAGCTGCCGGCGCAGGTGATGCAAAAAATCCATCGGCTCCATAGGCTGTGGCAGGCGACCGATCATTCCGGCCCCGACGGTAGGCGTATCCTCTTCTGTAGAAAAATAGCTGACCTTATTCAGCCCGTATTTGGCCAGAGAGCGGCGCACATCTGGCAGCAGATGTGCCGGAAATAGCAGTTCCAACCGGCTGTTGGACGCCTGTTCCGAGTCACTGCCCAGCACATTTACCTGCAGTTGATCGATGGCCGACAATACTGGCAGCAAGGCTGGCAGCACCGAGGAAGGCAGCCAGGCAGACAACTGCATATTGACCTTTTTGGGAGCCAGAATGCTTGTATCCTGCAGTCCGATGCGGGCGGCGATCTCCGTATTGACGCCTTGCTGGTAGACGCTGTCGAGATTGGTGTGGATTGCGTAGATAGCCAGATTTTCCCGGATGGCGCGAATGATAACCCGTTCGACATAATTGCGGCCCGTGATTTTTTTCAGGCCGCGAAAAACAATGGGATGGTGAGTCACTACCAAGTTGCACCCCTTAGCGACAGCCTCTTCCAGTACTGCCTCGGTAGCATCGAGGCAGCACAGCACCCCCGTCACTGGCCATTCGGGCCGACCGGTGAGCAGGCCTGCATTGTCATAATCCTCCTGGTATTGCGGAGGTGCAATGCGCTCCAGCGCAGCGATTACCTCCTGTACAGTAGTCATGTTGGCAGCAATATATAGCCCGCTAGCCTTTGGCAGCGGGCTGGTTTTATTATATTTAAAAAAGTCACAGGGCAGCAGGCAACGCCCGCTGGCCCTTTGCAGCATCAGCCATGCTGCCGGATGCGGGCCTCGATAGCAGTGGTCGAGTAACCATCGACCAGCGACAGTACCTGTACCGCTCCTCCCCTGGCCAGCACCTCTTCGGCACCAACGATCTCGTCGGGTCGATAATCTCCCCCCTTCACGAGCAGATCGGGCTGCAGTGCCCGAATGAGATTGAGCGGCGTATCTTCATCGAAGATGACCACCAGATCTACCATCAGTAGGCATGCCAGCAGCAGCGCCCTTGCCTGCTCATCCATGATTGGGCGTCCATCCCCCTTGAGCTCCCGCACAGAAGCATCGCTGTTGAGACCCACCACCAGGCGATGCCCCAGCGCGCGCGCCTCCAACAAATAGCGAAGATGGCCCGGATGAATCAGATCAAAACAACCATTGGTAAAAACCACGCGCTGTCCGGCCAGGCGCCAGCCGGCAACAAGCCTGAGTGCCTCCGTCAGCGGCAATATTTTTGATTCAGGATGCATCATCGACTACCCCTTTAGGCTGGCCGTTGATCAGCGGCAGCAAGACCAACGCCAGCAAGCCGATGAGAATATTACAACCCAGCTGTATCGTAAAGAAAGAAATATTGGCAAAAGAAAAACCGTCGCTGCCACTCACCCCATACATACCCAGCGCCACCTGCGCGAGAAAATGGTAAGTACCCATGCCCCCCGGCGAAGGGATGACAATCCCCCAGCTACCAAAAACAAATACGATAAGGGCAGCCGTGGCCGACAGGCCGGCGGTAGGACCGAAAGAAAAGAAGCACCAATAGACCATTAGAAAATACATAGCCCACACATTGATGCTATGCAGCACAAACAAGCCGGGTTTGTCGAGTCGGGCTACCGTGCGGAGCCCCTCTACAAAACCCTGAGCCGCGCCGGCAAGTTTGGTATAGACAGCCGTACGCCGCAGCGGTTGCCGAAAAAGATATAGCAGCGCCAGCCCCAGCAGTCCTACAACAGCCAATGTAGCCAGCGTGCCTCCCTTTGACAGATCGACATACTGAACCACGAAGGTCTCGATGCGGTCGAATTCGAGAAAAACCGCCAGCGAAGTAATCAGCAGCAAGCTCACCACATCGATCATACGGTCGACCACCACTGTGCCAATGACCTTATCGACCGGAATGCGCTCATAGCTGGCCATAGTACCTGCCCGGACAATCTCCCCCAGCCGGGGCAGCCCCATGTTGGCGAAGTATCCCAACACGATGGTCAAGAAACCATTGACGAGGCGAGGCTGGTGACCCAACTGCTGCAAGAGCATATTCCAGCGAATGGCGCGGCTGATATTGCTGACGATGAAAGCCGCACAGATGGCCAGCAGCCAATAGACATTGGCCGATGCGAAGTCGTTGGCCACTTTTACGACCAGACTACAATCCGCTTCTGCGATGCCTTTTTGCAGACAATCCTCCTGGTAAGCCTTGTTCTGGTGCCTATACACCAAAAAAAGAATACCGACACCAGTGCCGAGGAAAACCAAGAATTTGACTGTATTAATGAGAATTCTTTTCAAAGGGAAAGCCAGTTATTAGAAAGGTGCAAAGATACGGAAGCCTGCGAGCTTAGGCAAACTAATCTTTACCGTACGAGTAAGGTGCTTCAGCGCATGAGGCTATCCACAATATGCTTTGACGGCTGGAGCCGTCAAAGCATATTGTTTTTACGTTTATTTTTGGGTTTTTTCAAAAAAACCCAAAAATAAACGTGAGTACAATCTTGTATATTGTAATAAAAGGTGGCGAAATACTTACGAGAGAGCCTCACTCCTCACCGGCTGCTTGCTGCGAGGCCACCTCATCGCGCCATTCCTGGAAGAGCGCATAGCTTTTATCGGGAAAAAGAAAGCTGCCCAGCACCATGCCCAGCACGCTGGCCAGCAGGCCCGGCAGGATAGGCTGTTCGTGATCGTAGTAACTGCAGACCATCCACACCAGCATGCCCAGGCTCACCGACGCCAGCGCCCCCTTATCGGAAGCCTTTTTCCAATACAGCCCTGCTGCCAGCGGCACAAACAACGCCACCAGGCTGAGCGAACTCGACTGCTCAGCCAGCCGGAAAATATTGGACTCGCGGCCGGCCATGAGGGCCGAACAAAGCGCTACCCCCAACACACTCAGACGCATGATACGCAGCAGTTGTCGGTCGGTGAGGTTGGAAAAATAAGGCCTGATGAGATTTTCCCCGATGACCGTTGCGGGTGCCAGCATAGCACCCGAAGTAGTACTCAAAATAGCCGACAGCAAGGCCCCAAAAAACAAAATCTGCAGCATACCGCTACCGTGTTCCAATACCATGCGAGGAATGAGCATCTGGTGCTCATCATCGTTCATATCAGGATACAGGAACTTGCCCCACAAGCCAATAAACAGCGGAATGAAGCCAATGACGAGGTACATGACCGCAGCGATATAAGAAGCCCTGACCGCAGTATTTTCCGATTTGGCCGCCATAATGCGCTGAAATATGTCCTGTTGTGGTATAGATCCCAGTCCGACCGTTATCCAGGCACCAATATAAAGGCTGATACTCCCCCAGTTACCCTCCGGCAAAAAATTAAAAAAGCCCTCTGGCTGAGCATTAATTACAGGCATGAAGCCACCAGCCTGCTGGTACATTTGCCAGCCCAGTGCGAGCAAGCCGATGATAATCATAATAGACTGAAAAAAGTCGGTAATCGACACTGCCCACATTCCCCCGATATAGGTATACACCACCACGATGAAAGCACAGAGCGCGATACCATAGGCCAGTTCGATACCAGCCAGCGTTTTGAGCACATAGGACATGGCTACCAATTGCGCTGCGATCCAGCCAAAATACGAAGGCACCATACACACTGCCGAGATAAACTCCGTGCGGTGGGAAAACCGGCGTCTAAAAAAATCATTGAATGTCAGTACATTGAGCCTGTACAGTGGTCGTGCAAAGAACCAGCCCACCAAAAACAGGCAGAGAGAAGCACCGAAAGGATCCTTGATGACTGCCAGCAGGCCCCCCTGTACAAATTCGCTGGAAGAACCCATGATTGTTTCGGAACCGAACCAAGTAGCAAAGAGTGCTGAAGCTGCCAGCGCAAGCGGCAGACCCCGACCAGCGATCACATAGTCCCGGGTAGACTTGACCCGGCGGCTGGCCCACGCGCCTATGGCCAGCGTAACCAGCAGATAAACAGCAATGAACCCTAGAAGCATTCCACGCCTGGTTTTGAGCCGCGAAAAATACTGTAATTTATTTATTTATCCAGTATTACAGCAACAAATGAGCCCTTTGTTCCAATGATAAGGCATCTAAGGTAGTGATTGTCCCGTCGTGCCTGCCAGCTACCTTTTCCTATAGTGCCAAAGCACTGACAAATTATTTATTGAGTCTGCACTAGACTTTTGCATTTTTTTGCTGTTTATAAGTATGTTACACGGCCTGTATAATCAGGCAGTCATCTACAATAACAAAAGTGAATACCATGGCAAGGAGAGCATCCTGTTTGATCACCCTGGCGCTGGTGATGGTTGGTTTTTCTCTGGAAGCACAATACTTTGGGAGAAACAAGCCCAACTACGAGACTTTTGAATTTGAAGTACTGCGCTCTCCGCACTTTACCCTCTACCACTACCTGCGCAATGAAGCCGTGGCTGGTCAATTTCTCGGGCAGGCGGAAGAATGGTACAGCCTTCACCAGCAAGTATTGCGCGACACCATAAAAGAGTCCAACCCCATTGTCCTTTACGCCAATCACGCCGATTTTCAGCAGACCAACATCATAGGCGGCAACATTGGTGTTGGCACCGGTGGCGTCACTGAAGCCTTCAAAAACCGGGTAGTGATGCCCATCGCCATGAGCAACCAGCAGACCCACCACGTATTGGGGCACGAGTTGGTGCACGCCTTCCAGTACAATATGATTCTCAACGGCGACTCCACCTCGATGCGCAACCTTGGCAATCTTCCTCTGTGGATGATAGAAGGGCTGGCTGAATACCTGTCGATTGGCGGTGTGGATGCACACACAGCCATGTGGATGCGGGATGCGGTGCTGCACGATGACGTACCCAGCCTGCGGCAGCTCAACAACCCCAGGTACTTCCCCTACCGCTACGGGCAGGTTTTCTGGGCATTTGTGACCGGGCTGGCAGGCGACGACATCATAGAGCCTCTTTTTACAGGCACTGCCAAATATGGCTTTGACATAGCCTGCCAGCTATACCTGAAGATGAGCAGTGACAACCTGTCGACCCTGTGGGTAAGCGCCCTCACCAACCATTATAAGCCCTATTTGGGGGATCAGCAGGAGCGTTTTGTCGGGAAGGCAATTGCCGGGACCGACCGGGCCGGGCGACTCAATATATCGCCGGAGATCAGTCCGGACGGTCGTTACCTGATTTTCATGTCGGAGCGGGACGTCTTTGGCATAGACCTTTTTTTGGCTGAAGCCCGCAGCGGGGAGATCATCCGCAAGGTAGCCTCAGCCACCCGCAGCGGCCACATTGACGATTTCAACTACATAGAGTCATCCGGCACCTGGCACCCCCGGGGCAACCAGTTTGCCTTTGTAGGCATAGCCAAGGGTGAAAACATACTAATTATCAAAGACACTGAGACGGGGAAATCGATTAGCGAAACGACCCTGCCCGGCATACCTGCCTTTAGCAACCCCAGCTGGTCGCCCGACGGCCACAGCATAGTGATTGTAGGTCTGGTAGACGGGCAGACAGACCTGTACCAGTACGAGCTTCGCAGCCAAAAGATTACGCAGCTCACCGACGACAGCTATGCCGAGTTGCACCCCAGTTGGTCGGCAGATGGCAGTCTGTTGTTTTTCAGCACCGACCGGCTAAGTCTGGACCGGGGCACGCGCACAGCCGGCAGGCTGACCCACAACCTTGCATCGCTGGATCCCGTCAGTGGCCAGCAGCAGCAGTACGACATTTTTCCGGGCGCTGACAACCTCAATCCCCGGGAGGACGCCAACGGCGACCTGCTTTTCATCTCCGACCGGGACGGCTTTCGCAACCTTTACCGCTATGACCTCGGCACCAACTCAGTTTTTCAGCAGACAGACCTGTTGACCGGCATCAGCGGCATCACCCATTTTTCGCCTGCCTTTAGCGTTGACCGCAAGCGCAACCGCGTGGTGTACACCTACTTTAGTCAGCAGGGCTACCGCATTTATCAGGCAGATGCTGAAGACATGCTCAACAAAGCTGTTGATCCCCGGGCGGTAAATATGGAAGCAGCCCGCCTGCCGCGGGTAAACCCCAGAGCACCGATGATTGTTGACGAGCAACTTGCGCAACTGTCAGCCTTAGCGCCCGCACCACTGTCCATGACCAAGGAATCCTACCGCCCCAAGTTCCAGCTCGACTACGTCGGTGGTGGTGCGGGTGTCGGTGTGGGCACCAACAACGTTTTTGGCACCACCAATGCCGTTGTTGGCGGCATAGACCTGCTGTTTAGCGATATGGTGGGCAACAACCGGCTGATGAGTAGTCTCTCGCTCAACGGAGAAATTACCGACTTTGGTGGAGCGCTGACCTATATCAACCGCAAGCAGCGGGTATCTTGGGGAGCATCGATTTCGCACTTCCCCTTCCGCAGCCTGTCGGGGCTGGAATTTGAGCCATTGGACACTGTGACGATTGGCAACCAGCAGGGTATTTTCGACCGCAGTTCCTACTTCCTCAACCGGCTTTTCCAGGACCAGCTCGGTTTTTTTGCACAGTACCCCTTCAGCACCACCTTCCGGTTGGAGACCAGCGCCTCCTTTGCCGTGTACAGCAATCGGGTAGACCGCTACGACACCTATTACTATCCGGGGACGTTCCTCTTTTTTGCGCAGCAGCGCGAAAGAGTCGAGCGAGGCGGAGGCTTCACACTCGGGCGAGCCGAATTGGCAGCCGTTGGTGACAAGTCCTATTTTGGCCTTACTTCTCCCCTCAGCGGCAGTCGTTACCGGCTGGGTGTGGAGCAATTTTTCAGTGACTATCAATTTACCGCCCTCACTGCTGACTACCGGAAGTATCACTTTTTCAGGCCCATAGGGCTTGCCTTCCGGTTGCTGCACTATGGTCGCTACGGCAAAAGTGCCAATGAGTTGTTCCCCCTTTACCTGGGCACCCCTTGGTATTTGCGGGGGCTCAACAACGAAACAGCCGAACAGATACTGCTTGCCAACGGGCGAGACTTTGAGGATCTGCTGGGCTCGCGGGTGCTGGTTGCCAATGCTGAGATACGCATACCGCTGAGTGGACCCCGGGAGCTTGCGCTCATACCCGCGGCGGGATTCCTGTCCGACATCAACTTTTTCATTGACGGTGGTTTGGCCTGGTACCTGTTTGACCAGCTCAGCGGCCCCATCTACCGGCTGGGAGATGACGGCAGGCCGCTGCCGGATCCGCAGACCGGGCTACCCATTGTTGTATACCGCCAGGCCAAGCCCCTATATACCACGGACGTATCGCTGCGCATCAACGTATTTGGCTCTATGGTTGTCGAGCCCTACTACGCCATTCCGCTGCTCAAGCCGGCTGAAGGCGTGCGCAGGGGCAGTTTTGGCATCAACCTTTTGCCCGGATGGTAGGTCCTACACCCCAGCAGCAAGGCATGCCGGCAGCCTCCCTGCGTTGGGAGGCTGCCCGGGAACAGTTTGTGGCCCACTTGTCGCTGGAGCGCAACCTGTCACCCAACACCCTTGACGCCTATGGGCGCGACCTGCAAAAACTATCGGCCTATCTGGCGCTGACCGCGCCCGAGTTGGGGCCTGAGACCGTAGGTCATCAGCAGCTAACCGCCTTTTTGGCTTATCTGGCGTCGCTGGAGCTGGACAAGCGTACGCAGGCGCGCATCCTGTCGGCCCTGCACACTTTTTTTCGTTACCTGCAGGCTGAGGACCTGCGGATAGACAACCCCACTGAGTTGCTGCAGAGTCCGCGGCTCGACCGCCACCTGCCCGAGGTGCTCGCTTTTGAAGAGATACAAGCTATGTTGTCAACCATAGATCTCAGCCAGCCGCACGGACTCCGCAACAGAGCCATGCTGGAGACCCTATACGCCTGTGGCCTGCGCGTAAGCGAGCTTACTTCCCTTAAAATCAATCATTTGTTTTTTGATGACGGCTTCATAAAAGTTGTTGGCAAGGGCAACAAAGAGCGATTTGTGCCCATAGGTGAAGAAGCGATTAAACACATTGGTTACTACCTGACGGGTGTACGGCAGCACCTTGCCGTCGTGAAAAAAGGTGCAGAAAACGTTGTTTTTCTCAATCGCCGTGGAGGTCCTCTCAGCCGTGTGATGGTTTTCGAAATCGTCAAAAGCTGCGCTGAGGCGGCGGGGATTGGCAAGGTAGTGAGTCCGCATACTTTCCGCCACTCATTTGCCACCCACCTTGTCGAGGGCGGGGCTGACCTGCGGGCTGTGCAAGAGATGCTTGGCCATGAGTCCATTATCACTACGGAGATATATACACATATGGATACGGGGTATCTGCGGGATATGGTGCTTCGCTTTCATCCACGGAATAGGTTTTTGGCAGCTGACGCTGCCAAAAAGTGAGT
>CAZYAO010000043.1:30314-34537 GCA_964645715.1 uncultured Saprospiraceae bacterium
TTTTTTGATTTTTTTCAAAAATCAAAAAATACAGGGTGTGGGGTTTTTGGCGGCAGGTGCTGCCAATGATTAGGTTATTTTTTTGATTTTTTGTAAAAATCAAAAAAATATATGCATCTTATCGGCAAATTCTGTAAAGATGATACCAGCGCTACGAAATCAGTACAACAGTCAATTCAGGCAGCAGGACTACGAGGCGATGATGGACTGGCTGTCGGCGCAGCACCAGCACAGGCCGCCTTTTCCGGTGGCGGAGACACCCGTTTTCATACCCGTTTCGCTTCGTGACAAGCTGCTGGCGGCCTGTGAAGATGTCGTATCCGTCATCACCCGGCCCGACTTTATGGATCGGTCGGCGGCGGCCATACCTGCCGACTTATTTGTAGCCGGGGACACGGCCGACACACCCTTTTTGCAGATAGACTTTGGTATATGCCAGGACGAGGCCACGGGCGACTACTACCCACAGCTCATTGAAGCCCAAGGCTTTCCCTCTCTGTACTTTTTTCAGGCCTTGTTGGCGCGCGCCTATCGGCGCAATTTTACCATCCCTGACGACTACACCCACCTGTTCAACGGCCTTGACGAAGCCGCCTACATAGCCAAGCTCAGGCAGCTGATCATTGGCGACTGTGCCCCGGAAAACGTCATCCTGCTGGAAGTGGAGCCGGACAAACAAGCTACGCGCATAGACTTTTACGCCACCCGCGACCTGCTGGGCGTGCAGCCGGTATGCCTGAGTCAGTTGCGGCGCGAAGGCCGCAAGCTGTATTACCCCAAGGACGGCCAGTGGATACCAGTGCACCGCATTTACAACCGCGTGATTTTCGATGAGCTGCAGCAGCGCACCGACCTAGTGCGGCAGTTTAATCTTACGGAGCCCGTTGATGCAGCTTGGGCGGGGCACCCCAACTGGTTTTTCCGACTCAGCAAGCACACGCTGCCCATGGTACAGAGCCCCTATGCTCCTGCCTCCATGCTGGTGAGCGACCTGAGCAGTCTGCCGACCGACCTGTCGCAATACGTTCTCAAGCCCCTGTATTCCTTTGCAGGAGCGGGTGTGATCCTCGACCCGACAGCCGAGCAGATTGAGCAGTTGCGAGACCCGCAACATTATATTTTACAACGGAAAGTGCAATACGCACCCGTGATACCGACCCCTGACGGATTTTCCAAGTGCGAAATACGCATCATGATGCTGTGGGAGCCCGGGGCGGCGCGGCCGCAGGCAGCCTGCAACCTGATACGCCTCAGCAAAGGTATCATGACCGGCGTGCGCTACAACAAAGACAAGACGTGGGTCGGCGGCAGTGTAGGTTTTTTTGAACCCATGCCCCGCCAATAAGCCACGAGAATCCGGCTGCTGCCAGCAAGCCATACAATGACACTACCAACATGTATCGATTAGGTTACGACGCCAAGAGGCTGTTCAATAACTTTACCGGACTGGGCAACTACAGCCGGACGCTGCTGCGGGATCTCGCGGCTTTTTATCCCGACAACGCCTATTTTTTGTACAGCCCCCGGCTGGTCAAAAATCAGGAGACCCAATTTTTCATCAACAGTCCGCTGTTTAATGTGGAGACTCCGCCACCGGGACGGCGACTGTTGTGGCGCACAACCGGCCTGCGGCGCGAGCTCGGCAGGCACCGCATACAACTCTATCACGGCCTCAGCCACGAGATACCCATTGGTCTGAATGCGCGCAGGATACCCAGTGTGGTCACCATGCACGACCTGATATTCTACCATTACCCCCATCAATATCGCTGGGCAGACCGACAGCTGTACGACTTCAAATTCCGGTATGCCTGTCAGCACGCCACCCGGATTATTGCCATCAGCGAAGCCACCAAGCAGGACATCATTCGTTTCTACGGCATTCCGGAGGAAAAAATCACCGTCATTTATCAATCTGTACACCAGCGATTTTTTCAGGAAAAATCACAGAAGACGCTGGACAATGTTGTCAACAAGTATAAGCTACCCACCAACTACCTGTTTTTCGTAGGGTCGCTCATCGAGCGAAAGAACCTACTGGGGGTAGTCAAGGCGCTAGCCCAACTACCCAAAGAAGACCGGCTGCCCCTGGTCATTGTAGGCGAAGGAGACAGCTACAAACAGCAGGTGATCAGCTACGCACGCGTACACGGACTGCTGCCCCTACTGCACTTCATACGCCCCGATTTTGACGACTTCCCCGCCCTTTACCAACAAGCCGACATATTCCTCTACCCCTCCTTTTACGAAGGATTTGGCATACCAGTGCTGGAGGCCCTGTACAGTGAAACCCCCGTCATCACCTCCAACATCTCCTCCCTGCCCGAAGCGGCCGGCAGCAGCTCCTACCTCGTAGACCCGCAACGGCCCGAGGCCATAGCGGAAGGCATACAGACATTGCTGCGGGATGAAGCCTTGCGCGCCCATATGATCCGCGAAGGCTACGCGCACGCCTCCCGATTCCGGGGAGAATTGTTGTCTACTCAGCTCATGCAGCTTTATAATTCTATTTTAGGTTAGTCTAAATATTGATTTTGATTAACTAAAATCATATCTTTGAAGCAGATAATCATCCGTGGCAGACAGGACAGCCATGCCTGCAAGCCCCTGATGAGGCTATCTCTACAAGCTCTTTGGCGGCGGATGCCGCCAAAGAGCTTGTAGAATCAACTTTTGTTTATTAGAACATGGACTGGATAGACATAATACAGGAACCTTGGGCACTGAGGGCGCTGCTTGCCTCTGTCACTGTCGGGTTGATGTGCGGTGTGTTGGGTGCGTTCATTGTGCTGCGCAACATGTCATTGGTGGGCGATGCGCTGGCACACGCCATATTGCCGGGTGTTGTAGTTGCTTATATGATTGTGGGCTACAGTACGCTGGCTTTTTTTGCTGGTGCCGTTGTAGCCGGGCTGCTCA
Organism: uncultured Saprospiraceae bacterium; assembly: GCA_964645715.1. GTDB lineage: Bacteria > Bacteroidota > Bacteroidia > Chitinophagales > Saprospiraceae > JAUMBM01. Next base: position 33,234 of record CAZYAO010000043.1, read on the forward strand.
CGGCCGTCGGGATTACGTGGATACAGCATCGGGGGCACACCCGCAATGACGCGGCCATAGGCATTGTCTTCACCGCTATGTTTTCACTGGGCGTGATGGGCATTTCGCGACTTAGTCGGCAGGAAGGCGTCCATTTGGATTTAAAAGACTTTTTATTTGGCAATGTGCTGGGCGTGTCCGACGCTGATTTGTGGTTGACAGGGCTGGTAGCTGCTTACGTGCTGCTAAGTCTGGTCATTTTTTACCGATACTTCCTCGTGACCACCTTTCAGGAAGTGATTGCCCGCACTATGGGTATAGACGTACGGCTGGTGCACTACTACCTGATGCTACTGTTGTCCTTTGCCGTAGTGGCCTCGCTGCAGATGGTAGGCGTCATCCTGGTAGTAGCCATGCTGATCAGTCCGGCAGCCACAGCCCTGCTGCTGAGTCACCGGATGAAAAAAGTCGTTGCCTTATCGGGATTACTGGGCATGATAGCAGCCGCGGCAGGCCTGTGGCTGGCCATCGCGTGGGAAACGACCCCCGGGCCGGCCATGGCCGTGACCGCCACTGGCATCTACCTGTTGGCCGCTATTTTTGCCCCCGGCAAAGGTCTGCTGTACAAGTACCTCTCCAAAAGATCCCTGCACAGGAAAGTCGCGAGCGAAGACATGCTCAAGGCAGCCTACCACAGTCAGCAGGCGGCGGGTTCTTTTGACGAGCAGCAGTGGCGGCAGGCCGCCAACCTGAGCAACAGTGAGTGGAGCAGGCAAAAAAACAGGCTGGGCCGCAAGGGCTGGCTCAACGCCAGCGGCAATGGGCTGAGTGAAAAAGGTGAGGCGGAAGCTGAGCGGCTGGTGCGGGCGCACCGCCTGTGGGAGACCTACCTGGCGCGGCAGGTAGGCATGGACATAGCACACATCCACACAGAAGCCGAACACTATGAGCACCTGCTCACCGACGAGATGCTGGAAGAAGTAGACGCTAGTCTGGGCTATCCGGCGACAGATCCCCACGGGTCGCCCATTCCAGCCAAAGGAAGCCGGGAAACCATACTGCTTACAGCCTTGGCCGCAGGCCAGCAGGGGTTGCTTGCTGAGCAGCAGTCATCTGAGCACGTGAGTGCGCAGCTCTGGCAGTTGGGGCTCATGCCCGGATGTGTGTTGGAGATGCATGCCCGCACGGGCGGCGACAGCTATGCGCTGAGCACGGGCGGGAAGCAGGTGGTGCTGCCCGCTGCGCTGGCAGCTGAGGTGGTTGTGTTTTTGGTAAAAACGTAGCAAGCGCGGGGGCATTTTGGGCGGCTGGTGCCGCCCAAAATG
>CAZYAO010000044.1:0-17709 GCA_964645715.1 uncultured Saprospiraceae bacterium
CGGCCACAAAGCCCGGTGATACCGTCGGACAGCTTGGCGCTGTAGCCGTGTAGGTTACCGTGGCGGGGTAGTCGTACGTACAGAAGGTACCCGGCTGGCTCACCACAGACACATTGGGACCCTCACCCGTACCGTTGCAGGTTTCTGTCACGCGGAACTCATAGCAGGTGCCCGGCGAGAGACCACTGACAGGTATCGATACCTCGTCATTCACAATGGTCACGTTGGCATCGCCCTCACAGACCGTAAATATCTGTATTGCCTGACCCGGATTGCCGTCATAGCCCTGGCCACCAATGGTAACCGTCCAGCAGTGATCATCCACATCCAGCATACCCGATATAGGATCAGGACTAAAATTCCATTTCAGCCGTGCCGTCGTCTGGGCAATCTCACGAGCCCCCAAGTTGATTGGCGTAAGACAGGCAGATGTTGACAGTACATAAATCGTAGCACGTGAGCAGGCAGGAGGATTATCCTGACTACACACCTCATATTCGAAATTGAGCGGACCGAGATAGCCCGGTTCAATCATAATCTGATAGTTGCCATCTGCACCGATTGTGAAGGTACCCACCCCCGGCACCGTTTGCATGCGTGGAGTGACCACCAATGCCTGACCGTACAGATCCTGGTCATTGAGCAGCACATTGCCTGAGGCCGTCAGCCCTGAAGGAGAGCTTACGTAGTCATCGGCTGCCAGCACTTGGTTGGGGCCACCCAACGGATAGACCACCACCTGCTGACGGAACAACACACACACAGGACCCGTATTGAACGTGGGCTGCTGCTGTATCCCACAGATACGGCAGTACCAGAAGTCAACCCCGGTAAAGCCCGCATTGGGTGTGTAGGTAACATTGCCTGTCACCGGATCAATAGTGATTGTACCATTCATGGGCGGAATCACCTCTTCCAGCGTTGAAGGATCTACCTGCATACCAAACAGGAAAGGATCATCATTGGCCAGTGAATTTAACGTAATCGGCTCATTCACCAGCGTGATGCCGAGGTCAGTATTGGCCAGCGGTGCATTGGACGGAGAAGCAGGATCTACCACCGTGATTGTCAACACGGAGGATGTACAAGCAAAATCTTCCCCGGATGCCAGTAGATTTATCTCTACAGGGGAGCAGACCTCTACCTCATAATTGTAGATACCCGGTGCTGTTGCTGTAAACGAGTAGGTCCCGTCGGGGTTGAGATTCAGTACACCTCCCGTCGGATTGGCCGGATCACCCGTTGCGGGGCCATAAACCGTACCTTCCGGCATTTCATCATTGGTACTTAGGTCACCCGTGACTTCATACCCCAGTAAGGTTGCGTTGATGTCCGGATTTGGGTTAGCAATGACTGTAATGTTGGCCACCTGCAGTGCACAGTTGGTCGGGTTGAGATTCTCACAGATTTCGTAAAGAATGGTGTAAGTTCCCGGCATTACCGTTGCATCGAACGTTACCTCGCCTGTCTCCAGATCCAAGCTGAAGCCCGGTGGCAGCGGTACAGGCGTACCGAGTGTAATCTCGGACAGAATGACCGGCAGACCATTGAGCAGGTCGTTGTCCAACACACTGAGTACCGGTGTACCACTCGTAACAATCACTGCTGATCCATCGTCCTGATTGGCCACAATTGGCGCAGGAGCAACCTCCACCAGTACAGTCGCTGTTGTACAGTTGAGCGGGTTGTCAATTTCACACACCTGGTACTCGATTGGATAGATGCCGGCCGGCGTGAACGGAGGCACATCAATAGAGCCGTCCGTATTCAGCACCGGAACGTTCGCGCCATCGCGAACCGGTGTTGCCGGAGTAACCACTGTAATGGCCACTGTCTGCGTTGTTACAGGCAGGCTATTCAGTGTAGTACCTTCGAGAATATTGCCTATGCTGTCAGCACCGTCATAGCCATTGATAGGACCGAAGAACTGCTCCTCAATGAGCAGCGGCGCTGCATAAGGATCAGTATCCCCTTCGAATTCCTCTCCGTTGGGCACACCGTCGTTATCACAGTCAGCGGCAGCCCACACTGCGTTGAGTGCAACGAAGCCTGCATACTGTGCGTACTGACGCGGATCACAGGGATCCAGCGGATCTGTGTTGTTATTGACTTCCGTCGAATCGCTGAAACCGTCACCATCCGTATCCTCATTATAAGGATCTGTACCTTCCTCTACCTCTTCACCGTTGGTGAGCCCGTCGTTGTCACAATCAGCAGCTGCCCAGATAGCGTTGGCAGCATCATAGCCGGTGTAGCCCGGCTCCTGGGCAGGTACACAGGGATCCAGCGGATCACCACCATCACCTTCACCCAGATCGTTATCATCTGTAACACCATCGCCGTCGGTATCTTCATTATAGGGATCCGAGCCGATAGTGTCTTCTTCTCCGTTGGTTAGACCATCATCATCGCAATCAGCGGCTGCCCACACAGGGTTCAGGGCTACATAGCCCGTGTAGCCTGCTGGCTGCTCAGGATCGCAGGGGTCGAACGGATCTGTCCCCTCAGTATGCTCTTCACCGTTGGTCAGACCGTCGCCGTCGCAGTCCTCTGCTGTCCATACTGCGCTCATAGCATCGTAACCCGTATAGCCAATTGCCTGTACAGGACTGCAGGCATCATAAGGACCTGTACCATTGGTGTGCTCCTCGCCATTGGTCAGACCATCTCCATCGCAGTCTGCATTGGCCCAGATCGGGTTAGTAGGATCATAAGCCAGACCGCCAAAGTTGGCACCGCGTGTGAGCATCTGGCCACCACCACCATAAGGATCACAAGGATCAAGCGTAGCAGGATCAACACTGTCAATGACACCATCGCCATCGGTATCCGGATTGTAAGGATCTGTACCACCGACAAACTCCTCCGCATTGGTGAGGCCGTCATTATCACAATCAGCGGCTGCCCAGATAGCATTTCCGGCAACATAGCCAGCATAGCCGCGCTCCTGTAAGGGGCTGCAAGGATCCAGGGGATCACCAGCTACCTCTTCCTCCAGCTCCGTTCCGTCGATAATTCCATCGCCGTCGGTATCTTCATTATAAGGATCTGTACCTTCCACGAGCTCTTCGGCATTGGTAAGTCCGTCGTTATCGCAATCTGCAGCAGCCCATATAACGTTGGCCGCCACATATCCATTGTAGCCAGGTATTTGCTCGGGATCACATGGATCGAGCGGATCCGTGACGTTCAGATCTTCCGTACCATCAGTGATACCATCGCCATCGGTATCGGGATTTTCGGGATCTGTACCTATCTGTTCCTCCTCGCCATTGGTCAGTCCGTCCATATCACAATCGACTGCCGCATTGAGGTCCGTAATCTGTACGGACAAAGTATCTGTACAGTTATTGGCATCCGTCACCGTAAGAGAGAAAGTACCTGCGGGCAGGTCGTTGGGCATGGCTGTTGTGCGGTTGAGATCGCCATTACTCCAAAGATAGGTGTAGGGAGTTACACCGCCACCAACAGTAGCCGTGGCTGTGCCGTTATTGTCGCCCGGACAGGAAGCATCTACAGAAGTAGCTGTAGCTACCAAAGCCGCGGGCTGTGTAATCGTAGCGGTGAGCGTCGGTCCGACACAGTTATTGGTATCTTTAACTGCTACCGAGTATTGGCCTGCGAAAAGGCTATCGGCAGTAGCCGTTGTATGATTGCCGACTGCGACACTCCACTCATAAGTGTAATTGCCAGCACCACCACTCGCTGTCACTGTCAGCGCACCGGTGTTGTTGCCGTTACAAAGTATATTTGTCTGGGAAGTAATCGAGGCCGTTACCGGTGTAGGGTCATTCAGCGTAATCATTTCCGTAGCCATACAGCCCACACCATCGCGGATGGTGACAGTATAGGTACCTGCAGGCAGGCCGGTAAATACGCCTGAAGCCTGATACGGTCCGCCGTTGAGGCTGTACATAGTACCGCTGGTAGCTGCTGTAGCCTCTGAAATACAACCCCGCGCATCGGTCACTGTAGCACCAAAAGTTCCCGCCGAAAGACCCGTGATAATGGCGGTCGTGCCGCCATTGTTCCAAAGGTAAGCGAAGGGAGGTGTACCTCCGGCGACCGTGACCACTCCCGAGCCATTACCGCCGCCCGCACAAGCAACGCGCGTGCTGGAAACGGTGGCCTCCAACAATGCGGGTTCGACAATAGTAACATCAGAGGTAGCCGTACATTGATTTGCATCCGTGACAGTATACTGGTAGGTTCCGGCTGCCAGATCGGTCAGGGTAGTGGTTGTCACACTCCCCAAAGATGCAGGCCACTGGAAAAAATAAGGTGCTGTACCGCCTGCGCCATTTATGGTGACGCGCCCATCCACTTCACCAAAACAGCTGATATTGGTAATCTGATTGACGCCGGCCAAAGGTGCTGGCTGTGGTACCATCACAGGTACAACAGCAGAACAACCTGTTGTAGACGTAATGGACACATTGTATGTACCGGCCGACAAGTTATTGGCAGTTAGTCCGGTAGCACTACCTGCTGAAGCAGGCCAGGCGTAGGATAAGCTACCTCCACCCGAAACAAGTTCAATGGTAGCGCTGCCATCGCTGAGTCCGTTACAACTGGGCATAATCGCCGTATCTAAGCGTGCAACAATGGTTGCTGTATCGATCAAAGAGATGGTAGTTGACACCAGACAGTTGAATTCGTCCTTAATCCGCAGGATATAGTTACCCTGGTCGAGATTGGAGAAGGTCGGGCTGGCCTGAAAATTCTGTCCATCAAGACTATACATCTTCGTCATACCACCGCCCGTGGGTGCTCCGACAATAGTACCCGTCTGATTGATAGAACAATCCGGCTGAGTTACATTGGCTGCGGCCACGAACGGACCCGGTACTACCAGATTGTAAGTACTGCTGTCGCGACAACCGTTGGCATCCGTGACTGTTACCGTATAAGTTCCAGAGCTAAGCGTAGTAACAATAGCGGTACTTCTGTCATTGCTCCAGTTGTAGGTGTAAGGCGTCTTACCGCCACTTACATTGGAGTTAATATTGGCCGTCGTTTGGTTGCACTGGTATTCAATAGCCGGTGCAACCACCAGGTCTGTGGGTGATGTGATGGTATACGAAGCCGTACGTGTATCACCACAAACCCTGTCAGTCAACGTCACTGAATACGTACCTGCTGCCAGATTACTGAGCGCAGCCACCGTATCTGTAGTATTGGGGCTCCAGGCATACGAATAGCTGCCAGAACCTCCACTAGGCGTCAGCGTCACAGACCCGTTCGTCTGACCAAAACAGGCAATATCTGTTTTGGTCCCTGTCAGGCTCAGTCCAAGCGGCTGGAAAATCGTTACAAAGCCTGATGAAGTACATCCATTTTGCCCCGTAACCGTGACGGTATACCCTCCTGCAGAGAGACCCGAAATAGAAGAAGTAGTTGCCCCAGTGGACCAAAGGTAAGTATAAGGGCCCAAGCAAGCGGGTGGAGGAAAAACAGTTGCAAAAGCAGCTGTCCCTGTATTACCTCCCGGACAAGGGACATTGGTTGTACTGATAAAGACCGTAGAAGACGGTGCATCATTACCCACGAATACCTGCACCCTGCCCTTACAGCCCGCAGCATCTCTGGCGTACAAAAAATAGCCAGCAGCTGCAAGACCCGAAAAATTGGGTGATGACTGATACGTGGTATCATTCAATGAGTACTGATAAGGTCCGGTTCCCCCAGAAGCAGAACCCGAGATTGTACCCAACGCGCCCGTAGCGGTGTTAGCATTAGTTTTATTGGCAGTCACAGTTATAGGTGTACCCGTTACCGCCACGACGGTAGCAGAATCCACATCCGGTAAACAATTATTGACATCCGAGACTGTCACCCGGTAGGTGCCGGCTGACAGATTACCCTGGGTAGCTGCATTGGTCGGTGTATGCGCCCAAGTATAAGAAAACGGAGGCGTACCCCCGGTGACAGATACTGCCGCGCTGCCATAGGTGGCTGTATTCCAGAAGCTAGGATCAGGAACACCTGGGCAGGTTGGATTGGTAGCCGTCACCGTAGCAGCGATGTTGCCAGTAGGCTGGGTGACTACCACCGTTGCCGTAGCTGTTTCGCAGCCACCACCGAAAGTTACCGTCACCGTATAGCTACCCGCCACCAGGTTGATGGCCGTAGCTGTGGTCTGACTGTCGGCAGAAGCTGGCCACTGGTAAGTATAAGGTGCAAATCCACCCGCTGGCACAGCTGTTGCTGTACCATCGTTCCCCTGATAGCACCTGACCGGTGTATGAGTTGTTGAGACCGTCAATGGCACAGGCGCACTGATGACCGCCGTTACCGTATCCGTACAGTTGCGCGAATCTGTGACTGTGACAACATAGCTACCGCCCGACAGGCCTGTGGCGGTAGAAGAAGTCAGGCTACCAGCCGAGGCAGGCCACTGGTACGTGTAAGGCGCCGTGCCGCCCGACCCGGTGACGGTAGCCGCACCATTATTTTCCCCGTTGCAGGTGATATTAACAACATTAGAAACAGTGCCCGACAATATTGCCGGCTCAACAATGGTTGCCGTCAAGGTCTCACTACAGTTGGCACCACTCGTCACCGTGACAGAATAGCTCCCGGCTGACAAATTGCTAATTGTATTGACGGTAGCACCGGTGGACCAAAGGACATTGTAGCTACCTGAGCCCCCCGTTGTGAGAAGAACGATTTCTCCATTCCCGTCGCCGTTGCAGCTGATATTATCAACCCTGCTAAAGCTCGCGTCAAAGAGCGAACCCTCTGTCAGACTGACTATTTCAGTCACTGAGCAATTTTTTTCATCGCGGGCAGCAATTGTATAAGAACCCAGCGGCAGGTTGGTGAAAACACTATCGGTCTGCCACGGACCGCCATCGAGGCTGTATTCTTTATCGCCGGTTCCCCCCGTAGCTGACGCTGTGATCGAACCAAGCGCACCCGTACTACAGTTGGGATTTACCTTAGTAGTGGTCAATGAAACAGCTGCTGCTGGTTCGCCCACCTGAATGGTAGGACGCGCACGGATGACACCATTGGAGTCCCCCGTACAAAGCGGATCAAAACCCACCAATATGAGCCCGAGCGGCCCGGCGGGCTCCTCAACAGTCACATCAACCGTAGCCTCGCAGCCATTGGCATCTGTAGCCGTCACGGTATATCCACCCGCCGCCAAACCAACGGCATCGGCTACCGTCTGACCACCCTCCCACAAATAGGTATAAGGGGGCGTACCCCCTGCTGCCATGGCAGAGGCCGTACCGCTGCTCTCTCCGAAACAGAGTACATCGGAACTGAGGGCCGAGACTGTCAGTGCCTGTGCAGGCTGCGTAATTGTCACGGTGACCGTTGCGGATTCCTGCTGCGCAGCTGTAGCGACATTGCCATCTGAAACACCGGACGTAAGATTGAAAATCTGGCCGGAGTCCGTGACCGTTACTACGTATACCCCCGCTGCCAGACCTGTGGCCGTTGCCGTCGTCTGTCCGCCTGCTGCCGCAGGCCAGGCATAAGCATAAGGAGGCGTACCTCCACTGGCCGTGACAGTTGCCTGCCCGGTACTAGCCCCCCTGCAGACTACCTGCTGCACGCTTGTCACAGAAGCTGACAGTCCTGTCGCATTCACGAAAGCAGCAGGATCCAACACGGCAGCAGTGCTGACAGCTGCCCGCTGCTGCAGATCGGCTCCTTGCCGGACCACCGCACCTACATCATCGTTGTCGGGAGCGTCTGACTTCCCCGAAGAGAAGAGTGCTCCTACAACAACGACACTTAGTGCGGCTGCAGAAAAGAGCCAGCTTTGTAAAATTTTGGTCGTCATGAGTATGATTTTTCTTAAAAAACACGCTGTGTACTGTAAAACTGAACCGTGGCGGTTTGACTGGCAATCCGCAGGTCAGTTGCCACCTAAGCAAATAATGGCAAGAACAAAATTGCACACTCATCAGGCCGCATTCGTACATAATTGAGCAATCGATGACCTTTACACCGCGCAATCGTACACAAGGTTTTTGGCCTGTTGTTGACCAATAGTTTATATGCTGCTATACCCCAACCGCCACCATCGCGTCCCCGTAAGCTATTAAAGCAGTGCAGCCTCCTGCTTACCGGAAGGTAGGCAGGAGGCTGCATTGCTCTTGGCGAATATAATGACACATCCACCCTCTACAAATAATGCGAGGGCGGATGTCCGAATCGTTTTTTAAACACCTTAACAAAATGAGACTCGTGCTTGAGACCAACCTGTTGAATGACCTTTTTCAGGTTCAGATTCGACTGCGTTTCCATGAGGTAACGCGCCCTTACGAGGCGAGCCTCCAGGATATACTGATTAGGGCTCAGGCCCGTCAGGCGTTTTGTTTCTTTGAAAAAATTAGTTCTTCCCATAAACATGGCTGCCGCCAGTTCGTCGACGGAAAATGTCTCCTTACTCAGTCGCTGGTTGGTCTCGTCCATCAGTTGTTGCAGCCACTCCTGCTCTGTCCGCAATTGACTATCAGGATTTTCCGTCTGGGAAAGCAGTGTAGATTCGCTATTGTTTCTCGCCTCATGGCGGCTGATGAGTGTTTCCACAGCGGCCAGCAGGCTAAGTTCATCAAAAGGCTTAACCAGATAGTCATCGATACCCAGCCGCAAAGCCCTTACCTTGTCGCTGTCGGCCGCTCTGGCAGTTAGCATCAGAACAGGTATAGCAGCCGTTTCGTTATTTTTAAGCAGGAGTGCCTTCAGTTGGAACCCATCCATGACAGGCATCATCCAGTCTGTAATGATTAGAGATGGTCGGTATCCCTCATTGAGTATGTCAAGAGCAGCCTGACCATTGTACGCCTGTCTAATCTCATAACTATCGCCGAGTAAATACTCCAGATATTCCTGAAAATCATAGTTATCCTCCACAATGAGTATACTATACCCTGTGCGCTGATAGCTGGGCTGGGTATCTTTTTCATCACGCTCCTGCGCCGCAGGCAGGTTTATCGGAATGATATCGTGGGGCAAGACTGCACGTACAGGCAAATCAACCTTAAAGGTACTTCCCTTGCCTTCTATGCTCTCCACTCGGATAGTTCCACCCAGTATTTCGGTAAGTTCCTTCACCAATGCCAATCCGATGCCCGTACCTCCCTCCGCCGGAGCGTTGGAATCGGAAGTCTGGAAAAACCGGTCAAAAACCCTGCTGATGTCGGCAGGGCGAATACCCCTGCCTGTATCTGCTACAGACAACACTACTCTCTCTGCTGATTGTTCCATTGACAGATGAATGCATCCGCCCGCAGAGGTAAATTTGATCGCGTTCGACAGCAGATTGTTAATGATAATCCTGAATAAGCGGCCGTCGAGCATTACTGACTGCACGTCACTGGTATTTTTCAGTTCGGAGGATAGGGTCAGCCCCTTTTGGGCGACCAGCGACTGATATTCCTGCAGTAACATGTCGACAAAAGCGACAGGCTCAACTGCCTCTACCCGCTGCTTGATGTTATGAGTTTCCAACGTTGTAAGCATGAGGATATCCTCCACCATATCCAGCAATCTGGCAGCATTCTTTTTTGCAATAGAAAGCAGTCCCCGTTCACGTCGCGACAATTTACGGCTCCCCATGAGAAGTCTTACGGGACTCATGACGAGCGACAAGGGAGTTCTGAACTCATGGGTTACATTGGAGAAAAATAATGTTTTTTGGCGGTTGGTATACTCCAGTTCTTTGGCCTGTTTTTCAATCAGCAGCTTATCCTCATTGATTTTGGCGGTTCGCCGCTCTACCTCCCGCTCAAGTTCCTGCTGCCGTCTACGTGCTTGGCGAAGCCTGAACTGCAGACCCTCACGAACTGCCAGCACTAATGCTACCAATAAGCCCAACAAAAAAAGAGGACTGAGGTAAAAAGGCAATTTTACCACGATGGGCACTTCCAGCACATCGCTTTGATAAGAACCGTCTCCTGAGACTGCATAAATTTGTAGGATGTTGGTTCCATAGCCAAGCCCCAGTAGCTGGATGACGGGCGTTTTTGTTTGAACCCACGCTTCATCATCACCACCGATACGATAGTGGTAATATATATTTTCGCTCTTGCTGAAGTCCGGAAGAGCAAACTGCAGCCGCACGTACTGATCTCCGGGTTTCATGACAATTTGCTTGTCTCCATAGTATTCCGGCAATATATTCCTACCCTCCTCTGTTGCTGCACCTACTCGGGCCGACATGAGCACCACTTGGCGCTGCATGCTGGCAGCTGCATAATCGCCGATATAAAATTGTCTTGGATGGAAAGAGGTGATACCATTCAGACCACCAAAGTATAGCTTCCCGTCTTTAGTCTGAAGGTGAGAAATTCGATTAAACTCATTATGGGTTATGCCGTCCTCAACCGTGAAGATACGCTTAGCCTCTGTGCGTGGGTCAAACTGTATGATTCCATAGTTACTGCTCATCCAAAGCTGCCCCTGCTCATCCTCATAGACAGCATAGATCGTATTGTCGGGAAGACCATCCTTAGTGGTAAATAACCTATATTCGTTTTTTTGCCTGTCCCAACGCACCAACCCTTGCTGGGACGACAACCAATGAATGCCCTGTCTGTCTATGTGCCCATGATGAAAATGAATAGCCGGCAGGTAATAGCGCCCTTTTTGTGTACTTCCGTAACGCTCTCGCACCCCCGTGTCCCAGTCGAGCAAGTAAACACCCAAGTTGGTATACAACCAAAGTTTACCAGCCTCAAGCTCATCTATATGATAGACAGTAGCTTTGATTAGCTCCGAGAATTGATTATATTTATCAAATGCATGAATACCTCCTGTTGTTTTATCGTATATCCAAAGCCCCTCAGAGGCAATGAGCAGTTGGTTGGTACGATTATACATTGCCCAAGTTGTTGCATGCTGCATAGCCAGTGGCAGCGCAATCTCCCTGACTTTGGCACTGCCAACCTCATAGGCTATAAGTTTATCAAAACACATCCAGACGGTATTATCCGACGAACTATACACCAAAGGAGAAAAACTATTTCTAGACCTATAAATTTCCTTCACCTGTCTACTAGTCGGATCATAGCTGTAAGCAGATCTGCCGGATTGTAAGTACACCCTGCCCATCTTATCTTCTGTCATACCGCGGGAGGCATTCCTAAAATACTGCGCATTGAGCAGCGGGTTCAGCCAGTTGATTCGTTCAAAATAATTTGGAATACGCCTCACTTTTTTTAGCCCTTCAAAAGTTGCAACCCAAAGATTACCCTGGTTGTCGGGCATCATGTCTACGATACCTGCCAAATTGAAGGGCATATACGTTTGCTGAACCACCAGTTGAACACTCCGGTTCTCCGTACTTAGCCAGCGCAGCTGCCCGTCATAAAACAACCAGAACCCCTCATTTTGACCGGTGGTAACGATTCTGATGTCTTCCATAGCCATATCGGCTTGCATGGAGGGGAAAACAGAAACCAGTTTTTCACTACGCATATTGCCTTTTACATCCCCCCTCAGCAACTGATTGGCGCCCACTACCAACAGCTCCTTTTGTAAAGGCTGAGACACAGCGTGGTGAAAAAAAGGAATACTACCCGAGGCGAGGACCTGTCCATTGTCTTTGTATAGCAAAATGCTGTCCATCACATTCCCCGATGAGGTCGTTTTTTTCACGAAGACAAGGGAGAAATCAGGTGCGTCGGGCATACAGAACGACCAACGTGCCGGAGTTGGAAGTGCAAAAAGCTTTTGCCATCGATTATTTTTTTCAAACCTCCATATCTCTCCCGCTCGATTGAGCAGCTGTATGCGTCCTTCGGAATCCTCAGATACATCCATGACCCTTCCCAACTGTTCGGCGCTGACAACATCCCCGGGCAGGGAAACTGTCCAAGTGTGAATATTGACTAGCAGGAAGGGTAGCCCTTCATCATTTTCCAGAAAAATCCACAACCGGCCCTGCCGGTCTTCGATGCGTATGTGCAGATGTGTCCGAAGCGGATTGATCGGCCACTCATACACCTTATGCATGACAAAACCATCGTAGGCATTTAGCCCTGTCTCTGTAGCAAGCCATATAACCCCCCGGCTGTCCTGAAAAATATCCCTGACGAGGTGGTGATAGAGACCGGAATTGAGGTTGAATTCCCTAACATCGACAACACACAGGTCCTGTCCTGCTCGTTGAGCGCCAACAGATACTGGCCAGGAGGCAGCAAGTAGTAAGCATAAAAGTACCCAAATACGGATATCGCCGCGGACTGCAGCGCCGGGTTGCTCCTGCATATTCAGTTTTTCTGACTACTAGAATTCAATACTTAGTCAATACAAGCGGGAGGAATTACAACAACCGTGGTAAGCAATTTTGTACACGCATACGCTCCTTTTTAGATGTTATGAAAAATCGTAACTCAATTTTTCCAAATAAAAACAGCGTTTTTGTTCAAAAAAAGACCCTCGAAAAACATTTAAAGCGTTTTCGTACACACTGTGCTTGATTTTTCAAAACGTGCTTTGGCAGCTGACGCTGCCAAAGCACGTTTTGAATAGCGCATTAGTCATTTTGATTTTTTTTGCAAAAAAATCAAAATGACTAATGCGCTATTCCCACACAAAGCTGTTTTCCGGACGCAGCCCCCGGACACCCTCATAATGTGCCCGCAGGAAGGCGAAATCTTTCTCCTTATCACCGGAGGGATAAAAGGGTTTACTAAAATCGATGACACGGCGCCCGGCGTCAAAACGGCACAGGATCAGTGGTACTTTAGCCTTGAGAGCGATGTAGTAGAAGCCCGTTTTTAGTTCTGTCACCTTCTTGCGCGTCCCTTCCGGTGCAATACACAGCTTGAAAGATTCGTGTGACTGGAACATATCGGCGACGGCATCCACATAATTGTTTCGTTTGGAGCGATCGACAGGATAGCCGTTGAGCCAGCGCATGACAGCACCCAGCACACCTTTGAATAAAGAATCTTTGCCTACGAAAGCAACCTCTTCATCAATGGCTGCCCGGGCGAGCAGCCCCAGGGGAAAGTCCCAATTAGTGGTATGCGGAATCACAATGATGACGTATTGGTCAGGCATCTGGTCATTGTCGTTGATCAGCTTCCATCCCAGTACATTCAGCATCAGCCTGGCCATGCGAGCCTTAAAACTTACCTTTTTTGTGACGGATGACGGGTGCATATCGCTTTTCGTTTGTTGAACGAACAATTGGCGGGAAAATTAGCAACTAATTTTTAAAGTATGTAATCCATGATCTTATAATTCCCGTCCCTAAACAAACGCCTAAAAAGCCCTCCCGGATGATTCATCCGATAAAAAAAACAACTATATTAGCAGCAAACAGCAAAAACATTGGCGAAGCTATTGACAACTACTGCGAGCTATCCTCTCCGGCTATTGTGGCTGCTGGTGTTCTCCCATTATCTGGCTGCCCAGCCGACTGCTGACAGTCTGGCTGTCCTTTTTGCCCCTGGTGGTGGTTTTTACCGGCAAGCCGTCACCGTGCAGCTCACGGCTGTCGGATCGACTGCCATCTACTACACGCTGGACGGCAGCCTGCCTGGCCAGCACAGTCTTCGATATACCCACCCCATACCCGTCAGCAAGACCACTGTCATCCGTGCGCTTGCATTTCGCGACGATCAAAAAGGTCACTACGCGGGGCAAACCTATTTCATCAATGAACCCTCCACACAATTTCCGGTCGTTTCCATTGCCATAACCCCCGAACTGTTGTTTGACCCGCGCGACGGCATATTTGTAGCAGGCATTGACCTGCACGACGCTCACTGGAAGCAAGCCGGCGCCAATTTCTGGACAAACCGCGAGCTCAGCTGCCATACCGACCTCTTTGAAGCCGGCGGGCAGCTGATATTCAGCAGCATGACAGGGTTTCGGCTTTTTGGTGGTATGAGCCGCTTATTTCCGCAAAAATCCATGGCATTGGTTGCCAGGTCGCGCTACGGAGCTCCCCACTTTGATTATCCGATTTTTGGAAAAAGCACACCCGACAAATTTTCCTTTCTGGTGCTCCGCAACAGTGGCAGCGATTTTGGAAAAAGCCAGTTCCGCGATGGACTCATGACTGGTCTGGTGAAGGACTGGGATCTGGAGACACAGGCCTTTCGACCGGCGCAGGTGTACATCAATGGCACCTACTGGGGCATTTACAACCTGCGGGAAAAAATCAACAAGCACTTCATTGCCGATCACTTTCCCGACATCGACAAGGACAGCATAGACCTGCTGGAGCATCGGTGGCGCGTACGCTCGGGCAATAGCCGCCACTATCGGCAGATGCTACAATTTATAGAGACCCATTCCCTGCAGGATACAGCTGCTTTTGCTGCAGTTGAGCGCATGATGGACACCGACAATTTCCTGCGATACCAGATTGCCCAGATATACTTTGACAACCGCGACGCCGGCGGCAATATAAAATACTGGCGTCCCCGGCAGCCAGACGGTCGCTGGCGCTGGATATTGTACGACACAGACCAAGGCTTTGGGCTTCACCATCGCCACGCATATCAATTCAACAGTCTGGCTTTTCATACAGCGCCGGATGGTCCTGACTGGCCCAATCCACCTTGGAGTACGTTCCTCTTACGCAAGCTATTGGCGAACCCCCACTTTCGCACAAATTTCGTCAACAGGTTTTGTGACGCGCTCAATACCCATTTTTCGCCCCTGCAAGTAAGCCGGCAAATTGACTCCCTCGTATGCCTGTACGAGGGAGAGTTGCCCCGTCATTGGGCTCGTTGGCAGCTCAACGCTGCCCACTGGCACGATGCCGTAGCCACTATGCAGCTTTTTGCGCGCGAGCGCCCCCACTACATGCGCCGGCACCTACAGCGGCATTTTCAGGCAGGAGAGCAACGGGTACTGCGGCTGCAGAGCAGCCCGGGCGGCCGGATTATACTCAATGACAACCTGGTCATTGGCGGGGAGACTTTTGAAGGTCTGTATTTTTCCAACTATCCTGTGCGCCTGACTGCTCAGGCTGATTATGGTTACAAATTTGATCGCTGGGAAGGGAAGCTGGCCGATCCGCAACAGCGGGTGCAGGTACTGAACCTGCGCGATGCCCAGCCCCTTGCATTGAAAGCTGTATTTGTGCCGTTTAAGGATCCGCATGAAGGCAGGATCGTCATCAATGAAATCTGCCCGCGCAATCCGGTAGTTGGCGACTGGGTGGAGATACACAACCGCTCGGACGAGCCCGTCCGGCTGGACCAATGGATATTGACCGATTACAAGCATGAATACATCTTTCCGGATATTGTGTTGGAGCCCAACGATTATCTGGTCGTGTGCGAAGATGCCGCTCGCTTTCGCGCCCATTTCCCGGGTGCCTACCTGGTCGTTGGGGGGCTTACTTTTGGTCTTCACAAGCAGCGCGAGCAACTGGGGCTGTATACAGCACAGGGGGCATTTGTTGACAGTACCAGTTACGCACTCCCCCTGTTGGACAGTATTTTCACCATAAGCCTGCTACTCCCTACCCTTGACAATGCTGATCCGCACAATTGGGAAGTGCGCATGGGCAGCGGCACCCCCAATACAGCCAACCCCTTATACCTTGCGCTCAGCGTTCGATCGGCCCAGACGCAATGGCTTCGGGCGGGAGTATGGTGCGGATTGCTGCTACTGGCATTCCTGAGCGGTTACAAGCCACTTGTCGGCATTCTCCGCAAAATAGTCGGTAAAAGAGCTCAGAGTTGATAAATGCTCGTACATTTGTGTACATGAAATGGTTCATTTCTCACATACTGCTGCTCACCATATCCCTTGGACTCAGTCTGCCGGGATATGTGGCCTCTCGGGATATCGTGGGGGAGGCAGTGCCTGTGCAGGCAGCACATGAGGAAATCATTTCCCTTTCCACCCTGCCATCCCTTCCGTGTCCCAGTGGCAGTATCCGTCAGCCGTTGCCCTCACTTGATTGCCCGTCGCACTGGCAGAGCGGACAAGGCAAAGAGGCTGCTTCTCTTCCAAAATCTGACAGCCCGTCTGTTGGCCATCTTACAGAGGCTCGCATTTTGGGCAGCTGCTGGCTGTATTGCTCGCAGTGTATCTCCCATATTATCTTTCCCACGCACTTTTTCTGGTAGGTATTCCATCCGTTTCACAGGCTAGCAGCCCTTAGCCCCTGCCAAGAAATAACCAATGTTTTTGATAACCAACCGGAAGCTGGTCCAAGATTATTTTGGGCGGCCGGTGCCGCCCAAAATAATCTTGGTTGAGCACTAGTAGCAAAACAGCCCCAGGGCAGTTGCCTCCGGATTTATTTTGTGCATTAACCATGGATGGAATAACCATTTTGTTGGCCGTCATCATCTCAGGCCTTTTTGCTGCCCCTTTTGTACTAGCAGCTTACAACAAAAAGCAGACAAAGAGCAAATACCAGCAAACCCTCTCACAATCATGGCCCGGGAAGTCGTTGTCTCTTGACAGTTATGACAACTGGAATGGCTATGCGCTAGGGCTGGACAGCCGTCAGCGGTTGCTGGCGTATATCCGTTTTGACGGAGAGGCCATAGCCGAGAAACAGCTCATCGAGCTTGCGCAGTTTGGCGGCTGCAATATCAAGCAAGAAACCGAAACGGCCGACACCGGGCACCGCTCGACCAAGCGGCTGGGACTGCAACTCACACCGCGGCAAGCGGGAAGTGCTGCCCCCTGCTACCTGTTGTTCTATGATGCAGGTACCAATTTTATGCTTTCCGGCGAGTTGGAGCTGGCCAATAAGTGGTCAAAGAAAATTCGCGAAACGATGGGGTAGTGTTCTTGTTGCATTTCGCCGCCCTTTTAGGCAGTGAAATGCAACACTGCGTGCATGCTTTGGCGGACGATAAGATTGTACATTTTTATGCTCCGGTCACAAAACAGGCAAAGTCAAAGGCCAGCAGGAGACTATCATCCATATAGTGGAGGGAAGGATCCAGGCGCGCCTTGTGATTGGCCATCAACGCTCCCTCTTTTTGCATTAGTTGGTAGATTGTCCGCATGACTTTTGCATGGCGCTCAAAATCACCCCCGACAGGAATGTCGGCAGCTCCCAGCCGCTCCAGCAGGCTGCGGAGTCTGTCGGCCTCATAGGGTGCATGCCGATTAGGATATTGGAAAGTGAGATAGAGGGAAACCATACCATAATCATCATTGTGGAAATGGCTTCCCTCTTTTTTTAGCGGGAATCGCTCCCGGTACTGGCTCATCAGTTGATCACAATAAAATACAAAGCGGTCGGCACGACCTGACAGATCCCGTTTTTCATCGAAGAGATCGATGAACATAGACCTGACGAATTCGGGTTCCATCTCCATGAACAATAACATCATTCTTTTCGGCTCAAAGCCCTCGCGATTCCACAACCTCCTTGTGCGGGTGTTATCGAGTGCAGCCTGAAACCCGGCACGTAGGTCCGGTGCATGCATATCCCAATGCTGCTGCCAGCGCCGCTGGCTGTCCCAATAGTAAAGTCGCGTATCTGCCTCCCGCCCACAAAGCCAGGCGCTGTAGTCTGCAAAATAGTGCTGAAGTTTCTTGAGCTGCATAGACTGTTGCGTTTATATACCCCTGTACAAAGATAGGCTGGCAGTAGTCAACAGGATAAAAAAAATCATCCTGTCAGCATGCTGATAATCACCATCGGGCCCGGACAAAAGCCCTAATTTAGTGACCGTAACTGATATCAGTTATTGTTCATCAAATTTTTACACCATGAAAACAGCAAAGCGCAGGGACTTGCCCACACTG
>CAZYAO010000044.1:17809-32627 GCA_964645715.1 uncultured Saprospiraceae bacterium
TTCATCAAATTTTTACACCATGAAAACAGCAAAGCGCAGGGACTTGCCCACACTGTTTGGTGAGTGGCAAGACTGGTTAGAAGACTTCATGAATACTTCACCGGCCGGTTTTTTACAGAAAGTTGGTATGAATACACCTGCCGTCAACATCCGGGAAGAAGGCAGCAACTACCTCATAGAAGTGGCTGCGCCTGGTATGGAGAAGGGTGATTTTTCGGTAAAGGTTGATCGTGGTGTGCTGACCATCAGCAGTGAGAAGAAGGAAGAGCGTGAGACCAAAGAGGACAAGTATCACCGTAAAGAATTCAGCTACAGTGCTTTTTCTCGTTCCTTCACCCTACCCGACGACGTTGAAGAGGATAAAGTCAGTGCCAAATATGATAAAGGTGTTCTCACCGTAACCGTAGCCCGCAGTACAGCCGAGCCGCCGGCAGTCTCTGGGCGAAAGATAGAAATTAGCTAGCTGAAGGCCTCCCCGGCCTATCGTGCGGCTGTAAAAGTTTAGTGGAGTAGACGTGAACGCGACGGTCCGCCCGCTGTGCAAACAGTGGTGCGGGCCGTTTGCTTGTAGCAGCCTGTGCTGTTTGTCGGGACACGCTTTAGCGGTTGTCACCACCAAAGCGTGCCGGGTGATTTTTAAAAAAAATCAAGCAGCAAAATACATATCTTTGACATACTTAGCAGCAGCGTGCTTATGCCAGACAAAAAGCCAGCCAGCCTCTCCAGAGAAGATGCTTATTGCAAAAACTGCTACCATCCGCTGGCGGACAAGGGTGTCTACTGTCATGCCTGTGGTCAAAAGGTTGTCCCGCTGCGCGTGCGGCTGACGCAAATTATCCGGGAAACACTGGAGACTGTCATCAATTTTGATTCGCGCCTGTTGCGGACGCTGCTGGATCTTTTCCTGCCCGGCCGGCTCACACAGGCTTATTTCCAGGGACAGCGGCAGCGCTACCTTCCGCCTGTGCGCATTTTTCTCCTGATGGCCATTGCCCATTTCGCCGTTTTGGGCTATGTACTCAAAGACCAGCTGGACGAAGGCATAAGCAAACTGGAAGACCAAAACACGGAACGCGCTTATTTCAGCATTTTTTTGGAAGAACTAGCCCTGCATCGCGATACACTGCAGTCGACGACACCTGCAGTATCAGGGCTGCTCGATACCCTTGAAGCGCGGATGCACCGTGGGCGAACGGACAGTATAGACTTGATACGGCTACAGCCCCGGCAAGGCGGATTTCAACTGCAGCCTGTGAGCGTATCGCTGGCTGATATTCAAAAGATGAAGACCGACTCCCTACTCCGCCACTACCAAATCCACGGATTTTTTGAACGCCTTGTTTTCCGGCAGTCGCTCAAACTAGCTTTCGATGGCAGTAATATTGTAGGCGTGATCCTCGGCAATCTCATTTGGATGGTCATACTGATGATGCCGGCTTTGGCGCTGATTCTCAAATTATTGTACATTCGTTCGGACCGCTATTTTGTAGAGCACCTGGTATTCTCCTATCACTACCACGCCTTTGCTTTTGTGGCCTTCAGCCTCGCTTTGTTATTCCTGACAGGCGACGGTATAGCCCTTAGCGGGGATGCAGGCGGTATACAGTTGGGTACAGGAGAAGCCAGCACCTGGCCCTGGGCATTTCCGCTGGTATTGGTCTACCAGCTCCTGTCCATGCGCAGCCTGTACGGTCAGCCATGGAAAAAAACGCTGCTAAAGAGCTTATTGCTCAACTTTTCCTATCTATTCATTTTTCTCCTCTTTTTAGTGGCTACCTTTGCATTTTCCGCACTTACTTTTTAAGCCAAGTATATGCCACACGAGCAGTATGAGTGGGTTATCGGACTTGAGATTCATGTCCAGCTGGCAACCGCCAGTAAAGCTTTCTGCGCAGACCCGGCCACTTTTGGAGGTGCCCCCAATACGCATGTCAGCGCCATTTCGCTGGGGCATCCCGGGACACTCCCACGGCTCAATCGGCGGCAGCTCGACTATGCGCTTCGGCTGGCGCTCGCGCTTGACAGTCAGGTAAGTCTTTACAATACCTTTGACCGCAAGAATTACTTCTATGCGGACATGCCCAAGGGCTACCAGCTCACCCAGGATGAGCAACCCATTTGCCGCGGCGGCCGGTTGCCGTTGCTCTTGCCGGGAGGCATCAGGCACCTCCGCATACACCACATCCACATGGAGGAAGACGCAGGCAAGTCCATACACGAAGAAAGCAGCGACTACAGCCTGATAGACCTCAACCGGGCAGGCGTCCCCCTGCTGGAAGTAGTCACAGAGCCCGACCTGCGGTCGGCCGAAGAAGTTGATGCCTGCATGACGGCCATGCGGCAACTGGTACGCTACCTGGGCATTTCGGACGGCAATATGCAGGAAGGCAGCCTTCGTTGTGACTGCAACGTATCTGTGCGCCTGCGCGGAGAGACCCAATTGGGTACTCGCTGTGAGATTAAAAACCTCAACTCCATGCGCTTTGCCCGCAAGGCCATAGAATTTGAGGCAGCCCGGCAGATAGCCATACTGGAATCGGGCGGAGAGATTGTTCAGCAGACACGCCACTTCGACCCTGTCAGCGGCACCACTTCGGCGCTGCGCGACAAAGAAGACGCCCATGACTACCGCTACTTTCCCGACCCTGACCTGCCGCCACTGCTGCTCAGTAAGCAGGAAATCGACACCCTTGCTGCGGAGCTACCTCCACTCCCCTGGGTGCTCTACGACGAACTGACACAGCACTACGGCCTCAGCGAATACGACGCAAAACTGCTGACGGAAGAGCTGGATGTAGCCCTTTTTTACAAAGAAATATGCACTCACACGACACATTATAAGGCTGTTGCCAACCTGCTGGTCAACAAGCTGCTTCCCGGCCGCACAGAGCAACACGCACCGGCCGGCAGTTGGCCGTTGACGGCCGTGCAGCTGGCCAGCTTCATTGCCCTGATAGAGGATGAAAAGACCATCAGCGCCAGCAGCGCCTATCAGCACCTGCTACCAGCCTTGCTGCAGCAGCCAGAGCTACCGGCTGCAACGCTGGCGCGGCAGCTCAACCTTTTACAGACCGATGATGAGAGCCTGCTCGAGCAGCTGATAGCGCAGATTGTCCGCGACAATCCCGATAAGGCAGCTGCCTACCGAAAAGGTAAGACGGGTCTTATGGGCTTTTTCATGGGAGAGCTCATGCGCGCCTCCCAAGGGAAGGCAGCGCCGGCACGTAGCAAGGAGCTGTTAGAAAAAGCCCTGCGCTAACCGCCGGCTACACCTGCGCGGCATAAGCAGCCCGCAGCTGTTGTTCGATGGAGGGATAGCCCTCCGGATCAAAATGAGCGGCGCGCAGCTGTGACAAAACCTGATCAATGCTTGCCCGCTCGCGGATCCACTGCTCGCATACTTCCTGCCGAAACCTTACGCCCAGCAGGTTAAAACCAAGTACGGCGCCTGACGAGCGGTCATAGACCAGCCTCACAGACCGGAGACCGTCTGCCCCCTGCCAATAAACACTTGCCTCCTCGGCTGTGGGCCGAGCCGGCACCCAGCCGTACACCTGATACTCGATAGCAAAAAATTTGGCCGAATTGAACCATACCCCCTGCTCATAAGGCCGCATCCGCTCTTCTTTCCCTGCTATCGCACACAATATATTGTAAGCCACGATTTCCCCCATTTTTCGGCCCGTATACCACAGTGCTTCAACGGCAGCCCGCCCCGGCAGAGGCTGCCGCAACTCCGCGCAGTCCCCGGCAGCAAAAATGAAGGGATCCGACGTCTGCAAAAAAGTATCTACCAACAGACCTTGCCCCAGGGCCAGGCCGCTGTCGCGCAAGAAATCTACCTGCGGGCGGACACCCACGGTGATCCCCACGAAACCGCAGGAGATACGCTCCCCTGCGGAAGTCTCTACTGCAGCAACCCGCCCGTCCTTGCCCGGCAGGATTGCGCTGAGCTCGGTACCCAGGCGCAGATCAATCCCATTGGCCAGTATATGCCGGCTGACCATAGCTGCCTCCTCGGGCGGCAACAGTCCGGCGAAATAATCAGGCTCCCGCACCAGAAAAGAAACAGGGATGCGGCGGCTATGGAACATTTCAGCCATCTCTATCCCGATGAGCCCACCACCCACCACAACAGCCCGGGTGAGCCCCTGGCTCATTTTTTCCATACGCTCCAAATCCTGCAAGTGGTACAGCCCCTGCACGCCTGGCAGCCCGCTACCAGGGCAGGCCAGCTCCCGGGGCTTACTCCCCGTAGCCAGCAGCAAAAAATCATAGGACAGCTGCTCACCCCCCTGCAGCAGAAGCTGCTTTTGCGCCCGGTCGATTGCCATCACGCGGGCACGGCGCAGCTGGATACGGTTCTTGACCCAGAAGCTGTCTTCGTAAGGCTTCGTATCCTCCAGCCGCATGTGTCCCATGTAAAGGTACATCAGCGAAGTACGGGAAAAAAAATAATCAGACTCATCCGAGATCACACAAATATCGTGGCTGGCATATTTTCGCAGAAATCTGGCAGCAGTAATGCCTGCAATTCCGTTACCTATGATAGCGATTTGCATAGAAAAGTGTAATTTAGCCCGGACTGGCAGCAGTGTCCGGTACGGGTGTATACCAGATGGTTGTACAGGCAGACACCTTTGCAGCTGGCGGTCTGCCCAATAAGCCAGCAGGCAGCATAAAGATAAGTATACTGTCGCCACATTCTTAATACCCGTCACCAAACAAATACGGTAAACAACCGTTCTTTAAATCTGGCGAGCAAATTTGAGCCACCTTTTTGAAATGTCAGGAAAATGGCAGAATATTGTGCGATAAATTTTGGCACATATTTTCAAAAAAAATTGCTCATTGTTTGTTTTGCCAACATTTACGATTTACTTTAGTCTATAATTTAAACAACTATTTCAATCAACTCAATTATGTCGAACATTACTGTGGTTCGCTACTCCGATAGTGACTTGGAAGAATTTCGGACGGTCATTCTCGACCGGCTGAAGAAAGCCCAGGAGGAGTTGGATGATCTACGCTCTCAGATACTTGACATCACTGAAAGCCTGGAAGGAGATTTTGGCAATGACTACATGGATGACAGCAGCGTGGCCAGTGATCTGGAGATGCTCAACAACATGGCTATCCGCAAGCGTAAGTACATTCAGGATCTTGAGAATGCATTGATTCGGATCAAAAACAAGACCTACGGCATTTGTTCCATCACAGGAGAGCTCATCGACAAGAAGCGTTTGCTGGCCGTTCCCACGACCACCAAAAGCCTGCAGGGCAAAGTCATGGAACAGTCACCGACCAGACTCAACAAAGACGAAGAAGAGGAAGATGGTGAAAAGGCCAGCCGCCCGTCAGCGCCTGCTGCTCCTGCCTCCAAAATTATTACACGCGTCATTCGCAAGTCCAATACGCCCTCTGAAAAGACCTCTTTGGTCGATGAGGAAGAGGAGGAAGACTTCACGGCAGGTGACGAGTTTATGCCCGACCTCAAGCGCATTGATGCTGCAGATGTAGCTGATGAACTCGAGGATGATTTGGGGGATCTTGATGACGACTTCAACGACTTCGATGACGATCTCGGCGATGATGACGGCATGGAAGATGATGATGATACAGAAGATTAATAAATACTTTTTCAACTCATTTTCTTAAATAATTTCTTGGACACCATGAAAAATGGCGCCATCAAAACAAAAAAGCAAGACCAACAGCACAATGGCGAGTTTTTGCGCCGCCCTGCCAAACTCCAACCACCTGGCAGGGAGAAGTACAAACTAAAGCCGCATGCCCGCTGGAAAGAAGAGGATGAAGAGGAGGAGGATATAGACCTTTTCTCCTATGATGAAGAAGACGAAGAGGAAGAGGACAGGGACTAACAGTCTTCTCGCCAGCTGGTTTTGTATGCCAATGGCCTGACACCCCCCTTTAGAGGGAAGGGGAGGGCCGTTGGCATACTCCGTGCAGTGCCCCTAATGCACAGGTTTTCGGTGTACCCTCCGAAAGGGTTTTTCATTCCGTCACCAATCCATACTTCATATGATTCCGCTTAACCTGTCTGAACGGCTCCTGCTACTGACCAAGTACTGGAGTGTGCTCATTGCGGTGGTACTGGGTCTGACGTCACAGCCTCTATTGGCTCAGCAGTCAGCTGTTTACGACCAGCTTGTAAAAATTTCAGAACTCATGATTGATCAGGGCTACTCCAAGTCCCATGATTTTGAGGTTGACTACCTGAATGAGGACGCCACTGATGAGTACAATATTACCCTGCAAAAAGGTGTGACGTACAAAATCATTGCTGTCTGCGACAACGATTGTGAAGACATAGATCTTTGCATGTGGGATGAAAACGATAACCAGATTGACTGCGATGAGGCAGAGGATGATGTCCCCATCCTGGAGGTTACGCCCCGTTGGACGGGTACTTTCTCTTTCCGGGTTACTATGTACGATTGTGGCAGTGAGCCTTGCTATTTTGGCATAGGCGTGTTCAAGGAGCGATAGTCGGGGGTATTTCGCCGCCGTAGGCGGCGAAATACGATGCTGAGTCAATGTTTTTTGATTTTTTGAAAAAATCAAAAAACATTGACTTGGTGTTTCGTCACCGTAGGCGGCGAAATACGATACCCCGCCTAATGCCTTTTGGCGGCTGTCACCGCCAAAAGGCACTAATCCTCCTCTACCATCCTGGCCAACTCATTGAGTTTGAGCATACACTCAATAGGTGTCATACTATTAAGATTGAGATCTTTGAGTGCTGCTTTGAGTTTGCCAGCGACCGGATCCACTGTCTCGAAGATGCTCAGTTGGAAAGCCTCCTGACTAATCGGTTTAGCAGGCTGTACACTAGGGCCTGCATCGGTTGCAGCAGCATCAGAAGCCGCGATAGATTTCTGCTCGAGTTGCGTAAGAATACGGGTAGCCCGCTCCACAATAGACCGGGGCATACCTGCCATGCGCGCCACATGGATACCAAAGCTGTGCTGACTGCCACCCGGCTGCAGCTTGCGCAAAAAGAGTACCTTTTGACCTACCTCTTTGACTGCCACCGTAAAATTTTTAATCCGCTCAAACTGGTTGGCCAGCTCGTTGAGCTCGTGGTAGTGCGTCGCAAAAAGCGTCTTAGGGCGTGCGTGGCCGTTGTTGTGCAGGTATTCAGCGATTGACCAGGCGATACTGATGCCATCGTAGGTACTTGTTCCGCGGCCAATCTCATCCAGCAGGATGAGACTTCGGTCGGAAATATTATTCATGATGCTTGCCGTCTCATTCATCTCTACCATGAAAGTAGACTCCCCGCTCGATATGTTGTCGCTGGCGCCCACTCTGGTAAAGACCTTATCGATCAAACCAATACGTGCCGACAGCGCAGGAACGAAGCAGCCCATCTGCGCCATGAGACAAATGAGTGCCGTCTGCCGTAATATAGCCGATTTACCCGCCATATTAGGCCCCGTTATCATCAGCACTTGCTGGGCATCGCAGTCGAGGTATACGTCATTGGGCACATAATTCTCACCCAGCGTGAGCTGCTGTTCAATCACCGGATGTCGGCCACTACGGATATCCAGCACGAGCGAATCATCGATCTGAGGGCGGCAATAGTTATTTTTCCTGGCGACTGTTGCGAAGGAAAGCAGACAGTCGAGCCGGGCGATCAGCCCCGCATTGTGCTGTATGGGCTGAATAAAATCGGCCAGGCTAAGCACCAGTTGCTCAAATAACTGTGCCTCCAGCGCGAGAATTCGCTCCTCCGCATGCAATATTTTGTCCTCCAGCTCCTTGAGTTCTGCTGTAATAAACCGCTCACCATTGGCCAGCGTCTGTTTGCGCACCCAATGGGCTGGTGCCTGATCCTTATACTTATTGGTAAGTTCGAGGTAGTACCCAAAGACATTGTTAAAGCCAATCTTAAGACTGGAAATGCCCGTACGTTCAATTTCCCGCTGCTGAATGCCCGCAAGCAACTCACGCCCATTGTTGATGATGTTGCGCAGCTCATCGAGCTCCGGCGAGAAACCATCGGCAATGACTCCGCCCTTGCTAAGATTGACCGGCGCCTCTTCTACCAACTGCCGGCTGATAGTCTCCCGCAGACCCGGGCAGGGGTTGAGTGTTTCTGCTATCTTCGACAAATAATCATTGCCACTCTCCTTGAGTAATTTTTGCATCGGCTCAACAGCCTCCAGCGAGCGGCGGAGCTGCACGACCTCCCGGGGATTGATTTTCCCCAAAGGCACCTTAGAAATCAGCCGCTCCAAATCCCCTACCAATCTAATCTGCCGCTGCAACTCAAAGCTCACCTCTGGTTGAGACACAAAATAGTCAACTACTGCCAGGCGCGACTCGATCTCGCGGCTGCTGCGCAGCGGGAGCACCACCCACTTGCGCATTAGGCGCGACCCCATGGGCGACACCGTCTGGTCCAGGATTTTCAGCAAAGAGGCGCCTGTTTCATGCGTGCTACTGATCAGCTCCAGGTTGCGTATCGTAAAGCGGTCCAGCCACACATGTCGCTCAGGCTGCAGGCGGCTGATGGCCGAAATATGGCGCAGGTTCCTGTTTTCGGTCGTCTCCAGGTAATGCAGCACTGCCCCGGCAGCCAGCTGCGCCAGCTCCATGTCTTCGATACCGAAACCCTTCAGGCTCTGGACTTCAAACTGGCTGAGTAGTTTTTCGCGGGCATAATCTTTGGTATAGACCCACTCGTCGAGCGTAAAGACATAGAACCGGTCCCCGTAGCGCTTTTCAAATTCCTTGCGCTTGTCTTTGGCGAAGATGATTTCTGACGGATTGAAGCTCTGCAGCAGTTTGTCGATGTAGGGCCAATCCCCTTCGCAGACAAAAAACTCGCCTGTCGACAGATCCAGAAAAGCCATCCCCAACAGCTCCTGTCGGCCAATATACAAGCTCGCCAGATAGTTATTTTGCTTGTGATCCAGCAGTTTATCATCGACAGCCAGGCCGGGTGTAACAATTTCCGTCACCCCGCGGCGGACGATTTTCTTCTGCGGAGAAGGTTTTTCCAATTGCTCACAAATAGCCACCCTGAAGCCCGCCCGCACCAGCCGTGGCAGGTACATGTCCAGTGCATGAAACGGGAAGCCCGCCAGTTCAATATCATTGCCGCCATTATTGCGACTGGTGAGCACAATACCCAGTACCCGGGAAGTAGTCACGGCATCACTGCCGAAGGTTTCATAAAAATCGCCCACCCTAAACAGCAGTACTGCGTCGGGGTGCTTAGCTTTCACCTTAAAATACTGCTGCATCAGCGGGGTAATTTTCCCGCCTGCCGCCGCCTGCTCCTGCAGTGCCTCCTCCGCCTCACTGGCCGGCTGCCTTTTATGTTCTTTTGATCCTGACAAGTTGCATCGTTTTTGTCCTGTACAGCAAAATTAACAACATTTTCGCAGCGCGCGAGCGCTCAATTTCCGTGGTATTGCTCCCCGGCGGTGAGCGCAAAAGGCAAGTGATTGCCAGGCAGCGGCAAAAGGCAGGTAGCGTACTCGGTAAATGCGCAGGGCGGGTTAAATGACCGGTTGAAATCCAGACACAGTCTGGAGGCTGTCGCCGGCATGGTTGCATACAAATAGCGCCCGGCAGGATAGGTCAACTCCCCGCTCGTTTCGTCTGTAAAAATGAGCAGCAGTTCCTTTCCCTCCTGTATAGCCCTCAATGAGTGCCGCTCGCCCTGCAGCGAGAAAACAAGGCTGCCGGGTACTACCACCTGCACGTCCATACCCAGCTTATTTTGTACGGTCAAGGTATCAGGCTGCGCAGCCGGCTGCCAGTCCGCCTCCACCATCCAGCCGGTATCCTCCGGAAAATGGGGTATTGGCTGCATCCGTATAAGGGTAGGTATGCTTGTATCCCACAGGCGGATACCGTAGCGGTCTCCCCGCCGGATGACTGTCCACCGGAAGACCCCGTTTTCCATAGTGGGCGATGAGGTCCCCTTCCCCCAGTGTTCCTGCAGCACTTTGCGGCCACTGACTGTGGTGGCGCCATCGCTCGGCAGGCGTATACCGACACCCGACTCATCGAGCCGGATCAGTCCGATGTAAGCCGGTGCCCCCTCCGGGAAGACAATCTTGTTGGAAGGATCGCTGCCAAAAGTATTATCGCCCGGCGAAAGCCAGTAAAGGCCAACGAGTGCAATCCAACCCATGGGCGACAGCAGCTCGTCCATGCGCGCCTGTCGCCAAAGTTCCTGTTGCTCCATATAATCGGCCGGGATAACGCAACTTCGCTGCGCACAGCTACTGAAAGTCAGGCCCAGCATAACAAACAGACTACTGAAAAAATGTCGCATAAGATTGATATTTGCACCGCTACCGCCCGTACAGGCATGTACCACAAATGTAGCATTTTCAGCAGCATCCACAAGACAATTGCGCGAAGAGGTGCTCTCCGGACACTCTTTGGCGGCTGTCACCGCCAAAGAGTGCCCGGCACTGGTGCTTTTTTTGCCGCCAAGGGTGGCCAAATACCCGGCGAAGCAGCCTCATTTCAAAAAAATACAAAAATCCTGCAGTAAAATACCATTTTCGGCCGATAAAAAGAAGGAAATTGCAGAACATTCCGTTGGAAGTGATTCGGGCGCACTGCGACGGCCGCACCAGCGGCCGATGCGGACAGCGGCAGGTAGTAGGGGGGTAAAAAACGCCCACTGCCCGAAGCATTTTCAGCGACACTGACTAAAGCTATGGGGGTATGTACCCGCCTTATCCAAATATATCAGCGCATGCTGCGGCCTAACCAATACATTGCAATCATCTTCTCGGCACTACTGTTGGCTTCCTGCGAAGAAAAGCCGTCGGCGGATACACGCCCGCTGACCTATTGGTGCTCCAACAACAACGGAGAGATAGCCTTTTCGCAGCTGATGGTAGACCGCTGGAATACCCGGCAGCCTGACCAGCAGGTCAGCTTCCAGCCGGTACCCGAGGGACAGTCCAGCGAAGAGATCATTCTGGCGGCCGTTGTAGGAAAAACCACGCCAGACATATATTCAAACATATGGCAGGGGCTGGTAGAATTTTACAGTCGCTCCGGCATTTTAGTTGCACTTGACACCCTCCCGGGGTTCATGGAATTCCTCAGTGCGCGCTGCGACAGTATCACCATAGCCGAGATCACCTCTGCCGACGGACACATCTACCAGATTCCGTGGAAAGTAAACCCCATTGTCACCATTTACAACCGCAGCAGCTGGGCTTCGCTTGGCCTTGACAGTCTGCCCATGACCTACAGTACCTACCTGAAAGCTGCGGAGAGATTCAGCCAGGACACCGATGGCGACGGTTATGTTGACCAATGGTTTGGCAACACCTCTGTCAAGCTCGCCTGGTACCAGCGTCTTTTCAATTTTTACACCCTATACCTGGCGGCTTCCGGCGGAATGCCCCTCATCAAAGACAACAAAGCCTGCTTCAACAACGCTTATGCAGTGGGTGTTTTCCGTTTTTTGCAGACACTCTACCAGCGCAACTACTTCTCCCGGCAGGTTGAATCTGCCGGGCAGGATTTGTTCATTGCAGGGCGCTATGCTTCCAAATGGACAGGCCCCTGGGAAATTGAATACCTGGAAAAATTCAAGCGCCCCGGTTTTGAATACGGTTTTGCCCCTATCCCCGTGCCCGACGGCCACCAGGGGCCTGCATTTACCTATGGCGACCCCAAGAGCATCGTAATTTTCAACACCTGTCAGCGCCCGCGCGAAGCCTTTGCCTTTATTCGCAGCATGCTCAGCGAAGAAGCCGACCTCCGTTTTTTAGAGATGACGCGGCAGCTGCCGCGGCGGCACAAGCTCGACCAGCTGCCCGCATTTCGGGCCTTTTTTGCCCAAAATCCACACATGCAGCACTTTGCCGCCCAGGCGCGCCACCTTCGGGGCGCGGACATATCGCCTGTCATGATAGAAGTATTTGATATTATTTCGCAGGAATACGAGGCATGCGTACTCTATCAAATGAAGACTCCGGAGCAGGCGGTGGCCGACGCTGCCCGCGCCGTTGACCTTCTTTTACAAAATAACCCCTGACGTATGGACAGGACCACCCGCCGCACAGGCCTTCACAAACGATGGTTGCCCTATTTGCTGGTGAGCCCCTACCTGCTCCACCTGTTGCTGTTTGTAGGCTTTCCTGTCATTTTTTCTGTGGTGCTTACTTTTCACCACTGGAACATCATTGCACCCATGCAATTTGCCGGGCTGGCCAACTACTACCACCTGCTCCACGACCGACTTTTCTGGAAAGCACTGGCCAACACCTTCTCTTTCCTGCTCATACACATACCCTTGCAAGTGGTAGTTGCGCTTGCGCTGGCCTATTTTTTGAACCAGCGGCTGGTGCTGCGCGGATTTTTTCGGGCTGTGTTTTTCCTGCCCGTGGTGATTTCGGGTGTAGTAGTGACGATGCTTTGGCAGCAGCTTTTCGGGCTGGAGACAGGGCTGCTCAACCAGCTGCTCGTTGCGCTGGGGGCAGCGCGGGTCGAGTGGCTGTCGGATCCCTCGATTGCCATGCGCTCCATTGCCGTCATGGCTACCTGGAAAAACGTTGGCCTCTACGTGGTATTGTTTCTGGTAGGGCTTCAGACGGTGCCGCAAAGCCAGTACGAAGCTGCCAGCATTGACGGCGCCAGCGAGTGGCAGCAGTTTTGGCACATCACCCTGCCCGCCATCAACCCTACGCTTTTCATGGTAGTTGTCTTGTCGACCATCGGCGGATTCAGCCTTTTCATCGAGCCCTACATCATGACCGACGGTGGCCCCCTCAACAGCACCCTGTCGGCTATGCTCTACATCTACCGACAGGCCTTTGAGTACTACCACATGGGCTACTCAGCCACGCTGGGTTTGTTCTTTGCACTGCTGATTGTGACCATCGTAGTCATACAAAAGCGCTACATTGAAAACAAGGACTAATACCAACGCTATGACCAACAAAGCCGGCAGAGCACTTATATATCTGGCGCTGGGAGCTGCAGCCCTCTCTTTCTTATATCCGTTTTACTGGATGATCATTGCCTCGCTCACCCCCGAGGCGGCCATAGGCGAATTGCGATGGCTACCGGGCAGCCTGAGCTGGGACAACTACCGGCTGATGTTCAGCAAAATACCTATTTGGCGAGCCCTGTTTAACAGCCTGTTGGTAGCAGGGCTGTCGACGGCAGGCGTGCTGGTTTTCGGATCCCTCACCGGCTATGCCCTTGCCAAGCTGCCGTTTCGCGGTCGCGAATGGTTGTTTGCCATCATCATTTTTACCATGACGCTGCCATTTCAGCTCACCCTCATTCCCAACTATATCCTCATGGTCAAGCTGCGCTGGGTTGACACCTTTGCAGCCCTTGTCATTCCTGCGCTCAACAACGCCTTTGCCATACTCCTTTTCCGGCAGGCCTTCAGGAGCATCCCCGACGACCTCATCCAGTCGGCCCGCGTCGACGGCTGCGGCGAGCTGCGCATCGTCTTTCAGCTGCTGTGGCCCAATATCATCCCGAGCCTTGTCACCGTAGGCATCATCACATTTATGAATGCATGGAACGACGTATTGTGGCCGCTGATTGTCATCCGCAACGAATCGCTCATGACCATGCCCCAGCTCGTGACCCTCTTTGCTGTTGGTGGCCGGGCCGAGGCCCAGCTGGGCGTCAAGCTGGCTGCCGCTGTACTGCTCGCCCTGCCCATTATGGTCACCTACAGTATCTTCCAACGATATTTTATTCAGAGCATGGCCTCTTCGGGCCTCAAAAACTAGCTGTCAAGACATGATTAACCTCCAGCGTTCCGACATACGGCTGAAAGCCGACCCTTCTAAGGTCATCCTCCGGATGCTCGATTTTGGCAATCCTGCGCGCACTGCGCCTGTCATTGACCACGTAGCACAGCTTGATGCGGCGGCGGTGCAGGAGCAGCTGCAGGCACTCGAACAGCTTTTTGCCCATCGACACTACGATCTGAGCGACCGCTGGCAGCAGCACTTCGAGCTGCTGCGGCAGCGGGAAGGCGGCAGCTGGCCGCCTTTTTCACCCCAACAGCAGCAGCTCATTGGCGCTTATTTCACGCATGAATACAGCGTACAGGCTGCCGCTCTTTTCAACCCCTCCATTGTGCCGCATCCCGACCAGTCGGGGCTGCAGCCCGGCGAGCTGCGATTTGTCATGTCGCTGCGCGCTACTGGCGAGGGGCACATTTCATCCATCGCTTTCCGCACCGGCATCGTCGATGCCGGCGGCCATGTCTGGCTGCTGCCGGCAGATGCACGTTTGTTTGCGGGTAAAAAAGCAGTAACGGCCGTGGAAGAAGCGGCTGCCTACGATGTTGCTTTCCCCCCCGCATTGGATCTCAGCAGCCGCATTCTCTTTCCGCAGTCGCCCGCAGAGTGCAACGGTATGGAAGATCTTCGCCTGCTGCGTTTTGAAGACCAAGGCAACGCGACCTATCTGGGCACTTACACCGCCTATGATGGGCGCTCGATACGCCCGCAACTATTGGAGACCGACGACTTTGTCCACTTCCGCATACGCCCGCTGCGCGGCCTTGCCGCCAGCGATAAGGGCATGGCTCTTTTTCCGGAAAAAATAGGGCAGCGCTATGCCATGATCGGCCGCCAAGGCGGCCGGTCGCTGTCTGTCATGTACGCCGACACCCTGTATGAATGGAATAGCTACCAAACACTGCAGCAACCGCAGCGCGACTGGGAGCTGCTGCAGATGGGCAACTGCGGCAGCCCCATCAGGACACCAGCGGGCTGGCTGCTGCTCACCCATGCGGTAGGCCCTATGCGCCGGTATGTGCTCGCTGCAA
>CAZYAO010000045.1:0-9552 GCA_964645715.1 uncultured Saprospiraceae bacterium
AGCTGTGCGACGGCATAGACAACAACTGCGACGGCCGCATAGACGAAAACCTGCCGCTCTTTACCTACTTCCGCGACGCCGACGGCGACGGATTTGGCAACCTTTTGGCCACCCTCGATACCTGCAGAAGTACCCCACCCGACGGATTTGTCGCCAACAGCCTCGACTGTGACGACCAGCAGCCGAGTGTCTACCCCGAAGCAGCAGAGATAGCTGACAATGGTATTGACGAGGACTGCAGTGGACTAGACCTCTTTCTGCAACCCAAGTACTTTCCCAACCCCGTGGACAATGAAATGCATTTGCGGCTGGCCGCAACGGGAGAGCTACAGCTGAGCCTATACACCTACCATGGACAACTCGTTGTACAGCAAACCATTGGATTCACTGACAACCAATCACAAATCTTACTCGGACAGCTGCCCGCAGGGCTGTACTACTTTGAAGTGCGATGGCCAGACGGGCGCAGCGCCCTGCGGGGCAGTGTATTCAAAAAATAGGCGCTACACCCAAGCGGCCAACGGCCGTTTGGGTGCAGCATTCATTTTTTTTAAAAAAGCAAAATTCAACCATTTTCTACAGGATCCGCCAGAAATTCGACTGCAAACAGATGCGCTGCCTGCTTAGCGGGGCGTAGTTCCACATAATTCCAGTCATTAAACCAGTGATACACCTCGCCCGTCAGCAAATCAGTGATGCGCAGCCGCACCCCACCATGAATACCCAGCAGCGCCTTGGGCGTCTCCACATAACCATGCTGCACATGCTGATCATCCAGATTGACCACACACCAAATTACATCCGAGCGATTATCCGTAAGCTTTACGTAGCTCATGAGCATATCATTATCCGTGCGGGTAAAATGAATATTCCAGGTAGACTGCAGCGCCGGATGGCTACGGCGTATGCGGTTGAGGGAAGCCGTGAGTTCTGTGATGGCCGTCCGGCACCCCCAGTCGTAATGCCTGATGACATATTTTTCACTATCCTCGTATTCCTCTTTGCCTGAAGAACTGCCCGTATTTTCCATAAACTCGTAGGCAGGTGCATACATACCATAATTGCTTGACAACGTGGCCGCCAGCACGAGTCGGACAGCAAACTTGCTCTGTCCAGCGCCCATAAGTTCGTACGGCAGAATGTCAGGCGTATTGGGCCAAAAATTGGGGCGAAAAAATTCGCGCAGCGGCGAGCGGGTAAGTTCTAGCATATACGCTTCGAGTTGCGCCTTGGTGTTGCGCCACGTAAAGTAAGTATACGACTGCGTGAAGCCCCCTTTGGCCAGCTGCTCCATCACTTTGGGTCGGGTAAATGCCTCGCTGAGGAAGATTGTATCGGGATATTGCGCCTGCACCGAGTTGATTGCCCAATCCCAAAAACGAAACGCTTTGGTATGTGGGTTGTCGACCCGGAAGATGCGTATTCCCTGTTCGCACCAAAAGAGAATGACACTGCGGAGTTCTTCCCAGAGAGCCTCCCAATCATCCGTCTCAAAATTGAGTGGTACGATATCCTGGTACTTTTTGGGTGGATTTTCGGCATAGGCGATGCTGCCATCCGGACGCCAGACAAACCACTCGGGATGATCCTGTATATAAGGATGATCAGGAGCGCACTGAAAAGCCAGATCGAGTGCAATTTCAATACCATATTCGGCTGCTTTACCGATAAGGCTGCGATAATCCTCGATCGTACCCAGTGCCGGATGTATGGCTTTATGGCCTCCCTCATCGCTCCCGATAGCCCAGGGAGAGCCTGGCTCATCTGGCAGCGCTGTCACAGCATTATTGCGACCCTTGCGATTTTTTTTGCCCACCGGATGTACCGGCGGCAAGTAAAGCACATCGAACCCCAGTTCGTGGACACGCGGCAGCAATTGTTCAACATCTTTGAGCGTCCCCGGCCGCCCCGGATCGGGCGAACACGAGCGAGGGAAAACCTCGTACCAGCTGCTAAACAACTCCCGTTCTCTGCCCACTCTGACACGAAGCTCGCGTGTATACTCCGTGACAATCAGCTTCGCCGGAAACTTATTCACCAGTGCAGCAAACTCGCTGCTGAGTACGCTATCTACAGCTTGTTTTTGTTGGCGCGGATTGGAGAGTAAAGCAGCATGATGAAGAAGTGTTGCTGCCTGATCCTCAGCATAAAGTGCTGCCGTGCGTTCGAGCCAGGCTGCCCCCAGCCGGAGCTCTACGTCCATGGGCTGCCCGTCGGCATATTTTTTCAAAAAGCCCTGATGCCAGTTGAGCAGATGATCGATCCAGGCATGAACGGTGTACATATAAAAGCCCGTATCCTTTACCACGAAGGAAGCTTCCCATACATCATTTTCGAGCGGAGACATAGGTATCTCCTCCCAGCTTGACGAATGTTCGTGCCGAAACAGAAGTGAAGCCCTGAGAGCATCGTGACCGTCGGCCAGTACATCAGCGCTCACGCACACACTCTCTCCGACCACTCTTTTGATAAAGTACAACCCGCCATCGATCTCAGGCTGGATATTGGCAATGATAACGCGGTTTTTCATGGCAAAACGAGGTTTACGAGTACCGAAACGCGATATCCCCTGGCAGGATCACCCGGCACATCAGAGACAAGAAACATTGACAGATCAAAAGTAAGGCAAAAAATTTGCCCGGGACGGGGATATCAACCTTCATTTTACGCCAGAACTCGCATTATTGTTATTTTTTTATTATTTTTACCATTGTATACCGATCGTCACGAATCTTTGATTGTACTTTCGCACAACCATACTTTTCAAGCGATTTTTATGAAAACAATACTATTTCCAACGGACTTGTCGGACGCAGCCAACAAGGCCTACGTGTATGCCCTGCATCTGGCCGACCGCCTGCATGCCCGCGTTGTTACCCTGCATGCATTTCAAAAGCCCGAAATTCGGGGTGCCACGCACATTCCCCGCATGCTGGAAGAATTCTATAAAGAATTCGATATCCTCGAGTTCGGCGAATACAAGGGCAACATTCCGCAGTTGACGCAGGTAGCTGCTGATAACAATATGTCGCATGTCGAAGTATCGCACCGTATGGAAGAGGGCGAGACTATACAGACCATACTGCGCATAGCACAGGAAGAGCAGGCAGACCTGATTGTCATGGGCACTACGGGTGCCCGCGGACTGAAAGAAATCTTTTTGGGCAGTGTGGCCGGAGAGATTCTGGAAAATGCGAGTTGCCCTGTATTGGCAGTGCCGGAGGAGGCCAGTTTTGACGGGAAAGTGGACCGTATTGCGTTGAGCACGGCACTCAACAGCGAAGACGAGAAAGCGCTGGATAAGTTGCTGGAGATAGGCAACATCTTCGATGCTGAGATTCACTGCCTGCATGTTGATCTGGGGCACACCGAGTCAGTCACCCACCGCATGCAGCAGCTGCGCGACGAGTACACTTCGCAGCCGAAGGTGTTCTTTCACGTCCTGGAAGGACTGGACTACCTGCCCACCATGACGGCTTTTCTGGAAAACAACCAGATTGACTGGATCGCTATGGTGGCGCACAAGCGCAATTTCTGGCAGGAACTGCTACACTACAGCAAAATGAAGGCCATGTCCTACCACGCTGACACACCTATTCTTTCTTTTCCGGAAGGTATGCTGCAGTGAGCGGGCATCTCCAATGTGGAGAGCGCGCAATGTTCTTTGGCGGCATAAGCCGCCAAAGAATGGCACAAACGAGCCTGCATACTTGGTTTTTTGAAAAAACCAAGTATGCAGGCTCGTTTGATTTAACCTTAGGCGTTGGCGAGATACACTAACTACTTATTAGTTCGCCGCATCCAGTGAAAGCGGAACATTAATCCGTTCATTATCGCGCATCACCGTGACGGTAATCCGCTCTCCGGGGCTGTACTTCTCCAGCTCCAGAAATAAATCAGAATAGGCACTGATGGCCTGTCCATTGACAGCCACAATCACGTCGCCCAGCTGTACATTGCCATACCTGTCGAGATACAGAGGCCGTATACCGGCCCTCTCTGCTGCTCCCCCTTCGGTCACCGCATACACGACAACCCCTTCGATACTGCGCACACTGCGCACCTCCACTCCCATAGAAGGACGTTTAATCCGGCCATAGCGAATCAGCTCAGGAACCACCCAACGCACGGCGTCCACGGGAATAGAAAAGCCGATACCCGCTGAAGCCCCGGAAGGACTATAGATAGCCGTATTGACACCAATGAGGCGACCGGAAGAGTCCAGCAGAGGTCCCCCGGAGTTGCCGGGGTTAATTGCTGCATCGGTCTGCACTACATCCCGGATGGGGATGCCAGCCACCGATTGTATTTCGCGGCCCAGCGCACTGACTACCCCGGTAGTGAGCGTCTGGTCGAGACCAAAGGGGTTACCAATCGCGTATACCGACTGGCCAACACGCAGTGTTTCGGAGGTACCCACCTGTATGGGAAACAATTTTTCGCGAGGCGCCTCGATCTTCAGTACCGCCAGATCCTTTTCAGCAGCATACCCCACCAGCGTTGCTGGCCAGGTAGTGCGATCTGCCAGCGTCACCTGCAGTCGATTGGCGCTTTGTATGACGTGAAAATTGGTCACTATGTGGCCGTTCCGGTCCCAAACAAAGCCGGAGCCCGTACCACTAGGTATCTCCGTCACATTGCGGCTGAAATAATTGCGGCGCAACTGGGTGGTAGTGATGTAGCAAACAGAAGGTGCTGCCGCTTCGAAGAGCCGGATGGTGTGGCTCTCAACCGCGGTCAGCGCATCATTGGTCGCAGCATCATCTGCCAGTGCCGGTGGGTCTACCGGCCTGGACTGGTTGACGAGAACCGACGGATTGTCCTCCGTTCCACGTTCTGACTGGAGTTGTTTCCAGTAACTACCCATGAAGAAACCCAGGGCCAGAAGTAATAAAGCTAGCAGGTAGCGCATGGTTATTTTTTTATAAAAAAAGTAACTATTCTATTCTCTCTCTGCTTGAAAACCTGACGCGTTTTGGGGGCCGCGGCCCCCAAAACCGCCTATGTTTTACGCTGCTTTTTACGCGCTGCAGGAAATAGGATATTGTTGAGTATGAGCCGGTAGCCCGGACTATTGGGATGTAGGTTGAGATCCGTCTCCGGATCGTTGACATAATGTCGATAATCCTCCGGATCATGACCGCCATAGAAAGTCCAGAACCCCTTCTCAAAAGTGCCATGAATATAACGCGCCTCCCCTGCCGGCTTGGACTCACCCAGGATGAGCACTTCAGGCTTTATGTATTCATTTCGAAAAGCAGTAGTCTGTCCCATAAAACCCTTGACTGTGCGCGTATGATTCTGGGTGAGCATAGTAGGAACGGGATCCCACTTAGCCGAAAAATCGAAGAGGGTGAAATAATCCTGCTCAGGCTGCACAGTCCGCCCTTCATTGTGATCGATGGTAGAAAATTCGTACTCCAGCGGATCGCGGGTCAGCTGAAAATTCTTAAAAGCAAACGTACGGCTAAAGTCCAGTTTGCCATCGACATTGGGCTCTACGGGATCGCCATCGTACATAGGCGCACAAATATCATGACCATCAGCCGAAAGAGCAATATCGTAGGAGTCCGTTGCCGAACACATAGCAAACATAAATCCTCCCCCGGCAACGAAACCCTGAATTTTTTTGGCCACGGCGAGCTTTAGCTGAGAGACTTTCTCAAAGCCATTGCGGCGGGCAAGTCCCTCCTGGTAGTTGACCATTTCGCGGTACCAGGGCTGATTGTTGTAGCCCCGGTAGAAGCGCCCGTACTGCCCGGTAAAATCTTCATGGTGAAGGTGCAGCCAGTCATAGAGCGCAAGTTTATCTTGTAGCACCTCCGTATCATAGACAACCTCATACGGAATTTCTGCATAAGTAAGTGCCAGTGTGACGGCATCGTCCCATGGCTGGATGCGCTGGCCGGCGGCCACCCCCGGACCAAAATTTACATCCGGCGTATACACCGCAATTTTGGGAGGTTTTTCGAGCTTCAATGCATCCATATTAACTTCGGGATTCTCTATTTCAGCCAGAATCCGGTTGAACTGTGCATCCGGCAGCACTTCAAAGCTTACATCACGAGTCCGGCACTCCCGCTCAAAAGCAGGCGAATGCTGAAAGGCAAAGCTACCACCCCTGTAGTTGAGCAGCCACCAGGCCTCAATACCCTGATTGAGCACCCAGTAGGTGATTCCGTATGCCTTGAGATGATTGCGCTGCTTCTCTGCTTCCATAGGAATGAGGATATAGGCGGCCTGCAGGCTGTTGGTAAAAAAAACGAGCGCAAAAGCAACAGATACGATCCACTTAAGCATTTGATGGTATGTGTTTAATTGTGTTAGTTAGTTTTCATACCAGCCACGCAAGGGCGAAGCCGGCCGTGCAAAATAACAGAATATTTGTGATGAGGCCGCCTAATAAGCATTTTGCCGCAAAAGTCGTAACATCAATAACGACGGCAGAAGCGGTAAAGTTCAGCCAAAAAGTTTACCTTTGTTTCGTACAGTTGTTTACCCTTTTACAGCTCCCGGGCGGGGCTGAGCCGGGCCGGTTGTCGGTGGTAAAAAGTTGACCAATCCGTGCGCCGGGTCTTGCAGCTAGCCCCCCCAAGCAGGTGTATACGACCGTGTTGACAGACCCTGACATAAAACACAGCAACTGCTCACTAATTGTATTGCGATGTACAAATATCTTTTCATCACCACTGCTGTCGCTGCAGCGCTAGCCTTCGGCAGTTGTCGTACAGACAGCAATCAGTCCGATAACGACGCCGGACAGTCTGCCGACGACATCAACGTTGAACAAGCCATTGCTGAGACTTACGAGCAGGCCTCGCCCGACGAGGTAGCTGCCCTTCTCAAGTCAGCGGCCGGTCTGAAAGAAGTACTGACCGATGCCTGCACCCTGATTGAACCGGCTGAGCTCGAAGAAATATTGCAGTTGGCATCAGGAGAGGTGCAGGAATACCAGCTATTCCACCAGCCCAACAAAAGCACCTGTGTATGGGCATGGAACAATGGCGACGAGACCATCTCCCTGCGCGTTGAATTCAACGAATACGGCCAGCAGGTAAACAACCGCTACTCCAGCTATTTTGGTAAACTGATTGCCGAAGGCGAGTGGGCAGAACCTATCGACTCCACGGCAGGCGTATATAAGTATCGGGCGGTTGACGGTCCTGGCGACCAGTGTGTGTGGTCACCAGTGCTGCGCTCGCTGAAGTGCCGCCTCGGCGAATCATTTGTATTATTTATCTACATTAATCACCTTGGAGAGGAGAGGCCGTCAGCGGAAAAAGATCTGCAGCTGCTTCGTCAGCTGCTGGGAAAGGCCACCAAGCGGCTTTCCGTTCGCTGATTGACGGCTTTCTGGTGCGACAACTATTGAAATATTCATTATGGAGGGCTTGAGTTTTGCATATCCATCGTGGTATGTGTTGCTGTGTCTGCTGGCAGGACTAAGCTATGCGCTGCTGCTGTATTTCAGGGATGCGCGTTTTAAGGAGAAGCATCCCTGGCTACCGGGGGCTTTGGGCCTACTGCGATTTGCCAGTACGAGTCTGCTCTGCCTGCTGTTGCTGTCGCCCTTGCTCCGCAGTGAGCAGACGGAGCGGCGCAAGCCAGTGGTTGTCATGGCACAGGATGCATCGCAGTCGGTGGCCATGGGGATGAAAGATACGGCCGCCTTTCAGGCAGCCTGGGCAGCGCTGCGGGAGCGGCTCGCTGAGCAGTATGAGGTGCAGAACCTGCGCTTTGGCGAAAAGATAGAATCTTCCGGAGAAGTCACTTTCGGTGACCGAAAGACCAATATGACAGAAGCACTACAGCATGTGTACGACCTGTACAGCAACCAGAATCTGGGTGCTGTCATCCTGGCAAGCGACGGTATTTATAACCAGGGAGCCAACCCGGTTTATGCCGATATTAAGCTCAACGCACCCCTGTATACGGTAGCCCTCGGCGACACCACGCGCAAGAAAGACCTCAACCTGTCGCGCGTGTTTCACAACAGACTGGTATATCTGGGCGATAAGTTTAGTATACAGGTAGATCTGTCAGCCTTACGGGCAGCCGGTAGCAGTACGGTGCTGACGGTCAGTAAGATTGATAACAAAAGTAGCCGTGAGCTCAAGCGCGAGACCATTGTCATTGACAAGAGCGACTACTTCAGCACCCGCGAGTTGTTGCTGGATGCTGACAAAGCCGGCGTACAGCGGTACCGCATAGCCGTCAGCAGTCTGGCCGGTGAAGTTACCCTCACCAACAACAGCCGGGAAATTTTTGTGGAAGTGCTGGATGCACGCCAAAAGATTCTCCTGCTGGCCAACGCGCCACATCCCGACATCTCGGCTATCCGCCAGAGTCTGTCAGAAGGCCTCAACAATGACGTCACCATTGCGTATGCCGACAATTTTGCGGGCGATATCAAGGCTTATGATCTGGTAGTTCTGCACCAGCTCCCCAGCCTGCGGCATGACATAAGCAATCTAAGCAAGCAGATCATACTACAGCGTAAGCCGGTATGGTTTATTCTGGGTGAACAGACGCAGTTGGCTCGCTTCAATCAGGCGCAGTCCATACTCTCTGTCATGGCTCGCAACCAGTCTGTCAATGAGGCACAAGCAACGGTTGCTCCCGATTTTTCCCTCTTTACACTGGACGACCCGCTCAGACGCTTTTTACCCAACCTGCCACCCCTGTACGCTCCTTTTGGTGAGTACACGGCAGGTGCCAATACAGCTACCCTGCTTTACCAGCGCATTGGCAAGGTGGATACGCGCTATCCCTTGTTGGTTTTTGGCGACCAACAAGGTGTGCGTACGGCGGTACTGACAGCCACCGGCATCTGGCAGTGGCGCCTCTTTGATTTTCTCGACAGCGAAAACCATAGCAGGCTCGATCAGCTGATTGGCAAAACGGTTCAGTATCTGAGTGTCAAGGACGACAAGCGTCGCTTTCGGGTACTGCTGCCCAAGAATCTTTTTGACGAAACGGAGGCTGTCACTTTTGATGCAGAGCTGTACAACCAAAGCTACGAGCTCATCAACGGCCCCGATGCCAATTTGGTCGTCACCCACCTGGGCGATGGCAAGGAATACAATTTCACTTTCAATCGTACGGGGCGTGCTTACGCTCTCTCGGCGGGTATCCTGCCTGTGGGCAACTATCGCTTTCGCGCGAGCGTAAATACAGGTGCCGAGAAACTGGACTTTGAAGGGCAGTTTAGTGTACAGCCCGTACAGCTGGAGCAATTTGTCACGACCGCCGACCATGGCCTGCTGCAGTTGCTGAGTGATACCTATGGAGGCCGGCGACTGTCGGTCGACCAGCTCGGGCAGCTGCCCGACTGGCTGGCAGAGGAGAGTACCCTTAAGCCGATTATTTACTCAACCATCACGACGCGCTCTGTTATTCACCTGAAGTGGATCTTCTTCCTGATTCTCACCTTGTTGTCGGTGGAGTGGTTTAGTCGTCGGTATTTTGGGGCCTATTAAGCTGCCGCAAAAGCAGGCTGTCGCGGCTGGTGCCGCGACAGCCTGCTTTATGATTTTTTTTGATTTTTTTTCA
>CAZYAO010000045.1:9652-28541 GCA_964645715.1 uncultured Saprospiraceae bacterium
TGATTTTTTTTCAAAAAATCAAAATAGAAGCAGTTTGTCGCGGCTGGTGCCGCGACAGCCTGCTTTATGATTTTTTTTGATTTTTTTTCAAAAAATCAAAATAGAAGCAGTTTGTCGCGGCTGGTGCCGCGATAGCCTGCTTTTCAATAAGTGTTTTTTAGCGGCACGAGCCGCCAAAAAGCACCGACCTCACCTCACACCAAGTGAGCAATCACCGTCTCATTGCCGGTCACCTTTTGATCCAGTGCCACCTGAATATCCGCATCCAGCGGCAAATAAATATCCACCCTTGAACCAAATTTGATAAAGCCCATCTCACTGCCCTGCGCTACTGGCTGCTCAACTTTTGCATAATTGACGATGCGGCGGGCGAGCGCCCCGGCGATCTGGCGAATTAGTATCTCTCCCTTTTCAGCAGCAATTACAACCGTCGTGCGCTCATTGTCCGTACTGGCCTTGGGATGCCACGCCACGAGGTACTTGCCAGGGTGGTATTTGTAGTACCTGACGATACCCGCCACCGGATTCCAGTTGATATGAACATTCAGTGGTGACATAAATATACTCACCTGCAGCCGCTTGCCCTGAAACCACTCCGGCTCCTCCGCTTCCTCGATAACCACGACCTTGCCGTCGGCAGGCGCATAGACTTTGCTGCTGTCAATCTGTGGAATGACCCGCCTGGGGTAGCGAAAAAACTGCAGCACCAGTGCCAGCAGCCCGGCACTCAGCAGCAGCGACCAACGCAAAAAACCAGGTACATACGCGTATACCAAGGCATTACATAACAATAAAAATCCAAGGGTAACAGACAGCGTAGCAAACCCTTCCCGATGCAGTTTCATAGCGGAATAAGCTTTTTAGTTGATCAACAATCGCTAACAAGCGTTAAAATTGCGAATTCTTTTGCGAATGCGGGCAACTGCCAAGCTTACTTTTTTGCAAAAAATCAAAAATCGACTATCGACAGCTGTAGCCGCCAACAATCGATTAATTTAAATTTTAACATATAAAAACCTGATTATATTCTAATAATCTTTTCTGTCAGCCAATAACCATCCGAAAATACCCGCAGTAGGTAGATACCCGCCGGCAGCTCCTCTAGCGACAGCTCCATACGCGACTGCGGACTGAGCGAGTAAGCAGCCAATCTCCGCTGTCCGCTGAGGTCATACAATTCCAACGCGGTGAATGGCTGATCATTCTCCAAAGAGACGGTCAGCTGGTCGTGGGCGGGCTGCGGGCTTACCCGCAGGCGGGGGACTTGCTTCTCCCCGTCATAGACGCTGCTGGGACTGCAATCGACCACTTCAACGTCCAGTATAAGTCCGAGCGGTACAATAAAATCAGGACAAATGGCTGGTGCCCCCTGTACTGTATAAGCCCCAGACTCCCTGATAACC
This sequence comes from uncultured Saprospiraceae bacterium, assembly GCA_964645715.1. Lineage (GTDB taxonomy): Bacteria > Bacteroidota > Bacteroidia > Chitinophagales > Saprospiraceae > JAUMBM01. The sequence continues at coordinate 11,056 of CAZYAO010000045.1, forward strand.
AGCAGATTGGTCGTATCTGCCAGCGGCTGATCGTTGCGAAACCAGGTAATATTGGTGGTATACGGCAGCTTCAACCGCAATGTCATTGAGTCCCCTGTACAAATCCTGAAGATACCCGTCCCCGGCAGATATGTATACACCCCTCCGTGTTCCACTACGGGCAGCAGAAACACCCAGCCGTCGACCAGCACTTCGGCACTGTTCTCTGTGCAGCCCGCAACAGTAGCGCGTACGCGAAAATTAAAAAGAACATCGTCGGGACCAATGGCCAGCGTCTGGCTGGTCGCATTGGGGATATCCGCCCAAGTACCGTTGGGCCAGGTTCTCTTCTGCCACTGGTAGCTGTCATACGACTGCGTAGACAACTGCCCCTGTCCACCAGGGCAAAGCAACAGATCACCAATAACCGTAGGCGTAAAGTCGCACTGCGCCTGCAGCGCAGCACTGCGCAGTGACAGGCTCAACGCAAGCAATATCCCGACAGCGTAACGTATATTTTTCATGGTGGCATTCATTTGGTTTTGTATTTGTTGAAAAGGCGGCACCGCTGCGCTGGTGCAACAGGAGCCGCTGTTAAAGACAGCGGTAAAGGTTGTGTGGGTTGGGTAAAAATTAAAAAATAACCGCGGTTGTGCTTTTGGCGGCACAGCCGCCAAGAGCACCTATTTTTCAAAAATCACCCCCCTTCCTTATCATACATCGACGGCCGAATGCGATGAAACAACACCCCCCCCAGCACACAGCTCAGCAGCGCCAGCCAGGCAGCGAGCTGCACCCCGAGGCTGTTTGCTGTACTTTTTCCCAGCAGCAGCAAGGAAGGAAAAATCAGGTTAGCCACTGACACACCGGCCTTCATGACAAAACTGAAGACAGCAAAAAACATACCCGCTGGCTGTCCACCACTGGTCTGCTGATGACTATGGATAAAATCGGCTACCATTGCATTAGGTACGATACCAAAAACGGCCAATGGATAAGAAGCGCTGAGGCTTAGTATCCAAAACAGCGATGTGCCCGGCAGCGCAACCCATGGCGACAAGGCCAGCAGGGCAAAAGTACCCGCGAAGACCCAATATGCCGACAGCATCACCTGCCGCTTACCCCAATGCCTGACCGCATTGTTGACAGGCCAGTATAAAACAAAGCTGGCCAGAAAGCTGACCGTGAGAAAAAGTGTTGCTTTGGCCGGCGGATAGCCCAAAAGAATAGTAACAAAAAAACCAATGCCCATCTGTATGAACGTCAGGGCCAACCAATACATGAACTCTGACAAAAGAAAGATGCGAAAGTGGTGATTGCTGAGTACAGTCCGCAGCAAACCTGCCTGCTCATTGCCCGGCAATACCGGCACTTGCTGTGCGTACTCATTTTCCCTAAGCCAAACAACCGGCACCAGCAACAGCAGCAGCGACAACAAAGCAAAGCCCCCCACGGCCCACTGAAAAGCCGCCACGGCGGGCATACTGTCCGCCAATAAATCCTGTACTGCATAGATACTGCCACCAATCAGAATACCCAGTGCGAAGGTGATGGAAATGGCCGTACTGATGCGCATCCGGTCGGGCGGGTGGTGCCCCAGCTCACTGATCAGTGCATTGTAGGGAATGACGTAAAGCGTGAGGGAGGCATAAAAAACGAGCATCCAAAAGCTCAGCCAGGCGGTATTTTGCCAGCATACTTCCCCGACGGGCGGGTAAAAAAGGGCGAAAGAAGACAATGCCAGCGGCAGTGAAGCGATGGCCATGATTTTTTTCCGCCGACCGAAACGATCTAACGGACGGCGATCGGCCCAGGCAGCTACCAGCGGATCCGTAAATGCATCGAAAAGGCGACCGCCAAAATTAATCAGGCCGATCAAGGTCACCACCCCCGCTACGGCTCCCTGAAAAATGAAGGGAGGAAACAGCCCGGTCTGCCCTTCCCCCGGCGGCAGGTAAAAATATACCAATAAATTGGCGGCACCATAGGCCGCCAGCGACCACCCGAGCTGACCGATAGCGTAGATGAGCAGTTGAGAAAGAGGCAAGCGCTTTGGCGGCATACTATTTTTAGCTAAATAATGAAGGAAAATGATTGGCGGTGCGCTGCCTGACAAACACTACAGACGAGGAATCTTCTTCTCCAGCTCTGCGCGAAAAATAGTTCCTATCGGCAGCTTTTGTTCACCCACCGTAAGCTCACCAGCCACATAGTCTACTTTCGTAACATATTGAAAATTTACCAAATGATTGCGACTACACTGTACAAACTGCTCCTCTCCGAGCCGGCTTTTCAGTTTGCGAAGTGAAGATTTGATTACATAGCGTTTGCCTGCAGCAAATAAGTAGCAGTAGTTGCCCTCTGCTTCGATGTAGCCAATATCCCGCTTGAAGAGTTTTACGAGTGCATTGGCCTTGCTCACAAAAATAAAGTCATCCTCTTTTTTGAGGATTTCCTGATTCAGTGATGCTCTCCGGCTGAGGGTCATCTCAATCGCACTTTTGAGCGTCAGGAGATTAAAAGGCTTTATCAGAAAGGCGCTGGGGCGATTGGCATGGACTTCATCATAAATGTGCGGATCTATATTGCTGGTCATAAAAATATAAGGAATACCATGAGCTGTGAGTTCTGCTATCAGCGCTGTGCCCACCTCATCACCGTTCAGCGAGTAGTCGACCATAGCCAAATCAGGCTTTCGATCCTGCAGCAGGTGCTTGGCACCCGGCACAGAATCCTGTACGGGCAGCAGCTCGTATCCCAATTCCGTAACCAACATTTCTACATTCAGCGCAAAAAGAAAATCGTCTTCTACCAATAAAATGCTAAGCTTTTTCATTTGATCGGTTGCTTATTCGGGTATCTACGGCGTGGTAAACCGCATTGAGTGTATGCTGCGAAAATAGGATTTTTTTGTTGTACACCAAACTAAGTTATTGCGATTCAGCAGTTGGCAGCCGCAACAGCACGCAAGCCCCTTGCGCTGCGCTGTTGGCAATCTCGATTACTGCCTCATTTTTTTTCATAAGCTCAACACACAGCCGCAGCCCCAGGCCCGTACCTGTTTCACCTGCAGTCCCTTTGGAAGAGAAGTAAAAATGCGGCTCGGCAAAGCGGCTGATGAAATCGGGCGGAAAGCCTGTCCCCAGATTACAGATAGAGACGCACAGCCATCCTTTGGTGGCTTCTTCTGCCGCAACCGATATTTGTCCGTTAGCGGGGCTAAACTTGATGGCATTGTGTAGTACGTTGCGCAAGACGACAGACAAGGCCAGCGGATCCATGAGCGCCTGTGGCCACACGGTAGTTGCCAGCTGCAGCGATATTCCCTTGGCAGTAGCAAGGCCGGACAGCTGCGCCCATTCTGTCTGTACCAGCAACTGCACATCAATGCTTTGGCGAACCATGCGCGCATCGGGCGTACGCTGGGCCCAATTGAGCAGATTTTCGAGCGTATGCCGCATATCTACGACCCGATGATCAATGATTTTGCTGGTTCTGGCGATGTCCTCCCAGCGATTGTTGCGCACGAGGAAGGAAAGCTTATCGGCCATATCCATGAGACCGATCATTGGACTTTTGAGTTCATGACCAATAAGCCCGAGGATGCGGTCTTTGAATTCATTGAGGCGAGCGAGTTCCGTATTTTGTTCTTCTATCAACAACTTATCCCGATACAGCTGTTGGGTACGCACTTCTACCTCCCCTTCCAGCTGTTGGTTGATGGCACGCTGTTTTCTTAGGCGCAGGATGGTATACAGTCGAATAGCAGACAATAACAGCAAGGTGTATACCAGCAGTGCCCACCATCGAAAGTACCAGGGCCACTCGAGTTCGATGGGGATGATAATGATCCCATTGTGCGGCAGATTGAGATCGGCACGTCCCTTGATTTCCAGAACGGACCTTCCGTACTCAAGCTGGTTGATCAGCAGGCGGCCATCTTTGAGCGGCAGCCAGGGAGCATCAGCGCTGGATGGATTGAGCCGGTAGAAGTATTGCCGGAAGACAGGATTGTAGCTGGGAAAACATACCGCCACTTCCAGTTCGCGGCTGTCAGCAGGCATAGTAATTACCCCCTCGCTGTAAAAATCTGCCAGCAGATTAATCGTATTGTCGGTTTGGTAGTCGTAGGCATTTAGCACGTCCAGTCTCATCACATTTACATTTTTCGTCGAGCGAAAAATCTTTTCCGGATGAAACAAAGCGAACCCATTGAGCCCTCCCACGGCAATACGACCATCAGATAGCGCCAGATAAGCATTGGCATTCAACTCATTGCTAGGGAGGCCATCCGACTCCAGAAACACCCGCAGTTGCTGGGTAGAAGGCGTGAAGCAGTACAAGCCCTTATTAGACGGCAGCCAAAGATTGCCATTTTCATCAGGAATAACTCCGTGAAGCGTGTTGTCAATCTCCAGCGAGTAAAGATCATAGGATGTGAACCTATTACGGGTTCTGTCCCAGTATACCAAATCGTCCCGGTACAACACAATCCACATATTTCCGTCCTCCTCAATGGTAAAGCCGGCGATATTGCCCCCCCAGGGAGTGCGGTAAACATCTATGATTTTTTCCTTCACCGGATCCACCAGATAGATTCCGTTGGAAGTTGCTATCCAGAGGCCCTCTTTCGAGGCAATAAACTGCCTGACAAGCGCCCCTCTGAACGATTTCCAGTCATCGAAAGCAGACAAAACTGAAATTTCCTCCTCCCCGGGTCTCAAAATACCCAGTCCGAAGCGCATCCCCAGCCACACCTTACCCTGCTGGTCTACATACGGAATCTGGGTATCAGACCAATTCAGTGAATCCTGAAGCCTGAGTTTGTACTTAAGCGTACGCCCACTCTCCGGGAAATAATGCTCCGTATGCATGCCGTGGTTGCCAAACCAAAATGTATTGCCATCTTTGCAGCTACCATAAGGATACTCCCCCAGCGATTCAATTTTCCTGTAGGTCGACGGCATACGCCTATCGACCTCCAATACCCCCTTGTAAGTAGAAACTAGCAGCCGGTTGCTGTCCACTTCTGCCAGTCCCCTGACACTGCAATCGATTCCCCCCAACAGTGACTCGCAGAGGATGGGTTTGAGCGACAAATAGGCCATTTTTCCAGGGCCAACAACCCAGATCGCATTCGAATGCCCCAGGCTGATTTCTGTGGTTAAAAACGGAAATATATCCGTAAAATAGATACTAAATACTGCCGTAATTCCCCCGGCTCTCCGCTCTGCGACCAGAATACTGTCTTTGTTGAGCATCCACAGCCGATTACTCTCATCGATACCAATAACCCTGGCGCCCTCCTGAAGGACTGTACCCTTGATACGCAAAGGTTGTACCGGCGCACGGCCTTCCTTAATCCATATACGCTCCTTGAAATCTTTTGCGTACTCCGATTTAGAAATTAGGGAAAGAACGGCAACAGAATCTTGCCAAAGGCGAATAGTACGAGCAGGAATCGGCAGCAACTCACTACTTTTTTTTCGCCCTGTCCGGTCGAAAATTTTCAGGGAATCCTTCTGTGCCACATACTTATCTCCCTGGCTGTTTTGTGTATAATACCTGAGAATTTGATTGTGCGAAGCTTGATGTACGCGTTTAAAAATCCCGTCATAACTGTAGATACGTCCGTCGTAGAGTGCAAAAAAAAGCTCCTGTCTGGGATTGTGGTTAACGATGAGGACATCCTGTTCACAAAACGGAGCGTTTGGAAAAAGTTCATCAAACTCCCAATAAGCCTGCAAATAAGGGCTGAAGATCTTCAGGCTGCTGTTCCGGACACCATAGACCGTACTTGCCAGCAGGTATGTTATTTCACCCGACTGAATCCAGATAAGTCCTTTCCTGTCGAGGTGAAGAACCGAAGAGTGATTTACATCGATACCAAACGCAGCCTTGGGATAAAAAGTAAACCGGCTACCATTAAACCTGTTGATTCCCTCATGATTGGCAGCCCACAGGAAACCCATTGTATCCTGTACAACTGACGAGGGCGTATTGCCCCTGAAGCCCATAGAGCGATCAAAAACATTGCAGTCAAAAACATAGTCCTCCGTTCGCTGCTGGCCATGCACCACCTCCAGCAGCAGCCCCATAAGCAGCAACAGCCAATACTTCCTCCCCTTAGCAAATGATACCTGCATGCAATCTCCCCCGTTGATTGTACGCAAAATACATCTTTTCATACAATTAGCCTCATATTAATCTGCTGTGTCCCCCCCTACTCCTTGAAAATTCCGGCTAATTGGCTACATTTGGGTTTGATTATAGCGGCAGGATTACGAAGCGGATAGGTTTCATGCTCATTTGCCCTATATTCAATGCCCTAAACAACAATTGAATGACTGATAACTAGCCGATTGCCCAGGTTTCAGTTCTTGTTGTGGCATAAAAAAATACCGGAAACAAACCTTAAATTTTTCCCGAAAACAAATGACGCAGTTTGCCGAAAAACATTATCCTGAGGTATTGCTACCAGAAGAACTCGATGCTTATCTGGAGAAAGGCTGGTATCGGATGGGGCAGACGGTATTTACGACACATTTTCTGTGCTTTGACCTGGGTTTTTTCTCGGCCATCTGGATACGGCAGGACCTGCAGCATTTCCTTTTCAACAAACGACAGCGCAAGCTGCTGCACCGCAACGGCCACCTTTTTCACTTTTCCTGGCAGCCGGCGACCATCACCGAAGAAAAAGAGCAACTCTACAGCCGCTACCGCGCAGCCTTCAAAGGGCTGCTGTCTCCCTCTCTGCGCGAAAATTTACTCGATGGCGAGGAGTACAATATTTTTTCGACCTACGAGATTACCATCTACGACGGCCGCCGCCTCATTGGCCTGAGCTACTTTGATCTGGGACACAATAGTGCTGCCAGCATTATGGGTATTTATGATCCGGACTATCAGCGGTACAGTATTGGCTACTACAGCATGCTGCTGGAGATGCTCTTCTGTCAGAAGCACAATCGACGCTTCTATTACCCCGGCTATGTAGTGCCTGGCTATCAACGATTTGACTATAAGCTGCGCATAGGTCCTGTAGATTACTACCACCTGCCCTCGGGTAGCTGGCTCCCTTATGAAAGTCTGCAGCCCGACGATATACCGCTGCAGAAGATGCATCGGCAGCTGATACTGCTGCAACGATACCTGTCGCAACACCAGCTACAGGCACAGTTGCAGTACTACCCGCTGTTTGAGGCCAACCTGTTTGGCTTTTGGAATGCCCCTTATCTCGACTATCCTTTACTGGTCAGAATTTCACCGCCACAGCCCCTCGGTTTTCACCTGCTGGTCACTTACGACGTGCGCAAAGAGCTATATAATATATTGGTCTGCAATGCCTTTGATGACATGCAGATTTATTTCAACAACAGTCTGAGCCAGCTTTTTTTCAGCGATCAGTATTTCACGGAGCTGGTAATCGTTGACCGGGTGGCATTTCAGCACCGGCAGGTGGTCGAGGTGGCTCGCTGGATAGAAGAGCAGTTGCAGTAGTAGCCTGTTTCGGGCGGCCGGGGCCGCCCAAAACAGGCTAGGTACGGTGCATTTGTGCGGCTGAAGCCGCACAAATGCACCGCAGATGCTCTCTTATGCAGGAAAACTAATCTTCCCCATAGACACCGAGGGCAGCCCGGGCCGGTTGCCAAAAAAAGTACCCCCGCCCGCTACTGTCTCATTGGCCAGCACAGCAAACAGTACGGCCTCTTTGGCATCGCCTGCAATCCCCAGCACGTCGGTTGTTTTCATGGTATAGCCCGGCAGGCAGACCTGCAGCTGCTGCACCAGCGACGGGTTATGCATCCCCCCGCCACTCAGGTAGAGGTGATACGCCAGACCGGGTCTGCACACCTTCAGCACTGCCTCGGCAACGGTTTCTGCAGAGAAGCGGGCAAGCGTGGCCATGAGGTCTGAGGCGCTGAGCGCGTCGGTGCCCGAGCGCTGCTGTGCCCGGCGCACATAGTGTTTATTAAAAAGCTCAGGCCCGGTGGTGCGGGGGAAGGGGGCCTCAAAAAAGGCGTCCTCCTTAAGCGCCTGCAACAGCGGGCGGCTGACGCTGCCCGCCAGCGCCAGCTGGCCGTCCCGGTCATAGGGCAAGCCCGTAAACGCCTGTGCAAACGCATCCAACAGCGTATTGCCGGGACCAGTGTCCGTCACGAATACCTCCTCCGCCCTGCCGTTAGCGGGCAGATAAGTGAAATTAGCTATGCCCCCGAGGTTCAGCAGTATCCTGTTTTCGTGCGCATCCGTAAAGATGAAGTAATCTCCATAGACTGCCAGCGGAGCGCCCTCCCCGCCCGCAGCCACGTGTTTCTGCCTGAAATCCGACAGCGTGATGATACCCGTGCAGACAGCCAGGTGATCGCCGTCGCCGATTTGCAGGGTCGCATTGGGGTAGTCTGCCAGACCATGTAAGATACGGGGTGCATGGAAGACCGTCTGTCCGTGGCTGGCGATAAGATCCACCGCTGTTGCCGATACCCCCCAGGCAGCCAGCTGCCTGTTGACCAATGCTGCATGATAGCGACCCAACCAAGCATTCAGTAGCGTCAGATGCTGAAAGTCTATATTTTTTTGGGCAAAAACCTGCCTGATTTTTTCCTTCTCCGCCTCCTCGAAAGCTGCGGTAGCAAATTGCTCAATCGTGACACGGGTTGTGAGGCCGCTGCCCTCAATGTGACAGAGTGCCATATCAAGACCATCCAGCGAGGTGCCCGACATGAGCCCGAGGATGCGGCGGGCGGGCTTGGCCGCAACAGCAAACAGCCGGCTGAGTTGTGCATTCATACGAATATAGATTGCGCCTGGACTGTTGATATCTGTACAACAGCCTGCGTTGATTACGAAGTAGGTTTGTCTTCACTCACTGCCATACCCGGCCGAGCTAAGCCAGCTGCCGAATTGTCTACGAGCCAGGTTCGAGTTCACTCAGCACCCTGCGGACTCCCTCCCGCCAGTGCGGGATGTGCAATCCAAAATCCTGCTTGATTTTGGCTTTATTGAGGACGCTAAAGCTAGGCCGCCGGGCGGGTGTGGGAAAATCTGCACTTTCGATGGGCAACAGTTCAGTATCGATACCTGCCAGCTCAAAAATAGCGGCCGCGAAATCGTACCAGCTGCAGACCCCCTCGTGGCTGTAGTTGTAGACGCCGGCCCGCGCTGCCGCCAGCGCCATCTGCAAGCTGGCAGCAGCCAGGTCATCGGCGGCCGTAGGGCTGCCGACCTGGTCATATACCACGCGCAGCTGCGCGCGCTCACGCCCGAGGCGGAGCATGCTGCGCAAAAAATTGTGCCCGTACGGGCTGTACACCCATGAAGTGCGCACAATCAGCGCTGTAGGCAGCTGCTGCAGCACAGCCTGCTCCCCTGCCAGCTTGGTGGCTCCGTACACCCCCTGCGGATCGGTTTCGTCTGTCTCCCGCAGTGGCCGGTTGTAGTGACCGGCATAGACGTAGTCTGTGGAATAGTGCAGCAGCCGGCAACCCGTTGCCGCACAGGCTGCTGCCAGGTGCGCAGCCCCGTCGACATTGACCTGCCGGGCCTTGGCCTCATCCGACTCAGCCTTATCTACTGCCGTATAGGCTGCCGCATTGAAGCAAAAGTCCGGCTGCCAGGCAGCCAGCAGCTGCCGGCAGGCCTCGGGCTGCGCAATGTCGAGTTCTGCACGACCCACAATTTTCCAGCTGATATCGGGTCTTGCCAGGGCCAACTGCCGAAAACACTGCCCCAGCTGCCCGTCGCCTCCGGTAACCAAAATACGCTTCATGCTGCTTTTTTTTTAAAAAAATACAATCAGCCCCCCGGCCGCAGGCCGTAGGAGGCCAACAAGTCCTGCAGGCTGGCATACAGCCGGCGAGGCGCAGCCAGCAGCTCCTCTCTGCCTACCCAGACCGCCTGCTCAATATCTTCTTCGGCCTGCGGCAACAGCGGCTGTCGGTGCGTCGACAGCCGGAACCAATACGTGATTTTCAGACAGCGACGGTTTTTGTCGTCGCGATACGTATGATAAGTCGTATCAAACAGACTGTGCAGCTTAAGCCCGCCAATGCCTGTCTCTTCAGCCACCTCCCTGACAGCCGCCGCTTCGGCCGACTCACCGGCATCAATTTTCCCCTTGGGCAGATCCCACCACCCCCTGCGAAAAATCATCAACAGCTCACCCTCCTCATTTTCCACCAAGCCCCCGGCCGCTTCTATGCAACGGTACAAAGCCGTAAAATCCTTCCATAGCTGCTCGGGCGCATCACTGAATAAAGCGATGGATGTCACGCGGGGCGACAGCTTTTCGAGCGTATCGATGTACTGAAAAAGTGTTTTAGTTTTGCCCGAATAGGGCGTCACCAGCAAGCCTACCGCTGGCTGCAGGGCTGCGGCCTCCTCCGCAGAACACAACATCAGCAGTCGCTCATTAACATAGATTTTGTACATTTGCGCGCGATTTTAATACATGATTGATTTTTTGAAAAAATCAAAAAACAATCACATGATCAGCATTTTTTTTGCCGCTTCAGCGGCGAAGAAATTTCTACAAAGCCGGACATGCCCTTACAGGAGCATGGTGTAAAAATCGAACAAATATGGAACATTCTCGTCAGATTGCCCAGTGGTTGCTCCAGATAAAGGCCATTAAGCTCAGTCCGCAGCATCCTTTTACCTGGGCGAGCGGACTTCGCTCGCCAATTTACTGCGACAACCGGCTGGTACTTTCGCATCCCGACATCCGGCGCCGGCTACTCGAGGCCATGGTGCGCACGGCGGCTGACTTTGGCAGGCTGGACGGCATTGCGGGTGTAGCGACTGCAGGTATCGCTCACGGCGCCCTGCTCGCACATGCGCTCGACCTGCCGTTTGTGTATGTGCGCAGTCAGGCTAAGGGGCATGGCCGACAAAACCTGATAGAAGGCGAAGCGAAGCCGGGCGGTCGCTACCTGGTGATCGAAGACCTCATCTCTACTGGCGGATCCTGCCTGCAGGCGGTACAGGCCCTGCGGGCAGAAGGCGTTGAGGTAGCCGGCGTGCTGGCTATTTTCAACTATGGTTTCCCGGCTGCTACAGAGGCTTTTGCTGCTGCCGACTGCCCTTGGCGGACGCTCAGTCACTACGATGCACTGCTGGCCGAAGCAGTCTCCTCGGGCTATCTGTCGGCCGATGAGCAGGCGGCACTCAGTCACTGGCGACTCGATCCTAAGGCCTGGAGCGATGCTTTTCTATCGGAATAAAGAGCACGAAATCAAGATAAGTTGGCTGTAGTATTCGCCATTTATTTTCCAACTTTGTTATCTTTGCCCGAATATACAGAATTGATTGCGTACATAGTCTTAGTCATATGTCGATTATTACCCCCCAATCAGAGGCTTTCTTGCGTTCGTACCTCAACAACGCGTCTCCTACCGGCTTTGAATCCAGCGGGCAGCAACTCTGGCTGGAGTATATCAAGCCTTTCATTGATGACTGGAGTCTGGACAACTATGGTACTGCTTACGGTATCATCAATCCCGGGCAGGATTATCGGGTAGTTATTGAGGCACATGCCGATGAAATCTCGTGGTTTGTGCATTACATTACTGACGATGGTTTCATCTACGTAGTGCGCAACGGGGGGTCTGATCACATCATCGCGCCTTCCAAACGGGTGAATATTCATACGCCTAAAGGTATCGTACGAGGCGTATTTGGCTGGCCGGCCATTCATACACGCAACGGGGAAGACAATAAGCTGCAGCCCCAACTCGACAATATTTTCATCGATATCGGAGCGAAAGACAAAAACGAGGTGCTGGCGTCCGGTGTGCATGTTGGCTGCGTGATTACTTTCGATGATGAAATGGAGGTCATCAACGACAGCTACTACGCCGGCCGTGCGCTCGACAACCGCATGGGAGGCTTCTGCATTGCCGAAGTGGCCCGATTGCTGCATGAGCAGCAGGTTAAGCTGCCTTTCAGCCTTTATATTGTCAATTCTGTCCAGGAGGAAGTAGGTCTGCGGGGGGCTGAGATGATCGCGCAAACAATCAAACCGCATGCGGCGATTGTGACGGATGTGACGCATGATACCTGCACGCCTCTGATTAATAAGAAAAAAGAAGGGGATGTCAAGTGCGGTCTCGGGCCTTCCCTTACATATGCACCGGCTGTCCACCGCAAATTGCTGCAGCTCATTCTCGATGCGGCGGCAGACAACGCGATTCCCTTCCAGCGGGAAGCTGCTTCCAGGGGTACTTTTACGGATACGGATGCTTTCGCTTACAGCAACGGGGGGGTGCCTTCGGCGCTTATCAGCCTGCCGCTGCGCTATATGCACACGACGGTGGAGATGGCGCACAAAGACGATGTGAGCAATCTGGTACTTCTCATATTCCACAGCCTGCAGAAAATTCAGCATGGCCACAACTTCAAATACTTCTAGCGTCTGGTTCGCGCTGACTGCCAAAGGTACAGCCGGGCGGTAATACACATTCCATGACGAATACGCGCAAGACGATTGAGGACCTGCTGCTGCTGGGTGACCCGCGATTGTACGAAAAAGCACTGCCGGTAGAAATGGCGGAGCTGCCTGCCGTAGCCGGCTGGGTGCAGCAACTGCACGAGGTTATGGAGTCGGTCAGAAGCCGCTATGGTTTTGGCCGGGGTATTGCAGCTCCGCAACTAGGCATTATGAAGCGGATTATCTACCTCAACACGGATTCCCCGCGGGTTCTCATCAATCCGACAATCTACCACTATAGTGACGAGCTGTTTGAGGTGTGGGATGACTGCATGTGCTTTCCCAACCTGTTGGTCAGGGTAAAACGGCACAAACAGCTGAGCCTGCGCTATCGCGATCTGTCATGGCAGGAGCAGGACTGGACGGTCACCGATGACCTGTCGGAACTCATCCAGCACGAATACGACCATTTGGAGGGGATCCTGTGTACCATGCGGGCCATAGACGAGCGCGCTTACCGCTGGCGATTGTAGCAGCGGCGCTGCTGCCTAAAAGCTGCTTCAGTCAGCTGCGCAGACAGTGGCAAGCCTCTTTGTAGCAGCCGCAGCCCAATGGTTGCTGTGATTAGCCGTGATCACCGGTCTTGCGCTGCAGGTATGCCATGGCCAGCTGCAACTGATACTTTTCAATCTGGCCATCGAAATACTCGTATACATCCTCCACACTGAAATCGCGCTGCAGATAGCGGGTTGCCAGCCTGACCTTTTCGATGGTATCGAGGGGCATGAGTCTCCCTACATCCAGGGGTCGCCCCGACTGCAGGGCCACGGTCAGTTGGGTATACACCCTGTTGAGCGGCATCTCTTTTTCGCGCGCAATGGTTGCAGCGCTGAGCCCCTGCTGCTGAAAAAGTGCGTATACAGACTCGCCCGCCGCCTCGGGACGACCCGTTGGTGGTGATGCACCGACGATCACATCCAGAAAGGCTTCCCCGTACTGGCCGAGTTTTTTTTCGCCCACCCCACTGATGTAGCGCAATTCCTCCAGCGATTGAGGCCGCTGTGCGGCCATCTCCTCCAGGGTAGCATCGCTAAAAATGATGTAGGGAGGCACTCCTTGGCTGAGCGCCAGTTGGCGGCGCAGCTGCCGCAGGCGCTCAAACAGGTCGTCGCGTACGCGCTCGCGCGGTGCGGCCACCTTGGCTTTTTCACGCTCCGTCTGCTGCCGCTCCCGCAGCGTGGCAAGCCGCACAAGCTGCACTTTTTCCCCGCCAAACAAAACCCGCTCGCTGGCGGGCGTGAGCTGCAGCACGCCCTGCCGCTCTGCTGCCACCTGCAGAAAGCCCAGGTCAATCAGCTGAAGCAGATAATTTTGCCACTCGTGCTGGGAAAAATCGCGCCCCTGCCCGTAAGTTTTAATTTTGTCGTAACCACGCTCTGTAATTTCGCGCCGCACAGAGCCCCGCAGCACATCAATCAGCATGTTCATCCCTACCCCTTCGCGCAGGCGGTAGACTGCAGAAAGCGCCTTCTGGGCTACTACAGTGCCGTCAAAAGACTGGGGCGGGTTTTTACAGATATCGCAATTACCGCAGTTTTCTGTAAGATTTTCATTGAAATAGTTGAGCAGGATGCGGCGGCGGCAGCTCAGCGCTTCGGCATACTGCCGCATGCGCTCCAGCTTACCGAGCTGCACCTCAGCGTTGGCACCCCCGTTTTCGGTGATGATCTCAGTAAGGGTCATCACGTCCTGGTAGCTGTGAAACAGGATAGCCTGCGCTGCAGTACCATCGCGCCCGGCACGGCCGATCTCCTGATAGTAGCCTTCAATATTTTTGGGCAGATTGTAGTGGATGACCCAGCGCACATTGCTTTTATCAATGCCCATACCAAAGGCAATGGTCGCGCAAATAATAGGAATGTTGTCATTGATAAACGCCTCCTGCACGCGGGCACGCTCTGCATCGGGCAGCGCAGCATGGTAGGCAGCAGCTGTAAAACCCGCCTCCCTGAGTTTGGCCGACAGTTCCTCCGTACTTTTACGGCTCAGGCAGTAGATGATACCCGACTGCCGGGGGTGGCGCTTCAAAAACTGAATAATCTGCTCCCGCCGCCCCTGTCCGGGTCGCACCTCCAGCTGTATGTTGGGGCGGTCAAAAGATGAGATAAAGGTTGCGGGATTATTCAGTTCCAGTTGCCGGGTGATGTCCTGCCGGGTAAGCCGGTCGGCTGTTGCCGTCAGGGCGACAATGGGTATGTGGGGGAATAGTTTTTTTAAAAAAGACAATTGAGTGTATTCCGGCCGAAAATCATGGCCCCAGGCAGAGATGCAGTGTGCTTCATCGACAGCAAACAGCGAAATCTGCGCCCGCTGCAACAGGGGAATAAAATTGCCAGAGACAATTTTCTCAGGCGAAACATACAGCAACTTCAATTCGCCCGTAAAAAACGCATCCTCGACTGCCAGCTGGGATTTGCTGTCGAGTGAACTATTCAGAAAGGCAGCACGCACCCCGGCGGCCCGGAGCCCTTCCACTTGATCTTTCATCAGCGCTATCAGGGGCGACACCACCACAGCTGTCCCGGGCAGGGTGACTGCAGGAATCTGGAAGCAGACGGATTTGCCGCCACCGGTAGGCATCAATACCAGCGCATCCTGCCCCGCATACAGGGCGCTGATGATGTCAGCCTGCATCGGTCTGAAGTGATCATAGCCGAAAAACTGCTTGAGCGCGTGCCGGGCTGTTGTTATGTCCATGCCATACCTCTGTTAAGCTGTGCGAATGTAACTGATTACCCGCATTTTTTGAAGGAACCGTTCAACTATTTATAGCTGGTCCGGGTGGGCAGGCTGTTTTTTGCTTCCAATGGTGGCCTTTACAACCAGTGGCACGGTAGGTTGCCTTCGGCCGACAACAGGCTGCTGTCGGGCTTGTATTTATTAGCGGCCTGATTCACAATGGATCGCCAGTCTGTTGACCATATTTCCACACACCTGCTATCGCCATTCGTCGATTAATAATGCGCTTTCATCCATAGATCAAGGCAAAGGCCAGTACCTTGTGTTGCATAGTACTAGATTTCACCCTATCTTTGTAGTATGAGAAACGAACATTTAGAAAACACAAGAACACAGATGCGCCGAGGCGTGCTGGAGCTGTGTATTCTGAGCATCATAGCCGAGGCCGGGGAGGTTTATCCACCCGACATTCGCGACAGGCTGGCGCTCAGCAGGATAGATGTCGTGGAAGGCACATTGTATCCACTACTTACCCGGCTCAAGAACGCAGAGATACTGGCTTATACCTGGCGGGAAAGTAGCCAGGGGCCTCCGCGCAAGTACTACACGTTGACACCAGGCGGCCATGAACTATTGGCGGGCCTGGTAGAGACCTGGACGGAACTGACAGCGGCTGTGAGCCGAGCTACCAACAACAACACACAACAACAATCAGCTGAATCATGAATAAGGTCGTGCACATTAATTTAGGCGGTATTCCTTTTACGATTGACGAAGAGGCCTATGAGCACCTATCTGGTTACTTACAAACGTTGCACCGCCACTTTAGTCAGACAGAGGGCGCTGCAGAGATTATTGCAGACATAGAGGCGCGCATTGCGGAGTTATTTCGGGAGAGTCTGGGGACGCGCATCATTGTCAATCGCCAGGATGTACTCGAAGCCATTGCTGTCATGGGACGACCTGAAGATTTTGGGGCTGAGGCTGGTGATTCGCAGTCTGCCCACACGGCTGAAGAACCTTTGCTACGGACGGGCAAGCGCTTATTTCGCGATCCTGACAACAAGATTGTTGCAGGTGTCAGCAGTGGTATTTCGGCTTATTTTGGCATCAGCGATCCCGTGTGGGTGCGCATTCTGTTTGCCATTTTTATCCTGTGGGGCGGTTTTGGCTTGCCTTTGTACATCATCCTTTGGGCGGTGATGCCTGAGGCGAAGACCTCTGCCGACCGGCTGGCGATGCGCGGAGAGCCTATCAATGTATCAAACCTGAGTCGCGTGGCGAAGGAAGAATTTGAGAAGCTGTCGCGGCAGATGTCCGACATGAATAAAACCAGCCCCGGAGGCACGCCCAATGCCGACCGCTTCGAAGCGGGTCTCCGCTCTGGTGTGCGGGCAGCTACCTCTGCATTGGGGATTGGTCTGTCGTGGGTCAGCGGTTTTTTCATCGGTCTGAGTCGGTTTTTGGTCGTTGTCATCCTGCTGGTTTTTGCTATCCTATGGTTTTCAATGATCGGCAGCCTCATCTACGGATATCCTTACCTGAGTTTTGTCTTCCCTGGACAGGAAATGCTGACCGCCATGGGTACTTTTTCGCTGCTGCTGGTGGTCGGTATTCCCCTGGTAGGCCTGGCGCTGGGTTTGGCCCGTCTGGCTTTTGGTACCAAGGTGAGTACCAAGTGGACCTTCGGCATGGGGCTGTTGTGGTCCGTCAGTTTTGGTATGCTAATCATCTCTGTTGCCAAGCTGTCGGATGAGTTCCGCAGCAGTGCGCGCGATGAGATGACCTATCCACTTACCGCCCTGACACAAGGGCCTGTTGACATCTCGTCTACAGCCTTCCCGGAGGAGCATTCAGGGCCACTGTTTATCGACAACCAACTGGCCGTCAGCAAAGAAGAATTACAGTGGCGCAATGGTTCCCTGCGTATCTACCTCAGTAGCGATCAGCAGTGGAAACTGGTAGAGAAAACTTTTGCCCGAGGCGGTAGTAAAGCGGATGCCGATCAGGCTTTGCTGTTGACGCGCGGAAAAGTGCAGACAGGCGATAACCGCCTCGAGTTTCCCGGCGCTGCCATCATCAAACGCGGTGAAAAATGGCGCGCGCAGGAGGTTGTCTATGAACTCTATGTGCCCGAAGGAGCCATACTGCATTTCTCCGATGAAGTCAAAGAAATGGTCACCTCGGTAGATGTTGCTGATAATGTCGCCTACTCATTTAATGATCCGGGCAAAAACACCTGGGTGATGACCCCGTTGGGGCTGGAAGCCAAGTAAAATTCAAAAAGCACTTTGGCGGCTGTTGCCGCCAAAGTGCTGCGAGACACTGTTGTTCTTTTTGA
>CAZYAO010000046.1:0-24681 GCA_964645715.1 uncultured Saprospiraceae bacterium
CTGTTGCGCAGCTACGGTGACCATCATCTGCGTGCTACAGTTGTTGGCATCCAGCACCATAAGCGTATAAGTACCCGCTGCGAGCCCGTTCAGCGTGTAGCTGTTGCCCGACATAGCCGTAATACCACTTTGCATACCTCCCCAGGCCAGGGTAAACGGCGGCTGACCACCGTTGACCGACAGGGCTATTGCACCAGGGCTGTCGCAGAGCGCAGGGCTGCTGCTAAACTGCAGTTGGGGACTGCCGCCGCCCACCACTGTTACCTGCTCAACCTCCGCACAGCCGTTGGCATCAATCAATACCAATTGATAGCTGCCGGCGGGTATATTGGTCAGGTTAAACGTATTGCCGGGCTCCAGCCTGACACCCGATACGGGTCCCGACCAATAAATTCGGTAAGGGCCCGCACCCGTGTTCATCTGCATACTGATGCCTGAGGGGCCGCTGCATCCCGACTGGGGCGTGGCCGTAAACAGATTGACCAATGCAGGATAAATAACCACCTGATTCTGCCGCTGACAGCCATTACCATCTGTTACCCTCACTGTATAGGTACCCGGAGGAAGCTGCGTAATCTCAAAAACAGGCTGCCAGATGGTCGATGATCCACTGGCAATGCCTTCCCACTGTACCACATAGGGTAGTACACCGCCGTTGATATCCATCCAAATGGTATTGTACTGGCCACAGTCGTTGTAAATCAAAGACGTATTCATACTTACGCCATTGGTTGTACCGGCTGCCACCGTCACATTCTCTACCTCCGTACATCCGTTGGCATCTGTCAACCTGAGCTGGTAGCTACCCCCGGCGAGGTTGTTGAGCCAATAATTTGTCTGTGAGGTCGTGACCGTGCCTGAAGCAGGACCCGTCCATTGCACCGTATAGGGTGGGGTGCCCGCAGCAAACTGTAGTTGTATGCCCGAGGCTGCCCCGCAGCTACCCTGCTGAGGCGTAGCCGTCATCAGGTTTACCGTAGCCGGAAAAATAGTCACTTGGTTGATATCTTCGCAGCCATTGACGTCGCGGGCAACCACCTGATAATTGCCCGGGGGCAGTGACTCTATCTCATAGCCGGTACCGTTTACCGTGGCGGATCCATTGACTGGTCCACTCCACGTGAGTGAAAACGGCGGCTGACCACTGTTGATATCCAGCCAGATTGTATTGTACTGCCCGCAGGCATTGTACAACAAAGAAGAGACCAGGTCTACCCCGCCACCATTGCAGGCTACGGTCGTAGTAATTGTCTTAGTGCAGCCGCCAGGCTTGGTGATGGTCACCGTATACTGCCCGCAAGGCAGCTGCTGAATAGTAAAATTATTGCTTACCGTCGTCGTACTGCCGCTGGCAGGACCCGTCCAGCTAATAGTCGACGGACTGACCGTTCCTCCGTTGTTGATGGATACCAGTACAGATCCGCTGCTCCCGCAGAGGCTGGCCGTGGGCAGAAGCGAAGCCGTAAAATTCTGGTTGGTAATGGTAGTCTGCCGTGAAGTCATGCACCAGTTGGCATCTGTAACCGAGAACACATAGTTGCCTGGCGGCAGATTGGTTGCCTCATAGGTCGGCGTGGTGCGGGTAACAGAGCCAGAGGCCATACCGTACCAACTTATCACGTAGGGGCCTGTACCATTGCTGAGGGTAACACTCACACCACCATTGCCCGTACAGGCTGCGTGGTTGACGTTCAGCGCCATCTGGAGGTTGCCCTCTGAATGTGCCACGCTTACATTTTTGCTACTACTGCAGCCGGCACTGTTCGTAACTGTAATCGTATAATTACCTGCCGGCAGATCCGAGAGTGTGAAATAGTTGGAAGAAACATTCCGGTTGCCAACGGAAGCTCCTGTCCAGCTGACAGAAAAAGGTCCCGCACTGCCGTTGACATTGACTGCCACCGATCCGTTCATCTCACAAACGCCGTCCATAGGAGTCGTAGTCAGGCTAAAGCCCGTACCGCAGGGGATATTGACTGTTTCTACCGTACTACAGCCGGCTGCATCCAGCAGCGATACCTGATAAATACCGCAGCTGAGAGAGGCCAGGTCGAAATTGCGCTGACTAATGCTGGTACTCCCCGACTGGGCACCCGACCAACTCACCTGAAACGGCGGTAGTCCATTGTAAATATCGACCCACAAAGCACCTGTTGTGCCACAGTTGCCTGCCATACCCATTATGCTGGCATTCAGGCTGCCCTCATCACTGGTGAGGGTAATCTGCCGCTGTACAAAACAGCAGGCATTATAGCGCGCCGTAACCGTATAGGTACCAGCGGGCAAATTGGGAATGGTTACCTGCGAATTAACACAGGGCAGCTGCCCATTGACCGGCCCTGTCCAACTAAGCGTAAAGGGTGTTGCCAGACCACTCACCGACACCTGTATAGAACCGTTTTGCGAGCAACGAGGACTCACGGCCGTCAGTTGCATACCAGGCAGCGAAGAACCTATCGTCACTGTTCGCTGATAGGTACACCACATATTATCCTCCATGAAAATCGTATACGTTCCCGCCGGCAGATTGGTCAGATTGAAGTTGGCCGTCTGGCTGGTAAAAAAGCGGGAAACGGGTCCGGTCACTGATACCGAATAAGGGGGTGTACCTTGCTGGGCGCTGATAGCAATACCTCCCGGTTGACCACAGACAGGAGCGGTGGGCGTAGCCGCAAAAGTCAGGTTACCGCCCGACGCACCAACCGTCACCGTGCGCGTCACCGTACAACCATTGCCGGCACTCACGACCAGGCAGTAGGTGCCTGCCGGCAAATTGCCAATGGTAAAGGAAGCCGTATTCGAACTCAGGTTGCGGTTGATGTTCTGACCAAAAAGATTTATATTATAAGGCGGGCTTGCGCCACTGATTACGCCTTGTACACTTCCCAGCATCATACAAACCGCCGACTGTGCGGTCAGGTTGACCGCCAGCGGACTGCTGCTAGGTACGGTAACCGTCGAGGTCACTGTACAACCCCGGCAGTCCGTCACCGTGATGGTATAGGTACCCGGCGGCAGCTGTCCGATGCTGATTGCCTGATTTTGGGTGGTAAAGCTGCCAGCTACCGGACCGCTGTATTGTACCAGATAGGCTCCCTGTCCGCCCGTCGTGAGCAATGATACGCCACCCGTGAGAGCAGCGCAGCTTCCCGGCACCGGCAGCGCACTCAGCAGCTGAAAATTACAGGTATTACTGCTGCAGTTGACTGTCAGGCCGTAGTTGCTGGTAGCGCCGTTGACTCCATCTACAACCAGGTAATAGGTACCCGGTGATAAATTAGCAATAATTGACTCCGGTGCCGTACCCTCGTTGCGGCTCGCATACACGCAGGAACCACGATCACAACTATTGAGCAGATAAAGTTCCAGATTGGCCGTGAGCCCCGTAAGCGAGACGATAACCTGTCCGGCAGTCGTCACCGTAAACGCATGAATTCGCTCGGGACCATTATTACCGATCTGCAGCGCACTACCACTGCAACCATAGATCGACACATGATCGGTTCCCTGCAGATTACTGCCCTGAAAAGTTTGTCCGCAGACCAAGGGCACCGCATTGCTGCAGTTCAGGTAGCCACAGCTGACCTCCAGTGAAAACTGCCCCTGCTGGTTTGCCTGCCGGCTATCTATCACAATATAATAAACACCCAATGGTGCATTGGCAAGTACAATAGCTTCATCTCCACTGCCCACTGTAGTACTCGAACGCAAGCACAACGGCTGGCTGCAATTGTCAGCCAGCAGAAAAAGATCCAGATCAAGCCCCGGGCTAATCATACTGAGTCCTATCTGCAGGTCGCCTGCCGTCGTTTTGTGCAACACATACACCCGGTCGGCACCTGCATAACTATTGCTACCGGTACAACCATACTGATTTAGCTGATTACCCGTGCCCACTGTAGACTCATTGGCCAAAAAGTCCCCGCACTGCAACGGTACCGCCTCTCCGCACCACGTGCTACCGCCGCCGCATATTCCTGCTGAAAAGCTCAACACCCCTGCAGCCGTTGCTTCGCAGGCATTGGCATACGTCTGGCCGTTGCAGCCGCATACCGGCTCGTATACAGAGGGGCAGACAGCATTGGGATTGATCTGTGCCGGATCGACACAGGCTGTATTGCACCGGCCCAGCGTATAAAAAGTGATCCCGCTGGACTCTGCCAGGCAGGCATTCTGGTAGGTCACCCCGTTGCAGCCACAAACAGGTCTGTCCTCTGCTATACACACACTGCTGATAATACCGGTGCTACTGTTGATGGTAATACCTGTCGTCGTCAGTATATAAGAAGGATCAAAACAGTCTGAGCCCGGACAAGGCCCCGCGAAATAGACTGTCACACCCGCAGCTTCTGCTTTACACTCATTGGCATAGGTGACACCATTACAACCACAGACCGGCTCATAGACCGGCGGACAACTGGCGGTCGGATTGATGAGGTCGGGATCGATACAGTCGCCATAACATACGCCCTGGGTGTAGACTTGCACCCCTGCGGCCTGTGCATAACAACTGTTAAGATAGGTAATCCCGTTGTCGCCGCAAACCGGCGCCACCAGCACCGGACAAGGTCCGCCAGGATTAATATTCAAAGGCACTGCCAGCCGTCGTACAGATACGGGTGTCACCTGCAAATCTGCATTGATCAGCATGGCGCGTTCAATCACGAAAGTAACGGCGCCCGGGGTAGTCGTCACATTGAGATTGCCCATTTGCATTTGCAAAGAACCCAACAGACCATAGCCACTGATATTGGTATGGTTGGTGCGAACCAGCGTAATTTCTGCTCGCCCCTGTATACTGTCATTGTGTATAAAAGCCTGCAGCGTATTGCCCTGCGGATCCAGCCAGCTGTTGGCTGCCCGTGTAAACGAGAGGCTCCGCTGACGAAGCGCGTAAGGGTCATAACGAAGTACAAAAGTAAGTCCGTAAACACCTGTGAGCGCGTTGTCATCTGAGCCCAGATAGACATCCAGCGTCAGATTGCTGTTGGGACTTACCGACAACTGCTGTGGTTCCAAAGCCAGCAAAGGCGCCTGATGTGTGGTATCGATCCGGTAGGCATCTGGCGAAGGCTGCCCATGCGTGCGCCAAAAATTGGCTGCAATACCGTCCCTGGCATCCTGAAGCTGTATGATCCCGTTGCCATCGGCGTCGGCATAGGCATAATTGACGCCACCAGGAAACGACAAAACCCAAGGTGCAGGTGGCACCTGAGCCGTCCAGCTCACTGACCCGCCACTGCGTGCCGCCCCCGTTTTATCGAAGGCGACCCCCCAGTACAGCCAGTCAACGCCGTTGACAATACCATTGTTGTTGACATCTCCGGGCCACAACTGCTGTGCATGACCCCCGTTAATACAGGCAAGTAGTATACCCCATACCAAGGTATAACAGGTAAAGCAATGTTTCATGGTCTATATAGTTCTTGGTTTATGAACACACGACGACGAGGCGCTTCAGCTTCGCTGTCGCTTAGGCTATCCTGACTTAATCAATAAAAAATCTCCGCAACACTGCTGTGAACAGTGCAGGAGTCGCAAGTAGATGTGGCAGGTCTGCTTAATCAAACGGGTCGCCGCAAAACATCAGGCGACCTAACTGAAACCCGTACCGCGGGTGCAAACTCGAAAGATTTGATTCAATGGTTTCTATAAAGTCATGTAAAGATAACATCTTACAATTACATACATGTTTTTTTATGAACTTTTTTTACCGTTTTTTGATAAAAACGACCTTTTCCTTGACAAAACCTACCTTTTCCTAATTTTGAGTCTTATCTCTGTACTTTGGATGCTCTGTTGGCAGCACATAATTTTCCATTAGCACCTTGCCGTTGACGACAATCTGTCCCCAGCGTCCTTCGCGTTGTATCATAGCAACGCCCTGCCAGGGCTGTTCACAGGCGCTGTGCAAGTGTGCGTTGTCGAGTACCAGCACGCCACCAGCTTCGACCGTGAGTCGGCCCGAGGGAGGAAGGGATACCCTGCATTTGATGTGCAGTCGGCCGCCAGCTCTTATGGTCAGGTGCCCCTGCAAATCTTTGGCGCCCGTCCAGACCACAGTATCCGTAATAAATACATGTTTGTCGGGCTGCAGCTGGCACCAGACAGGTTTTAGCAGCTTGCGGGCGGGATTATACACATTGGACATGCGCTGGTGAACTTTGCCGATCTGGCAGGGTGTCCAGGCGAGCTGCAGGGCGCAGTAATCCATCACGTTGTTGCTGGCGAGGGTATCGCAGGCGGCGGTACCATCCCGATTGAAGCAACTGAGCTTGTGGCGGGGCGTATCTGCACAACCATCTTCTGTATTCCAGGCGTGGCTAAGTCCGTAGATGTGTCCCATTTCGTGGTTGATAGCCCCACGGCTCTGCCAGTAGCTCTCCTCATTTTCGCCCCACAACCGCAGCCAGGGTCCTGCAATTTTAATGGCATTTCCCAAAGCCACCCCCACTATACCCCCTTTAAAGGTAGGCGAGAAGGTACTGTCTGCATGATAGGGCATCATAAACCAGTTCAGCACCGTATCCAGCTGCACACCAAAGGTATCTATCACCTTGCGCGAAGCATAATTGGCATTGGGTCTGTTTACGTGGATATACTCATACAGCTCATCGTCGTAGTGAAAATAGATACCATCGTCGTCCGGATCCCCGGGTCGGCCCGTCAGTTCGTATTGAATCCCGATGGGCAGCACCGGCGTGGTATTTCTGTACGGAAGCCACATCGCATGGTTGTTGACCAGCGCATAGTTGGCGGCATGGATCAGCCCCCGCGTATAATTGACAGCACGCCAGTCGTCCAGATTGGCCGTGCGCTGGCTGTTGTTGAGCCAATGCACATTAATCCGGATGATGCGCGGTGGCTGATGAGCCGGATAGAGCGTGTCAGGCTGATACGACGGCTGCTCGTTGCAGCAGCTGTTAACTGTGATTTGCCCGGCCTGCTCAGGGGCTGGTTCCCACCACAGGATATTGGGCTGCCCTACGCGTACACAGGCTTGCGTCAATACAATCAATATACTGAACAACAGCAATTTAGATGCTTTCTTTACTATCTGCTTCATGGTGTTTTTTTTTTGTAAAAATGCTGCCGCAGCACCGTCTACATGGATGCTCAGGCTGTATTTCGCCGCGTTTTGCGGCGAAATACAGCCCTGAAGGAACGTTCTTCGGGCGGCTTTAGCCGCCCGAAGAACGTTCAAAACGCGCCTTCAGCTGTCCAAAAAACGCGCTTTGAGCGCCGGACTGGGCATCATGCAATGATCCTTACGCCCGAACCAACGGTAGCGATTGCGCCCAATGAAATCATATATGCCGTTGCGTATAAATCCCGGTATTGGCAGCAGCAGCAGTGACAGCACGGCCCACCAGCCACCCAGTAGGTGCAGGACCCGCAAGCCCGCATCTGAGCGCAGGTAGAACTTGCCCCTGTCGATGAGCACCACCGAATTCAGCTGATCCGTTGGCAGACCGTGTTGCTGCAACAAGCCGTGAGCTGCATCCGACTGCAAGCTGGCAAATTTAATTTTCCCTGCCGGATCCCGTTCTATTATCCATTGCACTGTGCCGTTGCACAAGTTACACACGCCATCAAACAGCAACACAGGTGATTCAGTATTCATATCATTAGGTATTTATGGCTCGCTCAAGCAGCGCTTTCATTTCCACAACGCTGCTATCGATAGAAAAATGCTCAGCGACATAAGCAGCGCCTGCCTGTCCCATACGCTGTCGGTAGTCCGCATCCGTAGCCAGCCGCTCTATTGCCCGGCCAAGTGCCGGTGCATTGCCCGGCGGAACATAGAGGCCCGTCTCCCCCTGTACAGCCATCTTGCGATTACCTTCTATGTCGGTCATAATCGTTGCTACACCCAAAAAGAGAGACTCCAGCACCACCTTTGAAAGCCCCTCCGCAAAAGACGGCAGCACACTAATATCCAGCGATTTGATAAGCGACAATGCATCTTTTCTGAAACCCGTAAACCGGACGCGGTCGGCAAAAGCAGTCGTAGCCAGCAAGCGGCGCATTGCGGAGGTGTCCAGATTTCTGCCGATAAACAAGACATAGACAGGCAAGTCGGCCGACACATACCGCAGGGATTCGGCCAGCACTTCAACACCTTTTACTTTTCGGGCATTGGCCACGGTGCCAACCACTATGGCATCAGACGGTAGCCCAAAGGCTGTCAGGTCAGCCGCTTCCACTCCCGCATACCAGGCAGGATTGTGACCCTTGCCGACCGTCACTGCTTTGGCGCCATCAAAGAAGGGCTGGTGCTGAAAGGTCTTGCGCACCGCCTCCGACACACAGGCGACGTAGTCGATGCGGGGACTCAGGTGGGTAAGATAGACGCTTGGATCCCACCAGTCCACATGCCCTGCGTATCCACGGTAGGTGATCACCTTCACCGGCAGTCGCCAGGCTGCCCGAAGGCCGTTGGCTATGGCTTTATTGTTGCAGAGATACAACACATCGTACTGCCCGGCAGTCAGCTCGTCCCGGATGCGGCGGACAGCCGCACCATCAAATTTTTTTTTCGGATGAAAATCAATGACGCGTATGCCGGCTTCGCGGAAGCGCTCAGCGAAGGGGGCTTCCCCCTGTGTCATGACATGGAGCTCTACACCCGCCTGTTGCAGCCCTATGAGCAGTTCGCCCTCAGGTCTGACGGCGTTGTAGTTGTCATCATAACTACTGATCACCAGCACTTTTATAGCCATGAACTCCTGTCGGATTGATTGCCCCGACAACTGTAAAATTGCTACAAATATCTCAATTGCGCAAGGCTTACCTTGCAGGCCGCTGTGTTGAGCTTCTCTTTGGCGGCTATTGCCGCCGAAGAGAAACTTTACTGATGTACTTCCGCGTTTGATTTTGCCGCGAAGGCGGCGAAATCAAACAGGCTGCATCAGGGCGTAGAGACAGAGACAGGCAGGATTTTTCCATTAAAAAACCCATGCCCGTGCTGCAAAAACCACGCTACAAAGGCGCCCATATCTGCGCTGCTGACAGGTGCCTGGTAACCTGGGAAAGCCTCGGCGAGCATCTCCGTCTGCACGGCGCCCAGCGCCAGAGCATTGACCCGCAGCTGGCGCTCCCTGCACTCCTCCGCCAGGCATTCGGTAAGACTGGCCAGCGCTGCTTTGCTGGCGCTGTAGGCTGACAAGCCCGGAAATTTGCTGCTTCCCTGGAAGCCTCCCATACTGCCAATATTGACGACATGTGCCGGCTGCGCCAGTGAGGGCAGCAGCGCCTGAATGAGTCGGGCGGGCGCAAAAACATTGACAGCGAAGGTACGCTGCCAGTCATCGGCACTCAGTTCATCGAAAGGTTTATTGATGAGCAGGCCCGCGTTGTTGAGAAGCCCGTCTATGGGCCCGAAGGCGGCTGCCCAGTCGGCCAGCAAGGCGGCATCGCCTGCTGCGATATCGTGCGCCAGTGTGTACACGGCCGTCTGGCTATTGAGCTGCCTGACAGCAGCGGCTAGCTGCTGCAGCCTGGCGGCGTCCCTGCTGACAGCCAGCAGGCGCATATCCGGCAGCTTGGCCAGGGCCAGGGCCGTATCGTAGCCGATTCCGCGGCTGGCACCCGTGATGAGGTAAGTAGGCATACTATCCGTGATTGATGAATGTTGGAAAGTAACAATCTGGCGGCTACAAGGTTGGGCGAAGGATTAATTCGCGCAGACATCCGCCAGCTTCCCATGCCTGCCACACCGCCTCGGCCACCTGTCGGGGGCTCAGCAACTGTGAGGGATCGACCTCTTCGCCTTCCCAGGAGCTGGTATAGGTAGCGCCGGGTTGCAGCAGCGTTGTCCTTATGGGCGTGCCCGACAGCTGTCGCTCGAGGCACTGATGCCAGGCCTGCAGCGCGTACTTACTAATGGTGTAATTTTCTACGCCCACGGGCGTATCCAGCACAGCTACTGACCCGATGGTCATGATATGGCCGCTGCCGGCCTGCCGCATGCCGGGCAGCAGTCGCCGCGTGAGGCGGTCGGCAGCCAGCACGTTGAGTGCCAGCAGCGCAGCCAAAGGATCACCGGCCTCGTCAATCCCGCCGATAGCAAAACTACCCACATTGTGCAACAGTAAACCGGGGCTGCCCACTGCTGTACGTATGCCTTCAGCGAAAGTATCGACTCCCGCTTCTGTCGATAGATCTGCCGGCCATACCAGCAGCCTCGATTGCGGGAAGTGCAGGCGCCAGTGGGCCTGCAGCTGCGCAAGCTCCGCTGCATCCCGGGCGGCAACCGCTATGGTAAAGCCATGAGCGGCAAATTTTTCGGCTACTGCCCTGCCAATTCCCCTGCTTCCGCCGCTTATTGCGATGCTCTGCTGCATAGCTTTTTTCATTTTACCCAATCTTTTGGCTAACTTTGCACACCGGAACGTACGGCCGGTATGAACCAGTTGCAAAAGAAATGATAATTACTCGTTTTTTATTCCATGTAGGCCGATATTTTCAGCTGTTGGGCCGAACGCTGGGCAAACCCGAGAACCATGTCATGTACTACCGGGAGATTACCCGGCAGATGTTTGATATCGGCGTTGGCTCGCTGGTCATCGTAATGCTGATTGCCATCTTCATCGGTGCCGTAACCTCCGTGCAATTTGCTTACCAGCTACAGGAGAGCTTTGTACCCCGCTACTACATTGGCTATATTGTTCGCGACATTACTATCATCGAACTGGCACCAACCATCACCTGTCTCGTACTGGCCGGTAAGGTTGGCTCCAACCTTGCCTCTGAGCTGGGCGGTATGCGGCAGAAAGAACATATCGATGCCATGGAAATCATGGGCGTCAACACCCCCGGTTTTCTGATACTGCCCAAACTCATCGCCGCTGTCATCGTTATCCCCATGCTCGTTGCCATTGCGGCCTTCCTGAGTATTGTTGGTGGCTATGTGGCTTCTGTGCCGACGGGCTTGCTGTCGGATGCCGAATACATCCTGGGGGTTCGCTCGTTCTTTTTACCTTTCAACATACGCCTGATGTTTATCAAGGCTGTGGTATTTGCCTTTCTGCTCACTTCCGTATCCTCTTATCAGGGATATTTTGTCAAAAACGGCAGTATTGAGCTGGGTAAAGCCAGTACCAATGCTGTAGTATTCAGTGACATATTGATCCTGTTGTTCGATTATCTCATCGCTGCTTTGTTTACTTAGTAAATCCCCGGAAACCATGATCAGAACTGTAGACATACGCAAACAATTCGACAGCCAGGAAGTCCTCAAAGGTATCACGACTGAGTTTTTCAGCGGGCACACCAATCTCATCATCGGCCGGTCTGGTGCCGGCAAGACGGTGCTGCTCAAGCTGCTGGTGGGTCTTTTTCAGCCTACTTCCGGACAGGTATTCTACAACGACGTCGACTTTTTCAAGCTCAACCGCAAGGATATGCGCAACATGCGCATGAAGGTGGGTATGCTTTTTCAGGCATCGGCATTGTTTGATTCCATGACGGTCGAGGAAAACATCCGTTTCCCGCTGGATATGTTTACCAAAAAAACAGCCAAGGAGAAACTGGACCGCGTCAATTTCTGTCTGGAGCGGGTCAATTTGGCGGGTGTCAATGCCAAATATCCTTCCGAAATCAGTGGTGGTATGCAAAAGCGGGTAGGTATTGCCCGCGCCATTGTGCTGCAGCCTGCTTACCTGTTTTGCGACGAGCCCAACTCGGGGCTTGATCCCAAGACTTCTATCGTGATTGATGAGCTCATCCGCGATATTACCATTGAAAACAATATAACCACCATCATCAATACCCACGACATGAACTCGGTCATGGGCATTGGCGACAATGTTATCCTGCTGCACGAAGGGCAGATTGCGTGGCGGGGCAACAAGAACGAAGTGCTCGGCAGTGACAATAAAATTCTGCAGGACTTTATTTTTGCCAGCCCTTTCTTACAGGACCTCAGGGCAGCGGCCATTGCTGCACGCCGGCAGCCTTAGTACGATTGCAGCTTACCGCTGGTAACGGCTGTACAACTGATCGAAAGCTGCTGCCAGTTGCCTGTCTTTATCTGTTACGATGCCGCCGGCATCATGGGTGCTAAGTGCTACATGCAAGCGGTTATACACGTTTGTCCACTCGGGATGGTGGTTGTACTGCTCCGCATAAAAAGCTGCCTCGGTCATAAAAGCGAAGGCCTGCCGAAAATCTGCGAATACAAAGCTGGCCTCAAGGCGGTTGTTCTTTTCAATCCAGTTGGACATGGTTGATTTTCTTTATCCCTTTAACTTGCGGGCAGGGGCTTTTGTTTTAGCAGGCCTGCTTTTTTCCCTCCTTTCCCATTCGCAGCCGGCGCGGTTTCGCCTGCCGGAGGAACTGCGTGAGGTATCGGGACTGGCAGCAGTGTCAGCCGACAGTCTTTGGTGGCACAACGACAGCGGTGATACGCCGCGGCTCCTACTGACCAATGGGCAGGGGCGACTGCTCTCTGAGGTCCTGTTGGCCGGTGCGCAGCATATTGACTGGGAAGACATGACCCACGACCCGGCAGGCAATCTCTACGTGGCCGACTTTGGCGACAATCGTCGGCAGCGCCATTGGCTCACCATTTACCGCTACCATCCGCAGCAGCAGACCCTCGACTCCGTCAACTACACCTATCCTGCCGGTCGGCGGCACGATGCCGAGGCCATCTGTTGGCACAACGACAGCCTCCACATTTTCACCAAAGACAGGCTCCCTGCAGGAAGCACCACCCACCACTACGCGCTGCCCGCCCGGCCAGGCACCTACGAAGCCGTGTGGTGCGACAGCCTGCAGCTACGGCGGCGGGTAGTGACTGCGGCGGCCGTCAGCCGCGACGGGCAGCAGCTGGCGCTGCTCAGTTACCACTTCAAGCTGTGGCTGGGATTTTTTCCAAAATCTGCCGCCTCCGTCTTTCTTTTTACCCTCCAACCCGGCCAGGCCCTGCTGGCTGCCGAGCCGCGGCGGCTGCCCGTCAGCCGCCTCATCGCTACCCAGTACGAGTCAGCAGATTTTATCGACCCGCGCACCTTGCTGCTGGCATCTGAGCAGACGCTTTTTATAAAAGCCAAAGCCCGCCCGCTCCGCCTGCCGCAGGCGGCGGCTACTCCTGCACGTATACGCGGTGAACGCGGCCGGAGATCCCAGTGAGAATTTCGTAGGGAATGGTATCGGCCACTGCGGCCAGTTGCTCAACCGTCGGATCTTTGCCAAAGACGATGGCAGCATCCCCCTCGCGCACTTGCGGGATATCGGTAACATCCACCATGCACATATCCATGCATACCGCTCCCACGATGGGGGCCCGCTGCCCATGCAGCAGGAGCGCGTAGCGCCCGAGCCCTGCCGCGCGCGGCAGCCCGTCGGCATAGCCTATGCTCAGCGTAGCGATCCGGCTGTCGCGCAACAGCACGCCCTTGCGGCCATAGCTGACAGAGTCCCCTGCGGGGATATCCCGCAGCTGCGCGACGCGCGCTTTGAGGCACAGCACCGGCTGCAGTTGCTGCTGCAGCGCAGCCACCTCCAATCCATACAAACCGATGCCTACCCGCACCATATCAAATTGAAAATCAGCAAATCGGGCAATTCCATTGCTATTGAGCACATGCCAGAGCGGCCTGTAGTCAAGTTTTTCACCAATGACTGTTGCTGCCTGCACAAACACCGCTACCTGTCTGCGGGTAAAAAGATCGTGCTCAGCGGCCTCAGCGGCCGCGAGGTGGGTAAAAACAGAAGCGAGCAGCAGGCGCGGATGTTGGGTAAAAAAATGCGCCAGGCGGGAGGCATCAGAGGGCTCGAAGCCCAGGCGATGCATGCCGGTATCCAGCTTTATATGGATGGCGGGTGCCACTGCCATCTGCGACAGTGCCTGCAGCTGCGCCCAGCTGTACACCTCCGGCTCGAGTTGGTATTCGCACAGCAGCTCGAAGCTTTCTACTTCGGCATTCAGCACCATCACTGGCAGGTTTATGCCGGCACGGCGCAGTTCCACGCCCTCGTCAGGATATGCAACCACCAGATAATCAACACCTCCCCGCTCCAGCACGCGCGCTACTTCGGGCCCACCGCTGCCATAAGCAGCGGCTTTTACCATAGCTGCGATCTTCACTTTGGGTCTCACCAGCCCGCGATAGCAAGCCAGGTTGTGCCCCAGAGCTGTCAGGTCAATCTCCAGTACCGTCCGATGCGTCTGTTTGCCCAGTCGATAAGAAATGCGTTCGAATGCAAACTTGCGGGCGCCTTTCAGCAGGATGAGCTCGCCCGGCAGCATGCGCTCCTCCAGCTCGTTGAGCAGGCTTTCGGTACCCGGATAAAAACGGCGTTCTACCCCGGGAGGCAGAAAATTGTCCAGCATGTGTATGGCCTCGCCCACACCCATGACTCGATGGAAGCGATTTTCCAGCAGTCTGGCGACCTGCGGGTACAGCACTGCGGGTATGAGACCGCTTTCGAGCAGATCGGAGAGGATGAGCGTCATGGGACGCCCCCCCGCCTGCTGCTCGGCAAAAGCGATGGCAGCTGCCAGGCTCGTCAGATCATTGCTGTAGGTATCATCAATGATCAGACAGTCGCGTCGCCCTGCCTTCAGCTCGAGCCGCAGTCCCGGCCGCACCAATGCGGCCATGCCGGCGGCGATTATTTCATCGGCGATTCCGAGCTGCAGCAACAGTGCCCAGCAGTGGCAGGCGTTCTCTACAGCGATATCATCGGTAAAAGGAATACTTATCTGGCGATCAACCCCCCGGAAGCAAGTCTTCAGCACGGTCGTGCGACCCTGCCCGGCAATGCGCACTATACTGAGATCAGCGGCCAGCCCTGTCACCGACCAGCTTAGCAGCGGCAGGCCTGCCGCCTGCAGTGACGAAAATAAGGGCTCGTGGTCGCGACAGCACACCAGCAGTTCAACCCCTTCGAACAACCGTTTTTTCTCCTGCAACTTCTCATCCCTGTTGACAAACCCCTCATCGTGGGCGGTGCCCAGGTTGGTAAAAATGCCATAGGTAGGGGCAATCATATCGGCCAGCGCGGCCATTTCTCCCCTTTTCGAAATACCTGCCTCAATGATCGCCAGCTGGTGCTGCGGCCTGATGCCCCAGATGCTGAGCGGCACGCCCAGCTGGGAATTGTACGATCGCGGGCTGCACCATACCGACATGGCGGGGGACAGCAACTGGTAGAGCCACTCCTTGACCGTCGTCTTGCCATTGCTGCCCGTGATCCCCACTACGGGCAATCCGCACTGATGTCGATGCCAGGCGGCCACCTGCTGCAGGGCCGCTTTTACATCCGGGTGAATCAAGAACACTGCCTCTTCACAGCCTTGTACGGGTCTGTTGACAACGAAGGCACGTACTCCCTGCCGATACAAATCTTCCACAAACAGGTGCCCGTCGGTTCGCTGCCCCGGCAGCGCGAAGAACAAAGTGTGGGCGGCGGCTATCAGCTGCCGGCTGTCGATGAGCAGATGCTCGATCGGCCAGGCAGGCCAGGCAGTAGTATCCTTGGCTGCGGGCGCCAAAACAGCCGCGAGTTGCCGGAGGGAGTAAGGAAACGACGACATACGTGCACGCTTTGTATTGTGTAGGAAGCTGTGAGAGCGGCCCTTTTTCTATTGGGCTGGCAGACTGCAATGGTAGCAACAAATATGCTACTGGGCAACTTTTTTCTGATCAGCACCTACCCAAGGAAGGCCGTTGCGGCGAGGTCAGCGCTAGCGCGGCACTG
Source organism: uncultured Saprospiraceae bacterium (assembly GCA_964645715.1). GTDB lineage: Bacteria > Bacteroidota > Bacteroidia > Chitinophagales > Saprospiraceae > JAUMBM01. The sequence continues at coordinate 15,712 of CAZYAO010000046.1, forward strand.
GAGCCGGGCGGGACCGGTGGAGGCGCAGGGTGAGCACACCGAGGCCGGCCCCCACTGCATAGCCTGCGGCCACATCCGTCAGAAAATGTTTGCCGGCTGCTACCCGCCCCCAGGCGGTAGCCGCCGGCAGCAGCGCTGCTGCTGCCCAGATGGCCCACTTGGCAGGCCGATCGGGATACACCTGGCTGTAGAGGCTGGCGCCGGCAAAAGACATATAAGCAGCCATAGCTACGTGGCCCGAAAAGAAGGACCGACGGCCGTCGGCCGTCATTTTTTCGACCATCGATACTGTCCCGTTGTACATATAGGGCCTTGCCCGCTGCGTGAGCCCTTTGGTGAGGAGGGTGAGGCCTGAGGTCCACAAAGCCCCTTCCGCGGCAATCAGCCCCAGCGTTGGCAATCGCTGTCGGACATAATCACTGCGCAGGCACATAGCCGGCACTGCTATGGACGCCACTGCCAGCCAGTCGCTTAGTGTCGCTACCGAGGGTCGGTAAAAAGCCGTAGCGAACCTGTCAATACGGGGCAGGCCAGCGGTATTGAGCCACTGCAGATTAGCAGGGGACAGCGGCAGCAGCTGCTGATTGAGGTGATAGCCCGCCAGCGTCATCCCCAGGCCTGCAGACAGTGCGAGTCCGTCGGCCAGTGGATGAAGCCGGTGGGAAGGCTGTGCGAAGAGTTGTGCAGCACACAGTAGCCAGCAACTGACGAGCGTATGAGACAGCAACCGTTTTGGCATCATAGACGCTTACGCCGAAACTGCGGTTTTGTGCGGCCATTTTTCACCCACTCAGGAAAGGCATAAGCCAATCCGCGGCCCGAGTGCTCGACCTGAGTCAGGTCATTACGCTTAGCTGTGAGTTTGTGCAGACTGCGACTTACTTTCTTTTTGATTTCATCGTGCTCCTCAGGCTTACCGGCAGCGGTCAACTTGTCGGTGATATACTCGATAAAATCGGCATTGATAAGCACATGATTTTTGGCGCGCAGCGCCTCCATAATCATCTCATCGAATTCGGACAACTTGTACCCGCCCTTGCTGGCTTCTGCGTCAGGCTTTTCTACACCCGAAAGAGGGGCATCCTTGGATTTTTTACCTGGTTCCTTTACCTTTTCGGGTTCGGTTTCGGGTGCCGTCTGCGTAGCGTCTTTCCTTGGCCGGCCGGGACCTCGTTTGGCGGCCATTTGCGCCTGCATACTCTGCTCGCTGAGCTTGGGCAGTACCACGGTGATACGCTTGCGCCTTTCCCGCGTAGGTGAGGCGGTGTCTGCCGGGGTATCCATGACATCTTCGAGCAGAGGTTCAGCGATTTGAACCTCTGTAGCTACATTGTCCAGGATAGCTTCCAAGGCAGGAGCTGCTTCCTGGGCATACCCGGCGGTTTCGGCGGTTGGCTCAGCGGAGGCAGCCAGCTGCTTCTCCCCTTTGGTCGTTTTTATTTTATTTTTCTTTTTTGTCTGAATTTCTGCTTTGAGTGCGCTCTTGGCATTTGATTTTAATGCCTTCTTGAGCATTGAAATAGACTCTTCTGTGTTTGAAATGTGAAAGCGAAGCTTCCGCAGATCAGACTCATAACGCTCGATCAACTCATTGATCTCCTCGTCAGTTAACTTCAACTCTTCCATCATCTTGTGTGGTATTTTATGGTAAAATCCGGAGCATGCGGGACTGTAGTCCTGTGCATGCCGTGCCGTAAGGGTAATCGAGGGTGACAAACAGACACCAAAGTGCAATTAATAGTATAAACAATTTGACAACCAAATGGTTGTCAAAAAAATAAAAGGCATGTGGGTAGCAAGGACGGGTTATTCAGCAGCTGTGTCCATACAGCGACCTGTGCAGTGATGGTATCAGGTTTTGTGCAACAGTAAGGAACGGCAGGTGCCCGGTCAATAATATTTTTGTTTTTACAGGGTTTAATGAAATTAATACCATGTAGTAGTCTGTAAACTTTCGCTTAGCAGCATACTTACTTCAACGGTTCCGGGATCATTTGTACAAAAGGGAACATGCAAACCAAAGGGTGAGTAAATTATTTCGGGATTGGATTGCGAATACAAATGTGTGTGCAAATATATCAATAATTTCAAGATTCAAAATTAAAAAAATCTAAAGACGGGTATTTTCTGAAATTCAGGAAAATGAAATTTATATGGCGGGGTGGAGGGGTGGTGATTTTTTTTGGAATGGATGTTTGTGTAACCTGCTGGGGGGGGTAGGATCTTTGTGGAACGCTTGACTGGTGAGGGGGTAGCCCTGGAATCTTCGTAGAACATATAATCACATAACCCGCCGGGGCGTAGCCCTGTGATCTATGTGGAACGTGGGCCTGGTGGGGGCGTAGCCCTGGAATCTTCGTAGAATATATGCGCCCACATAACCCGCCGGGGCGTAGCCCTGGAATCTTCGAACCCAAGACAATGCAAAAAATTAAATCACAAAAAACTCATTTAAAAAAAATTACACACAATCACTCCAAACAAAATCAATCTGCTAAAACAGGCGCCAGCCACCGCTGCGCTTGTTCGCGTTGCATATTTTTTCGGCGGGCATAATCCTCCAACTGATCATTTTGTACCCCCGTCACCGTAAAATATTTGCTCTCAGGATGACTAAAATACCAACCGCTGACACTGGCAGCCGGGTACATGGCAGCACTTTCTGTCAGTTTGATACCCAACTGTTTTTCAACCGACAACAATTCCCACAGAAGAAATTTCTCCGTGTGATCGGGACAAGCAGGATAGCCGGGTGCGGGCCGAATACCTGCATACACTTCGGCAATCAACTGTTGGTTAGAAAGCTGTTCCTCAGCCTGATACGCCCACAATTCTTTTCGTACATACTCGTGCAGGCGCTCCGCCAATGCCTCGGCCAGTCGGTCGGCCAGCGCTTTCAGCAAAATTGCATGGTAATCGTCGTGTTTTTCTTCAAAATACCGTACCCATTTTTCAATACCCACGCCTGCCGTAACTGCAAAAGCCCCCAGATAATCGGCTTTACCGCTGTCTGCTGGCGCCACAAAATCTGACAGACACAGGTTTGGCTGCCCTGCTGTCTTTTGTATCTGTTGCCGCAGGTGATGCAGGCGCATAATCTCCTCCTGCCGTGTTTCATTGCTGTAAATGGCAATATCGTCATCATCGACAGTATTGGCCGGAAAAACGGCAGCGATAGCCCTTGCCTCCAGCCAGTGCTCATCCACAATGCGCCTGAGCAAAGAGCGGGCGTCATTGTAAAGACGCTGGGCTTCTGCCCCCATCACGGCATCCTGCAGAATATCGGGAAATTTACCATTCATCTGCCAGGAGCTGAAGAAGGGTGTCCAGTCAATATAGTCGACTAATTGATCCAGTGGATAACTCGTCCATACCTCAACCTTAGCAGGCTGTGGGGGAGCAGGAGGTGTATAAGTCGACCAGTCGATACTAAATTTATTAGCCCTGGCTTCTGTCAGCCCCAGATACTTTTTAAAATTTGTGCGCTTAGCGCGTTCCTCGCGGATACGTTCGTATGCCGCACTGGTTTCTTCCTCAAAAGCCCGCTTCAAAGCGGCATCTTCTCCGATGAGTGCACTGACGACCGTGACACTTCGGGAGGCATCGAGCACGTGCACGACCGTACCCTCGTATTCGGGCGCAATCTTTAGTGCGGTATGTGTTTTGGAGGTAGTAGCCCCCCCGATGAGCAGCGGAAGCTGAAACTGCTGCCGTTGCATTTCACGGGCTACATACACCATTTCGTCGAGACTGGGTGTGATCAGACCACTGAGTCCAATGACATCCACAGCATGCTCACGGGCAGCCCTGAGAATCCGGTCGGCAGGTACCATAACCCCGAGATCAATGATATCGTAATTGTTACACCCCAGTACGACCCCCACGATATTCTTACCAATATCATGCACATCTCCTTTGACGGTTGCCAGCAATATTTTGCCCTTGGCCTGACCCGCCTGCCCGGTAGCCGCCTTTTCCGCTTCAATGAAGGGCGTCAGGTAGGCAACAGCTTTTTTCATGACGCGGGCGCTCTTTACCACCTGTGGCAGGAACATTTTTCCAGCACCGAACAAGTCGCCGACAAAGTTCATACCGTCCATCAGCGGACCTTCAATTACCGACAGCGGACTGTCGTACTGCCGGCGGGTTTCCTCTGTGTCGGCCTCTACAAATTCATCAATCCCTTTGACCAGTGCATGCTTGAGCCGTTCAACAACCGGCATTTCCCGCCAGGCAAGATCCTTCTGTAGCTGCCTGCCGCCGTCTTGTTTCACATTTTCTGCAAACTCCATCAGGCGATCAGTGGCATCACTGCTGCGATTCAACAATACATCTTCCACGCGCTCAAGCAAATCGGCAGGAATATTTTCATATACCTCAATCATACCTGCATTGACAATCCCCATATCCATACCGGCGCGTATGGCATGAAAAAGAAAAGCAGCGTGCATGGCCTCTCTTACAGTATCATTGCCGCGGAAGCTAAAAGAAATATTGCTCACCCCGCCGCTTACCTTGGCACCCGGACAGCTTTCTTTGATGAGGCGGGTCGCGTCGATAAAATTGACCGCATAGTTATTGTGCTCTTCAATACCTGTTGCCACCGCAAAAATATTGGGATCGAAGATGATATCCTCGGCCGGAAACTCCGCTTTCTCTGTTAGCAGCTGGTATGCACGCTGACAGATAGCTACTTTACGCTCGGTAGTATCCGCCTGCCCATGCTCATCGAAAGCCATCACCACAGCCGCTGCCCCATACCGCCTGACGAGTCGCGCTTGCCGCAAAAATTCAGCTTCCCCCTCCTTCATACTGATGGAGTTGACAATACACTTACCCTGTACACAGCGAAGCCCGGCCTCAATGACCTCCCATTTGGAAGAATCAATCATGATGGGCAGGCGGGCGATGTCGGGTTCGGCCATTACCAGCAATAAAAAATCAATCATGGCCTGCCGGGAGTCCAACAGTCCTTCATCCATATTGACATCGATGATCTGCGCACCTCCTTCAACCTGCTGCCGCGCCACATCCAGCGCAGCAGCATAATCCCCGGACCGAATCAGGCGGGCAAATTGCCTGGAGCCCGTCACGTTCGTGCGTTCCCCTATGTTGACAAAATTCGTCTCCGGACGAATCACCAAGGGCTCCAGACCACTCAGTGAAGTTAAAGAAGCTGTTTTGCGAACACTGCGCGCCGGCAGTCCCGCCACCGCCTTTGCCATGGCTCGAATATGCTCAGGCGTAGTGCCACAACAACCCCCTACCATATTGACCAGACCTGCAGCGGCAAAATCGCGGATATAAGACTGCATTTCTGCTGCATCCTGGTCATAAGCACCCATTTCGTTGGGCAGACCGGCATTGGGATAGGCATGTACCGCACAATTGGCCACCCGCGACAAGGCCTCCAGGTAAGGCCGCATTTCCTCTGCACCCAATGCACAGTTGAGCCCTACGCATACCGGACGGGCATGCATGATACTCACCCAAAACGCCTCCACTGTCTGTCCCGACAGCGTGCGGCCGCTCGCATCGGTGATGGTACCGGAAATCATCACCGGCACCCGCTGCCCGCGTTGCTCGCAGACCGTTTCAATGGCAAAAATGGCAGCTTTGGCATTCAAGGTATCAAAAATAGTCTCTATCAGCAGTATATGAACCCCACCATCCAGCAGGCCATTTACCTGCTCTTCGTAGGCTGCACACATTTCCTCGAATGTAATTGCCCGGTAACCCGGATTGTTAACATCCGGTGAGATGGACAAGGTTTTGTTCGTAGGCCCTATCGCCCCTGCCACAAATCTGGGCTTGGCAGGCGTCAGGCGCGTATATTCATCTGCAGCACGCCGGGCAATAGCCGCAGCGGCCAGATTTATTTCATACGTATACGCCTGCGTATCATAGTCTGCCTGCGAAATAGAGGTCGCATTGAATGTGTTGGTTTCAATCACATCTGCTCCAGCCTCCAGATACTCCCTATGAATAGCCTCAACGATGGCAGGCTGTGTCAGGCACAAAAGATCATTATTGCCCTTGAGGTCCGTTGTCCACTCCCTGAACCGGTCAGCACGATAGGCCGCTTCATCGAGCCGATAGCGCTGAATCATGGTTCCCATAGCACCATCGATGACCAGAATGCGCTCACGCAGGAGCTGTTCAAATGTTTTCATTGGCAGACAAGGAAGTTTTGATAAGCCAAAGTTAGTCATTTTAACATTCCTGCGCTGCCAATAGGGATATTTTACAATTCTTTCATCTAGCCCGGCCAACCGTCGGATTCTCATCATGCCATTTGACAAATATCACCACCCACCGCAGCAGTGTACGCTACCTTGGCAACTACAATGCAAACCGATTCCATACAAGGTGTTTATTTTTAAAATCGAGTAATTAAAATTTTGACAAATAAAATACTATATGTATATTAATTGCCGATTTAATTATTTGCTTTTTAAATGCAATGCACACTTTTTATCCAGCAAATTTTACTCCCCCGGCATCGTAAATGGTGCTGTATCGCGGGTAACTAGCCGGGCACAACTTGTGCAGCACATGATTGAATCGACCGAGCAAATTATTCAGTACCTCCACTGGGTTTTTCTAACCAAAAACAAATGAGCTATGAGCTTTGACACAAAAGACATTCGCAACGTGGTATTACTAGGCCACCCCGGCTCGGGAAAAACGACTTTTTCGGAGTGTATGCTGTACGAAGCGAAGGAGACGTCGCGTCGGGGTAGTGTAAATGAGGGTAATACAACTTCTGATTTTTCCGTACTGGAAAAGGATCGCGGCAACTCGATTTTCAGCACCCTGATGCACGCCAATTGGAAGGACAGTAAGATCAACATCATCGACACGCCGGGCTTTGATGACTTTGTAGGTGAAGTTATCTCTTCGCTGAAAGTGGGCGACACCGCCGTCATGATGCTCAACGCCAAAAGCGGCGTGGAAGTAGGTACTGAGCTCATTTGGGAAAATATTGAAAAATTTGAGACGCCTTGCATATTCGTCATCAACCACCTGGACAATGACAAGGCCGACTACGATACTACGCTGGAACAGGCGCAGGCGCGCTTTGGGCACAAAGTGCTGCCGGTTCAGTATCCGCTCAGCACAGGAACCTCCTTCAGTCACATCATCGATGCGCTCACCATGGTGATGTACGTATTTCCCGAAGGGGGCGGCAGGCCGGAAAAAAAGCCCATTCCGGAAGCGGAGCTCGCACGTGCCCGTACCATGCACAACGCGCTGGTGGAGGCTGCCGCCGAAAATGAAGATGGGCTGATGGAAAAATTCTTTGAGGCGGGCACGCTCACCGAAGAAGAACTTACCGCTGGCTTGCGAGTTGCTATTGCCCATCAGCAGATTTGCCCGGTCTTCTGTTGCTCTGCCGAGAAAAACATGGGTAGTGGTCGTATCATGGGCTTTATCAATGATGTATGCCCCAGTCCTGCCGACCGACCCGCAGCGAAATTGGCCAACGGAACCTCTCTGAGCTGCAATACTGCCGATCCGGTTACTACCATTATGATTTTTAAGACGATGACGGAGCCTCGAGTGGGGAATGTTTCTTACTTCAAAGTCTACTCGGGACGTCTGCGCGCAGGCGACGAACTAGTCAATGCTTCCAACGGCAACCATGAGCGATTTGGCCATATTAGCATTGCCAACGGCAAGGACCGGACGGATGTACCTGAACTCAGGGCCGGCGACATCGGGGTAGCTGTCAAACTCAAAGATGCCCATACCAATCAGACGCTCAACACAAAAGGTAGCGAACGACAGATTGAGCCCATACATTTCCCTGCTTCTCGCATACGCACGGCTGTCGAAGTGGTGGGCAGCAAGGGCGATCTCGAAAAGATGATGAAAGCCTTACACGCCATGGAAGAGGAAGATCCTACCCTGCATGTCGAACAGTCGGCCGCACTGCACCAGATCATGCTGCATGGGCAAGGACAGCTTCATCTCGACCTTGTAAAGTATCGGCTCGAAAAAGTGTACGACGTGCATGTGGAGTTTGTACGCCCGCGCATCGATTACCGTGAAACCATCACCCGCGAAGCCAACACTATGTATCGCCACAAAAAACAGTCAGGTGGTGCAGGTCAGTTTGCCGAGGTACATATGCGCATTGAGCCTTACCACGATGGTATGCCGGATCCTGCCGGACTCACGGTGCGCCACAAGGAAGTTGAGGAGCTGCCCTGGGGAGGCAAACTGGCTTTCTACTGGTGTATTGTAGGTGGATCCATCGATTCCAAGTACAGCAATGCCATCAAAAAGGGTATTATGCAAAAAATGGAAGAGGGCCCGCTGACAGGTTCCCGCTGCCGCGATATTCGCGTGTCAGTGTTCGATGGCAAGATGCACGCTGTTGATTCCAATGATATGGCTTTCATGCTGGCTTCCAGCCAGGCGTTCAAGCAGGCGTTCCGCGAAGCCAGTCCGCAGATTCTGGAGCCTATCTTTACGCTCGAAGTGCTGTGCGCCGACGATGTGATGGGGGACATCATGAGTGACCTGCAGACAAGGCGCGCCATCATCACGGGTATGGACGCCGACGGGCACTACCAAAAAATCATGGCTAAGGTACCTCAGTACGAACTATATCAGTACGCGTCTGCGCTTCGCCAGCTGACACAGGGCCGTGCCAAGTTTTCACGCCATTTTGCAGAATACCAAGCTACACCACACGATGTTCAAAGCAAGCTTATCGAGGCCTATAAAGCCGAGGAGGCAGATGCCTGAGTAGCAGGAGTTGGCACTTTGTAAAAAAAACATTCTCTTGCGGCTGACGCCGCAAGAGAATATTGAGTCTTCATTAGTAGTCTTTTAGGCGGCGTTGCCGCCTAAAAGACTATTTTTAATCGCCAGACGGCATATCTACCATTCCATACCGGGGTACACCCGTTGCATCCACTGCAAATCGGCCAGCAAATAGCCCAAATGCTCGCTGTGTAT
>CAZYAO010000046.1:24781-28004 GCA_964645715.1 uncultured Saprospiraceae bacterium
GGATTTGGCTGCGATAGCTCGTATGCGCTCGTCGTTGCTGTGGTGGCTGAGCGCTTCGAGCTGCGCATAGTGAAAAGAATCAAAAAGAAACTGCCGCACAATCGTGTATGCCCAATCTTCATTGGGTTGCTCTACAAGCAGCAGGTTGCGAAAATCACCCACATCGCGGAGCATAGCCAGCGAATCCTCGTCGCGCCCCTGTCCCTCAATATCCGCTGCCAGCGTCAGCCAGGCACGCGCCTGACCGATCAGGTCCAGCGCGATGTTTGTGATAGCAATATCCTGCTCCAAAACAGGACCATGGCCACACCACTCACCCAGACGTTGACCCAAGATCAGGGAGTTGTCCCCAATCCTCAGTAAATATTCAAACTGTTGCGCTGTTGTCATAGCCGGTTAGCTTACATATGCTTGATCCCCTCGGGCAGTGTATAAAAAGTGGGGTGGCGGTAGACCTTATCATTGGCTGGATCGAAAAGCGATTCATTTTGGTCAGGACTGGAAGCAGTGATGTGTCGGCTTTCCACCACCCAAATACTAATTCCTTCATTGCGGCGTGTGTACACGTCGCGGGCATTCTCGATGGCCATAGCAGCATCTGCCGCATGCAGGCTGCCTACATGTTTGTGGCTGAGGCCGTTTTTTGACCTAATAAACACTTCCCACAATGGCCATTCCTTATTCATATACAATCAGATTAAGCTACTTGAACGGATTGACGGTCACTCTCGCGCTGCTGTCTTTTTTCGGCATAGGCCAAAGCAGCTTCCCGCACCCAGGCTCCTTCCTCGTGCGCTTTCACGCGAGCCTTGATGCGCTGGCGATTGCACGGACCATTACCCTTTAAGATTTCATTGAATTCTTCCCAATTGATCGGACTGAAATCGTAGTGCCCGCGCTCCTCATTCCAGCGAAGATTAGGATCGGGTACTGTCAGTCCGATAAGCTCCGCCTGAGGCACCGTGATGTCTACGAAACGCTGCCGGAGCTCGTCATTGGTGAATCGCTTGATCCGCCAGGCCATACTCTGCGCCGTGTGCGGACTGTCCTGATCACTGGGACCAAACATCATGAGCGAAGGATGCCACCACCTGTTGAAGGCGTCCTGCGCCATTTTTTTCTGTACCTCCGTGCCCCGCGCAAGCGTGAGCATGATCTCATAGCCCTGACGCTGGTGGAAGCTCTCTTCTTTGCAGATACGCACCATAGCCCGGGCGTAAGGCCCATAAGAGGTGCGGCACAAAGGCACTTGGTTCATGATGGCAGCGCCATCGACCAACCAGCCAATAGCGCCCATATCTGCCCAACTAAGCGTCGGGTAATTGAAAATACTGCTGTACTTAGCTTTGCCGCTGTGGAGCTGTTCGAGCAATTCCTCCCGATCGATCCCCAACGTTTCGCACGCACTGTACAGGTACAATCCATGTCCTGCCTCGTCCTGTACCTTCGCCAGCAACGCCAGCTTTCTGCGGAGATTAGGCGCACGGGTAATCCAATTGCCTTCTGGCAACATACCTACAATCTCTGAGTGGGCATGCTGGGATATCTGCCGGATAAGCGTACGTCGGTAAGCTTCCGGCATCCAGTCCTTAGGCTCAATTTTTTCATCGGCGTCGATGCGCGCCTGAAAGGCTAGTGCCCGTAACTGCTCATTGTCTGCCATACAATCGAATCATTTTATCACTGGTACAAAGGTAAAGGAATAACCAATGCGAACGAACGTTTGTTCATTTTTTTCAACGAAAAACATAGCTGCTGCAGTTATTTGGGCGCCTGGCGCCCAAAAGCACTTCAAACCATGCGTGCCGCTCTTTTTTTTAAAAAAAACAAGAGCGGCACGCCGGATCAGGCTGCAGCCTCGGGCAGCAGCCTGCGCACCCTTAGCGCCCTGGTGCCTTCAGGCTGCGCTGCCAAAGTTCATTGCCGGCAGCATCGAATACCTGTATCAGCATTTCACGGGCCGTGCGGGGGCCACTAAAGGTCAGCATGCCAAAATTGCGCTGCGTGACCAGCGTTCCTTCGACGCGATGGTCATTGACCTCCCTGACATTGGAAGCCGGGCCTGAAGTGAGGGGAGAAATGGTGAGATCATACACGATATTGCCGGCAGCATTGGTGTACTGGCTTAGCTCGGTGTGGTGTCTGTCACCGGTGAGAAAAACTACCCCTTTGATGTTCTCTTCCTCGATTCGCTTGAGCAGCCACTCACGCTCTTCGGGGCACACATTTGCATACGTTTCAAAAACTTTGGCTGTATTGAGTACCTGTCCCCCATTGGCTACCAACTTGAAGGGTGCCTGACTGGCGGCGAGGGCGTCAATCAGCCACTCCCGCTGTGTTTCGCCCATGATGGTACAGTCGCCGGTTTTACGGTCGTTGGGTGCCCGGTGGTAGCGGTCATCCATCAAGAAAAAGTGCATATCGTTGTGTTCAAACCAGGAAGTAATCCCCTTCTCTCCATTGACCCCAAAGGTCGGATTTCCCCAGAAGAGCCGGAAAGCTTCCAGCGCGACATCTTTGTGCACAAAACTCCGGTCGCTGTCGTTGGGACCAAAATCGTGATCGTCCCAGATGGCATAATGGTGCGTGCTGGCCAGCAAGGGTTGCAATTCGGCGGTGGCACGGGCATGGCTATTGCGGTGCATGATGCCCGTCCGGCTGTAAAAATCGCCTTCCCGCAGGTAGATATTATCGCCCAGCCACAGCATCAGGTCGGGACGGCGGTTGTATATAGACTGAAAAATACCGTATTCGCCTCCGTAAGCGCGGCCAGGCCGGTCATAGTCGGGCTCATTGAAATAAGAACAGCTGCCGAGTGCGACCGTGAAGGGAGGCGGATCTGTACGAAACCGCCAAAGCACCTGAGATTTAAAATACTGTGGATAGGGTCTCTCCACTGGCTGCCCGTTAATCAGCAACTGATAGGCGTAGACTTTCCCCGGCAACAATTGATCTGCAACCAATTTGGCGGTGAACACACCCTCTTTCTGTGTCGTCACCTTATCTGTATAATAACGTGTGGCAGGTTGAATACTGTCCCAGTAGACGAACTGTACTTCGGCAGCTGATGTTGTCTGCACCCACAGCAGTGCTTCCCGCATATCAACATACCCAACCATTGGCCCTGCCTTCAACAGGCTGGCCTGCGCACTCATTTCCAGCTGAATGGTCAGCAACACAACCCCTAAAAAGAAAATCCTCATGACTTTTTTTTGATAAAAGT
>CAZYAO010000047.1:0-14347 GCA_964645715.1 uncultured Saprospiraceae bacterium
CGCATCTGCATCCACACGAGGCTGACGACTGCCAAGCCCAAAAGGCTGACGATGACCAGTATTGTTTTCTTGCCCATGATTGTTGTGACCTCGGAGGTCTTATTGTCGTATAACGCAGATTTTTTCCTTAATAATATGTGTGGCGCCCGATTTTCGTGCTTCCTTACAGCAAGGGCAGCAGGTCAAAAGTCTTCTGTTTTTGTTGTGCATCGAGGTACTGAGCGGCTGTTTCCCGGATGGTTTGCTCGACAGGCGTATAGCTTAGCTGCAGCTGATGGCGCGAGCGCTCATTGTTGTAAGAAAAATGCTGAAAAGAGTTGCGTACCGTTTCGGGCGTGAGCAGTGCCGGCTGTCGCAAAAGGCGGCTGCGAATGGCCTCGCCGATGAGCAGCAGGCGCGCCTGCCAGCGCTGCATGGGCAGGTGTGGGGCTTTGCGGCCGAGTGCCTCGGCAATCAGCACCATGAGATCCCGGTAGCTGATGTTGTGGCCATTGAGGAGGTAGCGGTCGCCGTCCTGCCCTTGGTGCAGCAGCAGCATGACTGCCTTGGCGACATCGCGGACATCCACCACGCCGTTGGCACCCGGCGGATAGAAGGGGAGCTCGCGGTCGACATGTGAGAACATACGGTTGGTGCCTGCATTCCACCAGCCGCTGCCAAAGATGAGACTGGGGTACACCACTGCCACCCACAAGCCTTCGGCCTGCCCTCTCCACACTTCCCGCTCGGCCTGAAACTTGCTCACGCTGTAGCGCGGGAGTGCGGGTGTAAACTGCCAGGCGGTGGACTCATCAATGGGCTCATTGCCCGACTTGCGGCCGAGTGCCGCCACGGAACTCAGGTGGATAAACCGCCGCACCCCCTGATAGAGGGCTGCATTGACCAGGTTGGCCGTTCCGTCGCGGTTGATGCGTACGAGTGCGTCGCGATCGCCGGGCGAAAAGGAGACCAGCGCAGCAGCGTGTATCACAGTGTCGACGCCCTCGAGGGCATCTTCGAGACTGCCGGGATCCAGCAGGTCACCTTCGGCCCACGCCACCTGTGCGGCGACCTCTCCTGCCAGTTGCGTGCTGCTGCCGGGGCGCCGCAGCGCCCGCACAGCATAACCCTCCCGGACGAGGTAGCGTAGGAGGTAAGAACCGACGAGGCCTGTGCCGCCTGTCACCAGCACCAGCGGTTTATCAGAAAAAGACTCTATGTTCATATACTTCTATGCGGATGGCAAGCGCCATCCATAGTGAGACCTAAAGATACGGCTGCAAAGTTATTTGCGCCAAATTCTGCACACTTCGCTGCTTATTATCTGCGCTAAGTATTTGTCCACTATATTATTTCATTACTTTAGCGATTGTTTTACCAAGACGCGTATGCTGCTGTGCTGGCTGCTCCGCAGGCAGGCGCTATAGGCCTTTTTCATAACCACTGCCGGGCCGCTGCGGTAGCAAGGCACTGCCAATCAACTTAATGGAACTAGTATGAAAAAAATTGGATTACTCTTGTCTGTTCTGCTGCTGCTGCTGAAGCTACAGGCGCAGGAGACTTTCCCCTACAACGGGGTCTATGACCACCGCGAGGGGTGGTATGCATTTACGGGTGCTACGATTGTGTCCAAGGCGGGTACAGTCATGAAAGATGCGACCATGGTCATCCGCGACGGTCGGATTGTATCGGTTGGGCCTTCGGTAAAAGTGCCGCAGGGGGCTGTGGTGGTCGATCTTAGCGGCTACCATATTTATCCTTCTTTCATAGATTTGTACAGCAACTACGGCATGCCTGAGAGCCCGTCGGGTGCAGCTGCCGGCGGCCGGCGGCAGCGTGGTGAGCAGCCGCTGACTTCAAAGCAGGGGGCTTACGCATGGAATGAGGCGATCCGATCCGAGTTTCAGGCGCATGAGGTTTTTCGTCCTGATGAAAAGACAGCCAAGCCACTGCGAGAGCAGGGCTTTGGGGCGCTGCTTACGCAGCCGCTGGACGGTATCAGCCGCGGCTCAGCCGCTTTTGTAAGTCTGGGTGCTGAGGCGCCGCATACGAGCATCCTTATCCCGAGGGCTGCGCATGGGCTGTCGATGCGCAAGGGCAGCTCCACTCAGGACTATCCAAGTTCGCTCATGGGCGTGATTGCACTACTCCGCCAGACGTATTATGACGGGCAGTGGTATCGCAACCAGCAGGAAGAGGTCAATTTTTCGCTGGAAGCCTGGAATGAGCTGCAGGCACTGCCGCAGCTTTTTGCAGTCGACAGCTGGCAGGATGCTCTGCGGGTGGGGGAGCTGGGACGCGAGTTTGGCGTCCGCTATATCCTCAAAGGCAACGGAGATGAATACCAGCGACTGGAGGCTCTCAAGGCACTGAACATGCCCTTTGTGCTGCCGCTCAAATTTCCGGCAGCCTATGAGGTGCGGGATCCTTACGATGCACTGTCCATCAGCCTCGAGCAGCTACGCCACTGGGAGCTGGCACCGGCTAATGCTGCCAAGGTGGCTGCTGCCGGCATCGAATTTGCACTCACGGCCAACGGCCTGGATAAGCCGGCAGATTTTTTGCCCGCCTTGCGCAAAGCGATGGAGCAGGGCCTGACCGAAGAGCAGGCGCTGCGCGCACTCACAGAAACACCGGCTCGCCTTATGGGTGCTTTCGATCGCGTGGGTAGCCTGGAGGCGGGTAAGGTGGCCAATTTTATTGTCACCAGTGCCAGTCTGGGCGCCAAGGAAATGGCTATCGTACAAAACTGGGTGCAGGGCAAGGCGCTGGTCGTTAAGCCCGTCGATTATCCCGACTGGATCGGGCGCTTTGAGCTCAAAGTGGCCGATGCTTCCTATGCAATGGTTGTCAGCGGGGAACCTGCCAAGCCGGAGATGCAGCTGGTTATCAGCGATTCTGTGAAAGTGAAGGTAGCGTATACCTATGCCAACAACCTGATCAGCCTCAGTTATACACCGCAGGGCAGCAAGGAAATGGTGCGGTTGTCGGGCTCCGTGCAGGGGCAAAAATGGGCAGGTCGCGGTCAGGATGGTCAGGGCAACTGGGTCAATTGGTCGGCTATGTATGTTGGTGAGCCGGATTCGGCTGCTGTCAAACAGGCCGGGCGACAGGCGGCAGCTGCTTCGGTCTTATCGCGAATGACTTATCCGTTTGGTGCTTACGGGCGGGAAAAGGTGCCTGTAGCGGCTACGGTGCTGATAAAAAATGCTACAGTATGGACCAATGAGGCAGGGGGCATACTCGAAAATACAGATGTGCTGATTCGCGGGGGTAAAATTGCGGCTGTGGGCCGCAATCTGACGGCAGCAGATGCAGTCGTGGTTGATGGTACAGGTAAGCACCTGACGCCGGGCATCATCGATGAGCACTCTCATATTGCTATCACGCGGGGAGTCAACGAAGGTACTCAGTCAAGCTCATCAGAGGTGCGCATCGGCGATGCGCTGGATGCCACTGACATTGATATCTACCGCCAGCTGGCGGGCGGCGTCACGGCCGTGCAGGCACTGCACGGGTCTGCCAATCCAATCGGAGGGCAGTCGGCTATCATCAAGCTGCGCTGGGGAGTGCTGCCGCACGAACTTCTCTGGACCGGTGCGCCGGGCTTCATCAAATTTGCGCTGGGGGAGAATGTCAAACAGAGCAACTGGGGTGATGCCGCGGGTACGCGCTACCCGCAGACGCGCATGGGTGTTGAGCAGGTGTACGAAGATTATTTTACCCGTGCCCGAGCGTATGGTCTGGCACGTCAGCAGGGACAGCCTGTACGTCGCGACCTGGAGCTCGATGCGCTCTGGGAAATTTTGCAGGCGAAGCGCTTTATCACCTGCCACTCCTATGTGCAGAGTGAAATCAATATGCTGATGAAGCTGGCCGAGCGGCACAACTTCCGCGTCAATACTTTTACCCACATCCTTGAAGGATATAAGGTAGCAGATATCATGGCGCGGCATGGCGTGGGAGGATCTTCCTTTAGCGACTGGTGGGCGTATAAGTATGAGGTATATGAGGCTATCCCCTACAACGGTGCTATGATGCACGCACAGGGAGTCATGACGGCCTTCAATTCGGACGATTCCGAGATGGCCCGCCGCCTCAACCAGGAGGCAGCCAAGGCCGTACTCTTCGGGAATGTATCGGAAGAGGATGCACTCAAGTTTATTACCCTCAATCCCGCCAAGCTGCTCCACCTGGACGATAAGGTAGGCAGTATTCGGGTAGGCAAGGACGCTGATATTGTCTTGTGGACAGCTCACCCGCTCTCCATCTATGCCAAAGCGGCACAGACCTATGTAGACGGTGTCAAGTATTTTGACCTGGCTGAGGATGAGCAGATGCGCGCAGCGCTGCAGGTTGAGCGCAACCAGCTGATTCAAAAAATGCTGCAGGCAGCGGATCGGGGTGACAAGACACAGCCCATGCAGGGGCGTCGCGATCGCCACTACCACTGCGAAGACCATGAAGATGAAGGAAACTGATTGTCGTACTCCAAATAATCACGATTTTTATGCATAAATATATATATACCGGCTTACTGATGTTGGCAGCCTTGCTGGCGCAGGGGCAGAATCCGGTGCCGGCACCGCCCCAAAAGGGGCCCGTTGCCATTGTAGGGGCTAAGGCGCATCTGGGCAACGGACAGGTTGTGGACAATGCCGTGATCACTTTTGATCAGGGACTCATCCGCTCTGTGACCAGTAAAGACAATGCACCTGATCTGAAAGGGTATGAGGTGATTGACGCTACCGGCAAACACGTGTATCCCGGCTTTTTGGCCGCCAATACCCAGCTGGGGCTGGTAGAAATTTCTTCCTTCAAGGCAACGCGCGACCATACGGAAACTGGCGAGCTCAATCCCAACATCCGTTCACTGATTGCCTACAATACTGACTCCCGGGTGATTCCGACAGTGCGCGCACGTGGTGTACTGACAGCGCAGGTAACTCCTGATGGTGGTATGCTGGCAGGCAACTCGAGCATTGTACAGCTGGATGCATGGAACTGGGAGGATGCGGCTGTGCTGACCGACGACGGGCAGCATTTCTACTGGCCGAGCCGCTACCGGTTCAACTGGAGTACGCAGACAGTCTCCAAGAATGAGCGTTATGACGAGGAGGTAGCCGCTGTAGGCCGTTTCTTTGAGGAGGCGAAAGCCTACTGTCAGCAGTCGGCTGCGAAGACGACTAACCTCAAGTTTGCAGCCTGCTGCCCACTGTTTGACGGCAGCCGCCGCCTGTATGTTCATGCCGACCTGGCGCGCGATATGGAGGAGGCCGTGCTGATGGCTAAGTCGTTTGGTATGACGGCGGTCATCATCGGGGGCCGCGACAGCTGGCAGATTGTCGATTTTCTGCGCGACAACAATGTGGCTGTTGTACTGGGCAGGATTCATTCCTTGCCTACCAGCAACGACAGCGATATCGACCAGCCATACAAAACGGCAGCGGCCCTCTACCAGGCCGGCGTGCGTTTTGGTATCAGCATCGACGGCTTCTGGCAGGTGCGCAACCTGCCTTTTCAGGCGGGGACGGCCGTGGCGTACGGACTGCCGTACGAGCAGGGCATCAAGGCTATCAGCGGGGGCATTGCCGAGATTCTGGGCGTGGGCAACCGCCTGGGCACGCTGGAGGCCGGGAAGGCGGCAACACTTTTCATAGCCGCCGGGGATATACTCGACATGCGCAGCAGCGTAGTAGATGCCGCATTCATCGACGGGCGCCTCATCGACCTCAACAATGTGCAGCGGCAGTTGTACGAGCGATTCCAGGAAAAATACGACAGACAAAAAGACTAGCGCTCAAAATATGGCAGCAAAAGGGCAGCGAAGCAATCCTTTCGCTGCCCTTTGCGTTTTATAAGGACTTACAATCGTTGCCGGCCTGTGGCAAGGGCGACGGCAGACAACCAAACTTCCGATGAGAAGAATATATTTATCGGTACTCATTACCGGTGCGCTGGCGCTGTCCGCCCACGCACAGCAATTTGGACAGACACTGGTCAACGGCCAGTACTTTCCCTATGTAATCGATGATTGTGGCGACACCCTCATCGTGGCCAGCCTCGACGACGTATCGGTGACGAGCCCCCGGCGGTTTGCCGATGACGAAGAGTATCGTCGTTACCGCCGCTACCGTTATTATGCAGTCAAGGTATATCCTTATGCAGTGGAAGCAATCAGGATTTTTCGGGAGACGGAGTACGTGACTGCCAACATGCGCGATGGCCGGCGAAATCGCTACATACGCCGGTTGCAGACGGAGCTCAAGAATGAATTTGCCGACCCGCTGCGCAACCTGAGCAAGACACAGGGGTTAATTTTGATAAAGATGATAGAGAGAGAACTTGACACGCCGCTGTACTATCTCATCAAAGACTTGCGGGGCGGCATCACGGCAACGTACTGGAATGCCATGGGGAAGCTTTTTGACCACCAGATCAAAGAGGGCTACCAGCGTGGTGAAGACCCTATTCTGGATGCTGTATTGGACGATTTCAAGGTGTCCTACCAAAAACCGACACCCCCGCCACTGAATGACTGAGCCGCCAAGCATTGTCCTCGGCTGTTGGGCTTGCGCTAAATTCCCGCTTTTCTCGTACATTTGCCGCTGAGGCTGACGCATAGGTTTTTGGCCGCCAACAGCGGCCAAAAATACCACCTGCGAGTGCGCTTTTTTGATTTTTTAAAAAATCAAAAATACACCTGTAGGTAAGCGTGCCTAAGCGGCGCCAGCCGCCCGGGCAGGTCCCGGGGCAGCCTTTTTTTAGATTTTTCTCACCAACAAGCAAGCTGTTGAAATCCCCCTACCTGCCATACGGTATTATCCTGGTTTTGCTACTGCCGGCCCTGCTGTTGCGGCTGGGCTACATGCCGCATATTGACGATGAGGCCATACGTGCGCTGGTAGCATTGGAGATGCGATGGTCCGACAACTGGGTGACGCCTACGCTGCACGGGGACTACTACTACAACAAGCCTCCGCTGTGGAACTGGCTGCTGGCCTTGCTATTTGGGGTGACAGGCAGTGAATCCGAGTGGGTAAGCCGGCTGGGGGCGGTTGTGTGCCTGCTGGGGTATGCGGCGACTATCTATTATTTTACGCGGGCAGCGCTGGGACGGCGCCTGGCCTTTATCAATGCCCTGGCCTTTGTCACTTGTGGGCGGGTATTGTTTTGGGACAGCCTGCTGGGGCTCATAGATATTAGTTTTTCGTGGGTGATGTTCACCTTGTTTATGGTGTTGTACCGATCTTTTGAGCGGAGGCAGTGGTGGCAATTATTTATTATTTCTTACCAGCTGATGGCGGTCGGGTTTATGCTAAAAGGTCTTCCTGCCATTGTTTTTCAGGGGATAAGTCTGTTGTCTTATTTTGTATATCGGGGGGAATTCCGTCGGCTGTTCAGCGTGGCTCATGTGGTTGGGGGACTATTGGGGCTGGTATTGCCGGCATTGTATTATTACGGCTACCACCAGTACAATGACTTGGAGACCGTTGTAAGCACTTTGCTCAATGAGTCGAGTCGGCGTACCGTTGTACACTTTGGACTGGCTGAGACACTGTTGCAGATTGTAACTTTCCCGTTTGAGTTGCTCTATCATTTTCTCCCTTGGTCACTGCTCATCATTTTTGCCTTCCGGCCGGGCGCCTGGCGCTTTTTGCGATCCGACCGGTTTGCTGGTTTCCTCGCCGTATGCCTGCTGTTCAACATACTACCATACTGGACCTCCCCCGAGGTATATCCACGGTACTTACTGATGCTGGTACCACTGTTATTTACGCTGGGGCTCTACTATTTTAGGCAGTTGGAAGGCAGCAACAGCCGATTCTACCCATGGTTTCAGCGTTTGCTGCTGCTGCTGGCGGTGATATTGGCCGTGGTGTGGGCAGGTCCGCTGGTATCCGTACGACTGCAGCAGCTACCCTGGGCTATCCCGACGGCCCTGCTGCTATTGGGATGGTCGCTGTGGCTGCTGACAAAAGCCTGGCGCGAAGCGGAGCAGCGCTGGCTATGGGTCATAGCACTGCTGCTGACATTCCGGCTGGGGTTTGACTGGTTTGTGCTGCCAGACCGGCTCGCCAATGATTTTGGGGAAAAATGCAGACAAAGCTCGCTGGCCGTCGGCCAGCGGTGGGCCGGAAAGCCTCTGTTTGTTTACCACCACACGCTTATGCAGCCCACCAATTCATACTACCTCGAGCGCGGCTACGGAGGCATCATCCCCCGCAAGGTACAAGGATTCAGCCAGGACGAATACTACCTCGTCAATGAAGCACAGTTCCCCGAGTCTTCATTTGTGCGGTTGGACTCCTTCTTTGTCAGGCACGGGCAGCTCACGTATTATCTGGTACAGCTGACCGACACCCTGCCGCCGCCGGCGGTACTGCTGCCGGCAGAGTCCCTCACCCCGCTGCCAACACCCGACCGCCACTGATTCTGCCGTCGGCTACAGTAATATTGTTGGCAAAACAACTATCTTAGCGGCACAAATGAGCTTTTTATGGTCAAACAGCTTGCCTGGGGCATATCCGTACTCTTTCATCCGTTGCTGATGCCCTGTTATATGCTGGTATTGCTGATGCTCATCAATCCTTACCTCTTCGGCATCAGCTCTGTAGCAGAACCGGAAGGCCGCCGCCTCATCCTGCTCATCTTCCTGTACACCTTTTTTATTCCGGCAGTATCCATCACAGTCATGTACTTCCTTGGCATGCTACAATCCATGTCCATGCCCGAAAAACAGGAACGCATAGGACCTTATCTGATCACCGGCATGTTGTATATATGGATTTTTTACAATCTATATAAAAATGGCCAGGCGCCCATGGCCTACACAGGATTCATGCTGGGGACGGTCATCGGACTTTTCCTTGCATTTTTGGTCAATATTTTTTCGAAAATCAGCGTGCATGCCGTCGGTGTAGGCGGCTTGGTGGGCATGGTATTTATCAGCATGCTTTTCTTCAGTTACGGGACTTTTACCGTAGACATGCCGGGTGGCGGCAGCTATGAAGTAAGCGTTGTGCTGCTGTGGATGTTGTCGATATTGTTGGCGGGCCTAGTGGGCAGCAGCCGCTTGTTGCTCAAGGCGCACGAACAGGCGGATGTGTACGGGGGCTATGCTGTCGGGTTTATCGCACAGATTGCCGCTTTTCGTATTCTTTTTTAGGAAAAAAGCCGCGCGGCGGGCTGCGTGAGCGGCTGTGGGTTATTTTAAAAAAAAAGCAGGCTGCCGCAGCGGCAGCCAGACAGTACAATAAAACCAATAGTTTATGTCTGCAACCATACACATTGCCGGAGCCGGACTGGTCGGTTCTTTGCTCGCCCGCCTGCTGGCGGCGCGGGGATATGCGGTAACGGTCTACGAACGCCGGCAGGATCCGCGCAAGCACGGATTTGCAGGCGGAAGGTCCATCAACCTCGCCCTGAGTGAGCGCGGTTGGAAGGCGCTCGAAATGGCAGGCATGGCGGAGGTCATCAGAGCACAGGCACTGCAGATGCGCGGCCGCATGATGCACAGCGTTGGCGGCGAACTCACCTTTCAGCCGTATGGCAAAGAGGGGCAGGCGATCTACTCGGTGTCCCGGGCAGGGCTCAACCTGGCACTCATGGATGCAGCCGAGGCACTAGGGGCAAAATTTCACTTCGGCCAGCGGGTAGAGGAGGTCAATATAGACAAGCAGCAGCTGGTGATGCAGGACGTGCAGACGGGGCAACAGCAGACGGTGCAGACGGGCGTCCTCCTGTCAACAGACGGAGCCTACTCGGAGGTGCGCAATGCTATGATGCGCACACCCCGCTTCAACTATAGCCAGCAGTACCTGGATTATGCCTACAAGGAACTGAATATACCGCCGCGTGCCGACGGCAGTCATGCCATGGCCCACGACGTGCTGCACATCTGGCCCCGGGGCGCTTTTATGCTGATTGCACTGCCCAATCCCGATGGGAGTTTTACGGCCACGCTGTTTCTGCCTTACGAAGGAACCGACAGTTTTGCCAACCTGCAGACAGATACGGCGGTAACGGCGTTTTTCCAACGCTACTTTCCCGATACGATGCCGCTGATTACGGCCCTGACGGAAGATTTTCGCAACAACCCTACCAGCCACCTGATGACCGTGCGCTGCTCCCCTTGGCACTACGGCCACAACACCCTGTTGCTGGGCGATGCCGCCCACGCCATTGTTCCTTTTTATGGACAAGGTATGAATGCCGGCTTTGAAGATTGTACGCTGCTCTGCCAGATGCTCGATGAGCAGGCCGGCAACTGGGAGGAGGTAATTCCAGCCTACAGCGGCCGGCGCGTTGCTGACGGCCATGCCATAGCCGACCTGGCGCTGCGCAATTTTCTGGAAATGCGCGACTGGGTCGCAGACCCCAAATTTTTGCTTCGCAAAGAAATTGCGGCCAGCCTGCACGACCGCTATCCCGACTTCATCCCGCTGTACAGTATGGTGACTTTCAGTCATATACCTTACAGCAAGGCATTGGCAGAAGCGAAAGCACAGGATGAAGTTTTCGAGCAGATACTAGCCCTCGAAGGTATTGCTGACAATTGGCGCGACAACCCTGAGGTGACGAGGATTTTTGAAGCCTGGTGGGCGGGGCGGCCGCGGTAAGAACAGGTCCGGTACATGGCTGCGCCTGCAGGCGCAGCCATGTACCGGCTGCTTAGGGGGCGCTTACAGCAGAATGGATTTTTGCGCCTGCAGGCGCAGGCATACACCCGCTACTGAGGCGCGCTACAGCAGAAATTTTTTTTTTGCGCCTGCAGGCGCAGACATACATCAGACACTCATTGCCTCCCAGAAGCCTCCCTGCTCCTCGATGTGCAGGAACTTTTGCCAAGCCTCAGCAGCCAGCGCCTCTGTGAAGGTATCCAGGTAGTAACTGCCGGCGGCAGGATCTACCACCTTATCAAATCCGCTTTCATACCTGAGCAGATGCTGTACATTGCGAGCGATGCGCAGCACAAAATCACCGGATGTATCCGGTTGCGCGTATTGGTCGGCAGGCAGTACGTAAAGGCGGCTGGCACCGCCGATGACCGCGGACATAGCCTGTGCGGCTGCCCGAATCATATTGGTATGCATATCATCCGTCTGCGATTCATCTTCCAAGTGAACCACTATGGGTGGCAACTGCGGAGAGGCAAGCTCATAAGCCTCCAGCACATTGGCCCACAGCAAACGCAGCGCCCGGATCTTGGCAATGTTGGCAAAGTAGGTATTGCCGATGGTAAGTGCAAACTGCATGTGGGCGTTGGTAATGGCAGGAGGAACGCCTTCCTTCTCCATCAGATCGAGATAGGTAACACCCTTGGCAATCGTGAGGGCAAGTTCGCGACTGGTGTGCTCAAGTCCCGCATCAAAAGTGCGGGCATTGACCTGCAAAACTTTGAACAGCGGCGTCTGTCGACGGGCGAATCCCAGGATGCGGGCCAGCGGCTTGAGCGGGGGCTCGCTCCAGTCCAACAGCGGGTCGAAGTCGACAGAACCGCGGATGGCCGACAGCCGGTAGCCCCGCTGGCGTACGTAGTAGATAAGATCGCGGTAAAACTCTGCAGGGTCCTTACCCGGATGCTGCAGGGCAAAGTGGACGGATATATTGTCGGGTACGATACCGCTTGCCAAAATGCCCAGCTCTGCGGCCGTTGGCTCGTGGTGCAACTGAAAAAGGGGGGCACTGATGCCGGCGGCAATGGCTTTGTGTACCTGCTGGTTGGCTGCCGCAAGATCGCGAACCTCGATGAGCTCGCCTACCTCCCAGTGATTATCGGTGCGACCGCCGGCCAAAGGGGGCTGTCGGCTGAGATCCTCGCGTGCGTACAGCGGCGCAAGCCGAATATGCTCTTCAACCTGCCAATCAAGGGATTCAAGAGGCTTACCCTTGAGCTCTTTTTGTATCTGCACAAGCCAGTCGGCTTTGGAGGAGGCTTGGGCGCCGGCAAATAGATTTTCTCGCATGGTGAATATTTTTACACTAGCTGCAATGTAAATAAAAGAACAATTCAATCGAGATAAATGCCCTATTTTATATAAACTTTTTTGGATGATTTTCGTTACCTTTGCAATACGATAACCTTGATTAGATTCAATCTAAATAAAAGTACTGCAATGGGCAAACTGATTTATCTCGACAATAACGCTACGACGCCGACCGACCCGAGGGTGGTTGAAGCTATGTTGCCATATTTCTATGAAAACCCGGGCAACGCAGCCAGCCGGAATCACCCTTTCGGATGGGTAGCTGAAGAGGCGGTTGACTATGCGCGCGAGCAGATTGCGCAGCTCATCCACGCTGATTCGAAGGAGATTATCTTTACCAGTGGGGCTACGGAAGCTGACAACCTGGCGATCAAGGGTGTTTTTGAGATGTACAGCCGCAAAGGTAACCACATTATCACGGTCAAGACGGAGCACAAGGCGGTATTGGATACTTGCCAGCACATTGAAAAAATGGGGGGTGAGGTGACTTACCTCGGGGTCGACCGTGAGGGGTTGATTGACCTTGCCGAACTGGAAGCGGCTATTAAGCCGACGACGATTCTGGTATCGGTCATGTGGGCCAATAACGAGACGGGCGTCATTCAGCCGATGAAGGAAATCGGCGATATTTGCGCGCGGCACGGGGTTTTGTTTATGAGCGATGCTACCCAGGTGGTAGGTAAGATTCCGGTCAATCCGCGCGAAGTAGGTGTGCACATCATGGCGTTTACAGCACACAAAATGTATGGCCCCAAGGGGGTAGGAGCACTTTATGTGAGCCGCAAAAATCCACGCGTGAAGGTAACTGCACAGATGGATGGTGGTGGTCACGAGCGTGGTATGCGCTCGGGTACGCTCAACGTGCCGGGCATCGTTGGCTTTGGCAAGGCTGCTGAGATTGCCAGACTTGAGATGGCGCAGGATGCTGCGCGCCTGAGTGCGCTGCGTGACAGACTCGAGCAGGGGCTGTGCCAACTTGAGGAGACCTACATCAACGGTAGCCGTGAGCATCGTATGCCGCATGTGACCAATATATCTTTCAAGCATGTGGAGGGCGAGGGTCTCATGATGACTTTCAACCAGCAAATTGCGCTTTCTTCGGGTTCTGCCTGCACGTCGGCTTCGCTGGAGCCCAGCTATGTACTGGTAGCGCTGGGCCTGGGCGATGATCTCGCACATTCCTCCCTGCGCTTCAGCCTCGGTCGGTTTACGACGGAGGAGGATGTTGACTACACCATCGAGGCGGTCTCTAAGGGGGTCAATCACATGCGCGAATTGAGCCCCATTTGGGAGATGTATAAAGAGGGTATCGATCTCAACTCGGTACAGTGGCAGGAACATTAATCAATATCAACCTGTAAAATATCTATTGCTATGGCTTATTCAGATAAATTGCTCGATCACTTCAAAAACCCGCGCAACGTGGGTACGCTCGATAAAGCTAAGTCTTCTGTAGGAACAGGCTTGGTAGGTGCTCCCGAGTGCGGCGATGTTATGCGCCTGCAGATCGAGGTCGATCCCGAAACAAACCGCATCGTCGATGCCAAGTTCAAAACTTTTGGCTGCGGCTCGGCCATTGCTTCCTCCAGCCTTGCAACAGAATGGCTGAAAGGCAAGTCTATCGATGAGGCGTTGACCATTGACAACATGGCCATTGTCGAGGAGCTGGCACTGCCACCGGTAAAAATCCACTGCTCTGTTTTGGCGGAGGATGCTATCCGCAGTGCTATTGCTGACTACCAGACCAAGAACGGTATGGAGGTAACGGCTAAGTCAGAAGAGGCGGCTCACTAGGGGCGTCAGGGTGGTTGGTGTCGGGTGCGCAAGTAGGCGTCCGGCACCAATTGCTACTTCACAGCATAATATAAACGACTATGTTATTTGTTGCAGAAAGTGCCAAGCAGAGAATTCAGGACATACGCACCAAGAACCAATTGGGCGATGACTATTTCGTTCGCGTATCGGTCACCAGTGGGGGCTGCTCCGGCCTCTCCTACAACATGGATTTTGACAATGAGATAAAGCCCAGCGATCAGATTTTCAATGACAACGGGGAAACGGTGGTCTGCGATCTGAAGAGCTTCCTTTATTTGTGCAACACGACGCTGGAGTTTTCCGGTGGACTGGAGGGCAAGGGCTTTTACTTCAATAACCCCAATGCGGCGCGTACTTGTGGCTGCGGGGAGAGTTTTGCCGTCTGACGGCGGTGAGGGTTGGGATACTTTTTGACGGCTTGCGCCGTCAAAAAGTATCATTACTGCTAATTTTTTTGATTTTTTTTCAAAAAATCAAAAAAATTAATATGTTTATTTTGACGGCGCAGGCCGTCAAAAAGTATCATTGTTGCTGGCTTTTTGACGGCGCAAGCCGTCAAAAAG
>CAZYAO010000047.1:14447-18994 GCA_964645715.1 uncultured Saprospiraceae bacterium
TGTTTCTCTGCTTCCGGATACACTGCCCAGATGGCTTTTACGCCGGGGCCCCCGCAGCTTACCTGTTCGAAGGGGGGGATGTAAAACTGGGCTGCTGCTGCGATATCAAACTGGTACCGCTCAAAACTACACCTGTCTGTATCGAGGTTGAGCACCTTTCCGCCTGTGTTGTCGGCGAGACAGGTATACTCTGCGAAGGCACCCCGGTTGTCGAGGCTGGCGCCCAAAAATGTGAGTATGTTGATGGTGATGCCGCGGGCAGCGAGCCCCTCGCTCCACTGACAGATATCTACACCCGGCAGCCGGCATATGTTTTCTCCGTCGCTGATAAAAAAGATAGAGCGTCGCCGCTCGGGTTCCATACCGAAAAGGTCAATGGTTTGCTGTAATATGGTGAGTAGTGGTGTAGTGCCGTCGGGCACGAGAAACTCCAGCGCCTGTCGCAGTTCTTCACGGCTTATAGCCCCCGGCGAGTGCCACAACTTAGGGGTGGTACCGCAGTCCCCGCCGATGGTAGCGATGCCCAGCTGTTGGCCGGCGGTAAGGCTGTCCAAAAAGAAGAGGGATGTTTCCCGCATGACCTCAAACCGGGTTTGGCCCACGCAGCTGACCTTTTCCATGACCATGGAGCCGGAGATGTCCAGCAGTAGGACGATATCGTCGTATTCCCGAAACGGAAGAACGGCACCCATGTCTACCGGCAGGCTTGCATAGCGGGAGGATACCACCTGCTCATTGGGGCTTCGGTTGACAGGTTTGAGTTCTTCAAAAGCAGAGGGTGCGCCCAATGTGTCGCACAGCATGAGGTAGTTATAGACTGCGGCGACCTGTGTAGGATCAATGCGCAGTGCTTCTTCAAAAATCAGGCGGCTGCGCTCCAGATTGCGGGCGTGCAGGTGGTAGTGGGGTTTGCTGCCTGTGCGGTGAGGGCCGGCACCCAGTCCGCGGTGCAAAAAGCGGGCATAGCCAAGGGTATTCATCATGCTGGCCAACAGCTCGGGCTTGTTGAGTGTCCGCTGTATACGAATGGCGGACTCCAGTGGCTGTATGGCCAGTCGATAGCGCTGACCATAACAGTGGATAAGGCCCGTGATGTAGTGTCGCATCGAGATCAGCTGCTGATACTCCGGGTGTGCGGCCGAAGGAAGGTAGTTGCTACGGTTGATAAGCTTTAGCCCGTCGTTGGGCTTGCCGTTGCGTCCCAGCACCAGCGCGAAGGCCACGGTGAAGTTGTACTCGTCCGGCTGCGCTTCGTATGCCTTTCTAAGGTAGTTTTCTGCCTTGTCATACTGGCCTTCCGCAAAATAGTAGGAGCCCAGAAAGTAATTTTTGTAAGCAGATTTCCCCCCTCCCCCGTATAAGGCGGCAACGGCCACCATACTCCAAAGTACTAGTATATGTCGTCTGTAAAACATGATCGATCCTGGCTAAAGTCAAACGCTCTTGTGGCTCCGGGGGGAGGAGCATGTCAGTCCGCTGATGTGTTGTAAAAAAAATAACTCAAAAACGGAAGCCTATACCTGCCTGTAGCGCCAGGTTGCGGTGCAGTTCTTCCCGCAGATTGTACTGCCCGCTGCTGCGCTGCACCAGCGACACATGCTGGCTGTTGCGGGTGATGTCGCTCAGGCCATAATTGAGTCGGCCACTGACAAACAAGCCCTTGTTCATAAAGTAAGACAGCTCGCCGACCAGCCCCATATCTATGCGGTTGAAGAGCGGTTTGTCTTCAGCCGTACTGTCGTAGTAAGCACCGACGGTAGTCGGAAAATTGACAGCTTTGTTGCTGAAAAACCTGCTCTCCCCTTCTTTGATGGTAGCTGCCGCCCGGCTGTCGCGCAGGTAGTTTTCGTCGAGGGTGACCGAAAATGGAGCAATCGAAGACTCCGTAGGGGTGAAGCGCAGTCCGCCTGCACCCTGACTAGTGATGAGGAAGCCCATGCTTACACCACCCGAAATTTCGAGCTTACCCAGCCGGAAGTAGGCCTGCAGCGGCAGGTCGAGATAAGTATTGATGATATTATTGTCAACCCGTCGGTTTCCTGCCAGGGTCAGGGTTTCATTGCCCGTATTGGGATTGTAAAAAACGAAGTAGGAAGGGCCGTCGTATACATACTCTGCACCTTTCTGGCTGTACATGAGATCGGCTTTGAGTCCCACGAGATCCGTAAACCCATAGACTGCGGTAGCCCCTATACTGAAGCCTGTCAGGGGATTGAAAGATTCAACGGACTGGCCACTGCCATCCTGTGCTGTAGGACCATCGAAACGGCTGAAATTGAGTCCGGCCCTGAAGCCGCCCGAAAATCCCTGTGCTGCAAGTGCTGCTGCGATGCCGGTGAAGAAGATGAGTACGAAAGCCTTTTTCATGTGTTTGTCACTTTTATTCAAATGCCGATGAAGGTTTTTGTGAGGCGGGCGTAGCCAACCCGCCGGATCTATAGATCGATCTCCAGCCAGACAGGGCAGTGATCGGAATGTACGACTTCGTTTAATATGGCTGCTCCCTGAAGCTGCGTACGCAGATTGTCGGTGACAGACTGATAGTCAATGCGCCAGCCTTTGTTGTTCTGGCGCGCATTGGCGCGCATACTCCACCAGCTGTAAGAAACCTTATCGGGATGGAGGTTGCGAAACGTATCGACAAAGCCACTGTCAAACCAGCGGGTCATCCAGGCGCGTTCCTCAGGCAGGAAGCCGGTGGTGTTTTTGTTGCGTACAGGATCGTGGATGTCTATTCTTTCGTGCGCGATGTTGTAGTCGCCCACGACGATCAGCTGGCTGCGCGTCTGCCGAAGCTCATGAATGTAGCCAAAAAAATAGTCCAGAAATTCCATCTTAATCCCCTGCCGCTCTTCTCCGGAAGTGCCGGAGGGGAAGTAGCAGTTGAGGAGCGTCCAATCGCCAAAATCTGTGCGCAGCACCCGGCCTTCGCGGTCATAGAGCTCATGGCCACAGCCGGCGACGACAGTGTCCGGTTCGCGGCGGGTGAGGGTAAGCACACCTGAGTAGCCTTTTTTTTCGGCGGTATGCCAATAGTGGCGATACCCCAGGGCTTCGAAAGCACGCATATCGACCTGCTCGGCCTGCGCTTTGGTCTCCTGTATGCACAAAATGTCAAAAGACTGCGCAGCCAGCCAGTCGATTAGCCCTTTGTTGATGGCCGAACGTATGCCGTTGACATTATAGGAAACAATTTGCATAGTACCCAGTGCTTACTTAGTTGCTGCCGGGGCAGCTGATCTTATTGGCAAATATAGGACAACATTCTTGGCTGACAGGCATACCAGCCGAAAATTCCGTGCTTATTCCTGCTCCTGCCGGCCCGCATCTGCCCAAAACAGGTCGGCAGCAATCGCATCGGCAATGAGTTTGCCTGCCTGACTGAGGGTAAATGTCTGGTCGGCAGCCATGAGTACGCTGCCATTGGCCAGCCAGGGCTGGATGAGGGTTGAAAAGTGGTGCGCAAAGGAGGGGTGCAAGGCAGTTATATCAGCCAGCCGACAGCCCCAGTGGGTTCTGAGCCGGGTGAGGACGTACTCGTTGTACCGATCCGCTGCGCTGAGAATTTCTTTTTCAAAAAGGCTTCCCTCGCTGCTGTCGGGGGTACTTTCAAACAGATTGGGCGCTTCGAGCAGTTGCAGGTAGCGTGCGTTGTTGGCTACATTCCACTGCCGGCTATATCCGTTGTAGCTATGCGCCGAAGGGCCAATGCCGAGGTAGTGTGCCCCCAGCCAATAGCTGCTGTTGTGGCGTGCATGCTTGCCGGGCTGTGCAAAATTGCTGATTTCGTAATGCTCATAGCCTGCTGCAGCTGCTGTATGCATGAGGTACTGCAATTGCCTGCCTGCCTGCTCTTCATCCACCGCCGCCGCTTTGCCCTGGCGCACCCGGTATTCGAGTGCTGTGCGGGGCTCGATGGTGAGGGCATAGCAGGACAGGTGGGGTAGCCGATAGCCCAGTGCTATATCGAGGTTATGAGCCCATTGTGCATCGCTGGTAGTTGGCGAGCCATAGATAAGGTCAATGGTGAGGTCTTCAAAACCAGCAGTCAGGGCGTCCTCAATGCACTGGCGCGCTTGTTGAGCATTGTGCGCCCGGTGCATGTACTGTAAATCTTCTTCGCTAAAAGACTGTATACCAATACTTAGTCTATTGACTGGTGTGTCTGACAGCGCCTGCAGGGTTTCGGGGGTCAGGTCATCGGGATTGGCTTCGAGGGTTACTTCAGCACCGGGGCTGAGGTCAAAAAGCCGGTCTATAGCAGCAAAGAGCTGCGCCATCTCCTTCGGGCTCATGAGTGAAGGCGTGCCACCGCCGAGGTAGACGCTGTCGAGCTGCCGGCTATCGAGATAGCCGGCGCGCCATTGCAGCTCTCTGATCATTGCAGCTACCATGGCGGGCTGCTGCCGCCGGGAGGTGCTAAAATGAAAATTGCAGTAGTAGCAGGCCTGTTTACAAAAAGGAAGGTGTATGTATAATCCAGCCATTTTCTTCCGTTATCTTCGCAGAGTGTGTGTCGCTCCGCTGCGTCAATGTAACAAGCGGGG
>CAZYAO010000047.1:19094-22802 GCA_964645715.1 uncultured Saprospiraceae bacterium
CTGGCCGGCCAACCGCTGCCGGCCTCAGCCGGCGCATGTGGCTGCTGTGTGCAGCAGCTGCGCAGGCAGCACTTGCTGGCTGTCTGCTGGTCGGCTGCGTGGGGTGGTTGCCTGTGAGCCTGAGCGCCCAGCCCGCAAGCTGGCGGCTGGAGGTGTACAGGCTCGACACAGTTGCCGGCCACAAAACCAGATCGGAAGAGCTGTCGGCAGCTTACGCTGACAGCCTGCAGCTGCAGCAGTCACTCAGTGAAAGGCTGCGGCAGCTACAGGCATCAGCTTTTTTGGAGGCCTCTTTTGATTCGGTTGTCTGGCAGCGCGATACCGTACATGCGTGGTTGCATCTGGGACCTCGCTACCGTTGGCTTTCCCTCACCGCCGAAGGACTGCCGGCCGACTGGTTGCAGCGGGCGGGTTTTAAGGAAAAAAATTTCAGTCAGCAGCCCGTCAAGTGGGAGTCGTGGCTCGCTCTCCGAGACCGCCTGTTGGCGGTCGCTGCAGATGATGGCTACCCATTCGTCCGTGTCTGGCTGCAAGCCTACCCTACCGCTTCGCCCCAACTGGCCGCCGCCATTCGGCTGGACAAAGGGGCGCTGGTGCGCATGGGGCCACTGCGACTGCCGGGAGATCCGCCGCTCAGACAGTCATTTCTCGAGGCACACTTGGGGTTGGTACCGGGGCAGCCCTACAATGCTTCGCGGGTAAGACAGATTGGTAATCGCCTGCGCGAGCTCCCCTATGTAGCGCTGGCATCGCCCCCGCAGGTACTTATTGCCAACGATGAGGCGCGCATAGAGCTACCGCTCAACGCTCGGCCGGCAAGCCGCTTTGACTTCATCCTTGGCATTTTGCCCGACAACCTGCGCCCCGACAGGCTCATCATCAATGGTTTTCTCGAAGGGGAAGTGTACAACACTTTTAAGCGCGGCGAGCGCCTTGCCGCCCGCTTTGAGCAACCGCGGCCGCTCACGCAGGAACTGCGGCTTGCAGTGGCCTACCCATACCTGCCCTCCCTGCCCATAGGCATTGAGCTGTCCTTGAACCTATACCGCCAGGATACGCTTTTTATCAACATTGACGGGCGCATGGGCTTCAGCTACCGGCTGCCCGATCAGGGGCAGCTGCAGCTGGTCTTCGACCAGCAGTCGACCAACCTGCTGCAAGCCGACAGTGCCGCCATTGCTATCCGCGGGCGCCTGCCGGACACCCTCGACCTGAGCCGCCGCTCGCTGGGGCTGGTGTATGCCATGCAGCGGCTCGACTACCGCTTCAATCCGCGCAGTGGTTGGGAAGTGGAGGCACAGGCAGCGGCAGGGTTTCGCACCATTGAGCGCAATGCGCAACTACTGGCCTACGGCTATGGGCCGCTCTACGACAGTCTGCCCGGCCGCACCACCCAGTTCCGCTGGCAGCTGTCGGCAGCGGCCTACCTGCCGCTTGCCCGACAGAGCACGCTCAAGGGCGCGCTGCGCCTGGCAACGCTCCGCTCGGCGGGCAGTATTCTGACCAACGAGCAGTATCGCGTCGGCGGCAACCGGCTGTTCAGGGGGTTTGATGAGCAGAGTATATTTACCAGCAGTTATGCACTGGCGACCGTCGAATATCGCTTCCTACTGGGGCAGAATAGTTTTTTCTATGCCTTTGTGGATCAGGGAGTGCTGTGGGGGGATGGTACGGACTATCCGACGGGTGCGGGCGCAGGGGTGTCTTTTGAAACCCGCGCAGGCATGCTGGGCATCAGCCTGGCGCTGGGCCGGCGGCAGGGGCAGCCTTTTGATCCGGGTAGCCCCAAGGTGCACTTGGGGTATGTGAGCCTTTTTTAAAAAAATCAAATACAAACATTGATGTTACATGACATTTTTCGGCTTTGCCGAAAAATGTCATGTATTATGGGTGCTTGTTTTGGTTTTTTTTAAAAACCAAAACAAGCACCAGGTTGAAATAATATTTTTGGCGAAAGCCGAAAAATGTCATGTATTATGGGTGCTTGTTTTGGTTTTTTTTAAAAACCAAAACAAGCACCAGGTTGAAATAATATTTTTGGCGAAAGCCGAAAATATTATTTCGAATCAGTGTTAACAGTTTGAAAATCAGGAATTCTCCTCTGCCAGCATGCTCAGCAACTCCTCAGCGAAGCGGCGGTGATTGGCCAGCTTAGGGATTTTATGCTGCCCGCCCAGTTTGCCTTTGCGGCGGAGCCAGCGCTCAAAAAAGCCTGTTGGCAGCTGGATAACTTCCAGCGGGTCGATGGCAAAATTGTTGCTGCGCTTTTGGGCGTAATTGGAATTTTGCTGCTGCATGGCCTTATCCAGCGCCTGGGTGAAAGCCCCGAGGTCGGCTGGCGGCGTTTCGAATTCAATAAACCACTGGTGGCGGCCTTTCTCACTGAGCTGGATGTAGTAGGGTGCCACGGCATAATCGCGTACCGATGCGCCCAGCAGTCGGCAACTCGACATCAGCGCCTTTTCAACATTATCGAGCAGCAGATCTTCGCCAAAAGCATTGATGTATTCCTGTGTGCGGCCTACGATCTTGATGCGGAACGGGTTGGTAGCCGTGAAAGCTACTAGATCGCCCATAGGGTAGCGATAGAGGCCCGTATTGGTCGTAATCAGCATGACATAAGGGAGATCGGTCTGCACCTCCTGCAGCGGCCGGGCATCCCAGTTGTTGGCTTGGTAGTCATCGAACCGAATGAACTCGTAGTAGATGCCGTTGGAGAGCAGCAGCAGCAGATCGTCCCGGTCTAGCTTGTCCTGTATGGCAAAAAAACCTTCAGAAGCATTGTAAACCTCCAGGTAGAGAAAATGCGGGCTAGGAATCAGCGCCCTGAACTGTTCCCGGTAAGGCTCGAAGCGCACACCGCCGTGGATATATGCCTGCAGGTTGGGCCATACCTCCAGTAGATTGTGAGCGCCCGTGATTTCCATGATACGCCGGTAGAGCGTGAGATTCCAGGTAGGTACGCCCCCCAGCATGGTGATGCCGGGCTCCTTGGCTGCCATCTCAGCGATGGTGCTCACCTTGGTCTCATAGTCGGGCAGGGTAGCTGTGCGGACATCCGGGATGTAAAAGGGCCGTATGACAAGGGGTATATGGTGTATGAGAATGGCAGAAATATCTGCGACAATAGCGGTTGAACCCGGGTAGGGGCCGTATACACCCCCACCGATGAGCAGATTTTTTCGGGAAAAAATTTGTAAATTTTCGTTGTGAGCGTGCAGTGCTGCCAGGGTCAGCCAGGAAGCTTTGTGGTGGCAGTCTTCGATATTTTCTTTGGTGATGGGGATATATTTGCTCGTGCCGCTGGTTGTGCCGGATGTCTTAGCAACCCAGCGGGGGCGGCTGACGGTAAGCGCTGGCTCATCCTGCAGCAGAGCTTCCTGTATGTAGGGAAAAAGCAGCTCATAGGTATGTACAGGTACTTGTTCGGCATACGCTGCCGCAGAAGTAATGCGCTCAAAATGGTAGCGCTTTCCGATGGTGGTAGCTGCATTGGTTTTGAGCAGGTTTCTCAATAAGGCCGACTGTAGTTCAATCGGCATTTCATAGTACATGCGCAACTCCTCCTCGTATTTTCGCAGATGCAGCTTGAAAATACTGTTGATCAATTCTATCATGGCTGTGACTCCTGCCTTTAAGCGCGTAGGTTTATGGATGCAATAATACTCTAATTTTGGCTTTTATTGTTAGCAACTATATCGATACTAT
>CAZYAO010000047.1:22902-26082 GCA_964645715.1 uncultured Saprospiraceae bacterium
GGCATTGCCGGATAGCCAGCCGGACAAGAGACGCCAGCTTCTTTGCCTGCTGTCAGGTTTCATCCACAAGCCAAAGCCGACAGCGGTAAAGAAAGAAAACATAGCGTATACCAAGGCCGGTTTCAGCATATCTTCATTGTGCAGGAACACACTGGCGATGAGGAATGCCAGCGAAGTATTCTGTATACCGACCTCGATACCGATGGTTGCCCGGTCATCCACGGACAAGCGCAGGTATTTGCCAAAAAAATATCCGGACCACATACCGGCTGCGTTGACAATGAGTGAGAAAGGTAATATTATCCACACCTCTGCCCAACGGATGCCCGAGCCGCCGTATTCTTCGCCCGCAAAAAATTTGATGATGAACAATACAGCCAGCAGTACTACCGTCACCCACTTTAGCCGTCGCTCGATGGCCTCTGCCCATGCCCGCTTCCATTGGTGCAGAAGAATGCCCAAGGTGACGGGGATGATGGTGACGATGAATATCTGCTGCATGGTATCGGCAAATGAGAGTCGCAGGTCGGCCTCTGTGCCCATCAATAGCGACAGGGCCAGATTTACCCAAAAGGGGATGGTTACAAGGGCCAGTACGCTGTTGGTCACTGTCATGGAAATGGACAGCGCGGTGCTGGCATTGATTAGGTAGGTGATAAAATTGGAGGTCATGCCGCCCGGGCAAGCGGCGAGGATGACAAAACCGACCTTGATGGCAGCAGGAAGATCGGTCAGCAGCATCAGGCCCAGTGCAAAAAGGGGTAAAAAAATCAGCTGCAAGATCAGACCAGTGAAAAAGGACTTTGGTTTGGAGAGTGTTCCGGAAAAAGATGATAGCTCCAGCGACATGCCTACATTGAGCATGATAATAAACAAGATGCCTGTAATTAACCCGTCCAGATAGTCCATGCGTAATTCTTTTGCAGCAGTGGCGTTGTTGTGGTAAAGATAGAAAATAGCCTGTATTCATTTGATGACGGCATGATTTGCGCGTGAAATTATTCTTGCCTGCGGTGAGCCATTGTTTTTGGGTTTATACCAGACCCGTTGGGACGGGATATATCGGTAATGCCGTAGGTTACTACAGGGGAGGCGTCTTATTGACAGCGCTTATATGACAAAATGACAGTTAATTTTGAATTTAGCTGACATTTTGTCACCAAAATTGAACTGGCACAGCTTTTGAAAAATGCTTAGTGTAACCAAAAAACAATCAACCATGATCATTTCAAAAGTTCTTCCGGCTATACAAAGACCTGTCCACAACCAATGGTCAACATTTGACAAGTTGGTAGCAGATTTGCTTCGCGACGTCAATCAGCCTGCTGGCAGTGCCCAGTATCCGCCCACCAATATTATTGAAACAGCTACCGCCTGGCGAATTGAGTTGGTTGTACCTGGCCTGCGCAAGGAAGATTTGACCATTGAGCTAAAGGACAACCAGCTGACCATTGCTGCGCAAAAAACAGCGGAAAAGGTTGAGGGTGAGAAAGTGCGCCTGCGCGAGTTCAGCCTCCTGCAATTTACGCGTCGCTTTCAGCTACCTGAAGCGGTAGATCAAGCGCAGATTGAGGCACGCTGTGAGGCGGGCATTCTGACACTGCAGTTGCCAAAGCGCGCTGAGGCACTCCCACAGCAGCCACGCCGGCTCGAAATTGCTTAATCTGTTTGTTGTATGCGACTGGGGCACATGAGCGCTCCTTATATGCAATAAGTGGATACTAAGCAGGATTTTTTTAGTTGAGTGCAAAAAATGCTTGCACAATTAAAAAATCCGCTATACATTTGCAATACTTTAGTGAATCGCTCCCAAAGGGAGAGTTTCTAACACGAAACAGACATAAGCAGTGATCTTTTAGGTCGGCTTTCGCATAAAGATACGAAGCATTTGATTGCTTCAAAGATTGTTAATAGGGTTTTAGGTGTTTATTTTGGGACCGGCGACGACGATTGCCGGTCTTTTTTTTTGCCTTCTGCGGTCTGTGTTGTCAGGCGGCGGGCCTTCAAATGCTAATCATATTTGCTTATGAACGCTCCTGTAGTTGATTTTTGGGCAGCCATGGAGGAAGCTGTAGCGACGGGAGTTTTTGTAAAACTCACGCTCAGTAAGCCAGGTCGGCAGCAGAAGGAACTGCAGCGGATCCAATGCAGGCCGGTGCTGATCAGACAGCAGCTGCATCTTTCGGCTACCCTGCAATTTGAACGGCGTGATGAGACCCGCAATTTTCTGCCAGCGGAGGGTATCCGGCAGGCTGCAGCCTGGCTGGAGGAGTTATTTACGGAGGCCAATCTTTTTACGACCCGTCACCACTGGGTGCTTTCCTTCAATAAACGAGGAGAAGGCCGGCTGCAACAACAACCGGCGGTGCATAGTGAGCCTACAACACTGGCGCACAACCAGTCCAAAAAGCACACACTGGATACACAGGCAGGCGGGCATTACCTGATGTCGCTGGGAATTATGGGTGCAGAGGGGCAAATCCTGCAAAAAAGCCAGCGCAAGTATCGACAGATACAAAAATACATAGAGATTATCAGTCACCTGCTGGCCGATCACCCCCTGCCTCCCTGCCCGAGAATTGCCGATATGGGTTCGGGCAAGGGGTATTTGTCATTTGCGCTGTACGATTTTCTGCACAGACAGCTGGGGCTGACGCCCAGTATGGAGGGGGTAGAAATTCGGCCCGATCTGGTCGATTTCTGCAATGAGCTAAGCCGGGCGTCGGGCTTTGACGGGTTGTCATTTATTGCGGGCAGCATAGAGCATTACTCTTCGCCGGCGCTTGATATGCTGATTGCGCTGCACGCCTGCGATACGGCCACGGATCTGGCCTTGGCCAAGGGGATACAGGCGGGGGCAAAACTCATCGTGGTGGCCCCCTGCTGCCACAAGCAGTTGCGGCGAGATATGAAGCCACCGGAAGTGCTCATGCCGATGCTGAGGCAAGGTATATTTATGGAGCGGCAGGCAGAACTATTGACTGACAGTCTGCGGGTATTGTTGCTGGAGGCGCATGGCTACGCCGTAAAGACCACCGAATTTGTCGGACCGGAAGACACCCCCAAAAACGTGCTGATCATGGCCGCCAAAGCTTCGCTCAATCCCAAGGCAGCGGAGCAGATCAGCCGACTGAAGGAGTTGTTTGGTGTGCGCCGACACGCGCTGGAGGATTTGCTTGC
>CAZYAO010000048.1:0-6937 GCA_964645715.1 uncultured Saprospiraceae bacterium
CAAAAAAATAAATGCCTGATGGGCTGTGCCCACAAAACCCCATCCTTGGTGGCGCTAGCGCCACCAAGGATGGGGTTGCCACAAAAAACACCTAATACCCCACCCCCTCATCAAAACGAAACAACCCATATCCAGCTTTTTTCTCCAAATACCCGGGCACATCCGCTTCCTGCGCTGCTACCTGCTCTTCCGATGCAGGGGTGGTAAACGGCATCCTGCCCTGGGGGGCAAAGGCGCCGGTCAGCACGTCCAGCAGGGCGTCGCGGGTGGTGTTGAAAGTGGCCAGTACGCTGCCAACCTGGTTGGCCGCCCGGGGGTAGATCTCGTCGATCACCCAGGGGTTGGAGTAGTTGACGACCAGCACCGAGGGCCGGCCAGCCAACAGGCGGTTGACGTAGGCGGTGTCGATGCCGTTGGCCGACAGGGACAGCCGCAGGGGCGATCCGTCGGAGTCGAAGAGGGACTTGCCGCGCGGCACCAGCCACACAACCACCACGTCTGCTTCTTCGGGGCTGTCTACAAAGGTGATGCCTTGCTGCTCGCCAACAGCTTGCACCTGGCTGCCGCCAGGCTTATTGGCCAGCAGGGTCTCAAAATATACTTTGCTGCCGGCTTTCAGCGGCAGCAGCTTGCCGCCTGCGCGCACTTCGTTGCGCAGCAGCACAATCGACTTGCGGTGGGCCAGGTCGGCGCGCGCCTGAAAGGCGGCGTTGCCGACCGTGCGCTCGGCAGCGTCAACGTCCACATAAGGATTTTCAAACAGGCCAAGGCGGAATTTTTCCTGCAGCAGCAGTTCTACCGACTGGTCAATCAGGGGCATGAGCTCGGGATGGGTGCGCACGGTCTCTATGAGGCGGCTGGGGTCGGCTGTGCCCGAAAACAGGTTGATGCCGGCCTCCAGGGCTCGCTTGTAGCGCGCTACAATGCTGAGCGACTCTACCCCCCAGGGCATCATGTCGATAGGACCGGTATCCGAATTGATGATGCCCCGGAATCCCAACTGCCCGCGCAGCAGGTCCTGCAGCACGCCTTTGTTGTAGGCATAGGCGACCTCCTCATAGGGGGTGCCGATGGGAATGGAGTAGTAGGGCATGATGGAGGAGGTGCCGGCAGCGATGGCGGCCCTGAAGGGGATGAGGTGGCGCTCCAGTTGTCCGCCCGTAAACAGCTCCCGCTTGCCCCAGTCAAAGTGGGGGTCCTGCCCGCCTTCGGTGGCACCGCCGCCCGGAAAGTGCTTGGTCGTGAGGGCTACCGACTGCGGCCCCAGCTGCGCACCCTGAAAGCCCAGCACTACCTCCCGGATCATGTCGGCCGCAAGGTCGGCATCTTCGCCAAAGGTGCCTTCCACCCGCTGCCAGCGGGGCTCAGTGCTCAGGTCGGCCATATACATATAGCCCTTGCGCAGGCCCACAGCCCGCCACTCCTGCCGGGCTATGTCAGCAAATTCGCGGGTGAGCGCCAGGTCGCGCATGGCCGCCAGCCCGAGTTCGCCCGGCCATACCGAAAACGAAGAGGTGCCCACGCTCAGCCCGATGGAGGCATCCATGGTGATGTGGTTGCGCGGGTTGGAGCTCACTATGGCGGGTATGCCGAGACCGTCGCTTTCGCACAGCGCCTGCAGGTTGTTGGCCCAGGTGGCTATGATGCGGGCCGACGGCTTGGCGCGCAGGATGAAGTGGCGTTTGTGAAAAACCGTGACGTCTTTGGTCGTGCCGGCCGCCGACAGGTTGGGCTCCGCCAGCGGCTTTTTGGTAAACATGTTGATCTCCATCAGCAGGTCCTGCTCGTTGAAACCGCTGCCGACGGGCTCGCGCGTGCGCGGCGCCTCAAACGACCAGTCGTTTTCGAGCCGCGTGGAGCTGATAAGCATGAAGCCGGCTTTTTGCTCGAGGCTCATGCGCGCCCGCAGGTCGCGGGCACGGGCCTCGTCGCTCAACCGCCAGTCTTCATAGGCGTCAAGCTGCCCGTTTTTGTTGAGGTCTTTAAATTGGTAGCCGTCCAGCTGCAGCAGCCGCAGCGTGCGGTAGCCCAGCACGGGCTGCTGCCGGGCGTTGCTGTGCACCGCCGCCGGCGGGCGGCTGCAGCCTGCTGCGAGCAGCGCGAGCGTCAGGCTGTAGTATAAAAAAAAGTAGCGCATAGGCTGTTTTTTTAGCTTTTTTACTCAAAATCCAAAGGCCGCGGGCAGCCAGAGCGCCAGGCCCGGCACCAGCATCACCAGCAGCAGGGCCAGCAGCATGGCCGCAAACAGGGGCAGCAGCGGGCGTATGGTTTTTTCAATGGTGGTGCCGGCAACGCCTACGCCCACAAACAGGACGGAGCCCACCGGCGGCGTGCACAGACCTATGCACAGGTTCATGACCATGATGATCCCAAAATGTATGGGGTCTATCCCCAGCGCATTGGTCACCGGCAGGAAGATGGGCGTAAAGATCAGCACGGCCGGAGTCATGTCCATGAAAACGCCAACAAACAACAATATCAAATTGATGATCAACAAGATCACAAACTTATTATCGCTCACACCCAGCAGAAAACCGGTGATGCTCTGAGGGATGTTTTCGTAGGCCATGATCCACGACATGCTCATGGATGTGCCGATGAGCAGCAGGACGATGGCGGTGGTGCCAGCCGACTGCAGGAAGATGTCGGGCAGGTCGCGCAGGCCTATCTCCCGGTACCAGAAGGCCAACCCGAGGCAGTAGACGACAGCTACGGCTGAGGCTTCGGTGGCCGTAAACACACCGGCTACGATGCCGCCAATCACCACCAACAGCAGCAACAGGCTGGGCAGCGCATCGCGGAAGGCAATGGCTATCTCCCGCAGACTGCTCCTCTTGCCGCCCCGAAAGCCTTTGCGGTAGGCCCATATACCTGCTACCAGCATGAGCAGCAGGCCGGTCAGTAGGCCGGGCAGGTAGCCGGCCAGGAAGAGGGCGGCAACCGATACCCCGCCGCTGGCGAGGGAATATACGATGAGGATGTTGCTGGGCGGTATGACCATGCCGGTGGTGGCGGAGGTAATGTTGACGGCAGCGCTAAACTCTTTGCTGTAGCCTTCTTTTTCCATCTCGCCGGTCATAAAGCTGCCGATGGCCGAGGCGGCGGCAACCGCCGAGCCGGCAATGGCGCCAAAAAGCATGGCCGCCAGTATGTTGACGTGCGCCAGCCCGCCCGGCAGGGCGTTGGCCAGGCTGCGGGCAAAGCCGATCAGCCGGCGGGCAACGCCGCCGCGGTTCATGATCTGTCCCGCCAGTATGAAAAAGGGGATGGCCAGCAGCGCAAAGCTGTCGAGGCCGGTGGCCATGCGCTGGGCAACGGTCGTGACGGCCGGCAGCAGCGGTATGCTGAGCAGCATAGTGAGCAGGCTGCTGAGGCCTATACTCCAGGCAATGGGCATACCGAGCCCCAGGAGTATGACAAATGACAAAACAAGTACCAATACTTCCATGGTTGTCAGTTAATTGCGTGGATAATTGGCAACAAGCGCCGCCAGCTCAAAATAGGCAGTCAGCAGCCCGCTCAGGGGTACGGCCGCGTATACCAGCGACATGGGCATGTTGAGGGCGGGCGAGTACTGCCCCAACAGGTAGGTGAGCCGTATGAGCTCTATGCCGCCCACCAGCAGCACCGATACGGCAAACAGCAGGGTGAGCAGGCGGATGCCGACGCCCAGCCACTGCCGGCCAGCCGGCGACAGCCGCGGCGACAGCAGGTCGATGGACAGGTGCATGTCTTTGCCGGCAGCATAAGCGGCGCCCAGACAGCCGATCCAGATGAGCAGGAAGCGCGCCAGCTCTTCCGTCCAGCTGGCCTGGTGGCCCAGCGCATAGCGGGTGAGAACACCCCAGAGTACGTCGGCGGTCATCAGCGCCATGAGGGCGATGAGGAGCCAGCCGAGGTAGGTTGCCATTTTTTCTTTCATGGTGTAGACTATTGCACCGCCTGTATGGCCGTGATGAGCGGATAAATGAGTGTGTCGTTGCGAAAATCTTCCCACATGGGCCTGCTGCGGGCCGCAAAGGCTGCCTTGTCGGGCCGGGTGATAATCACGCCTTCGGCTTCGACGGCTTTCAGCGCTGCAGCCTCGGCTTCCGCCCACAGCTTGCGCTGGTAGGCGATGGCCTCGTCGGCAGCTTCCTGCAGCCACTGCTGCTCGCGCGCGCTGAGCTGCTGCCAGGCCCTGCTGCCTATGACCAGGATGTCGGGCACGGTCGCGTGCTCGTTGAGCGACAGTTGCTTGCATACCTCATAATGCCGCGACGAGTAGAAGCTGGGCAGGTTGTTTTCGGCTCCGTCTACCACACCCTGCTGCAGCCCGGTATAGAGCTCGCCCCAGGAGACCGGCGTGGGGGCGGCACCCAGTATGCTCACGAGCCGGATGGCCACGGCGCTCTCCTGTACCCGTATCTTCAGACCGCCCAGGTCGTCGGGCTGCCGTATGGCTTTGGTTTTGGTGTAAAAAGAGCGCTGGCCGGCGTCAAAGTAGCCGAGGCCGCGGAGGCGGTATCTTTCGCCCTGCCGCAGCAGCTCGCGGCCGATAGGGCCGTCGAGCACCGCAAAGGTGTGGGCGCGGTCGCGAAAAATGTAGGGCAGGCTTAGCACTTTGATGCCGGGCGAAAAGTTTTCCATCACGGCCGCCGACACTTTGGTCATGGCAAGGCTGCCAATCTGCAGCAGCTCAAGACACTGCCGCTCGGTGCCGAGCTGCTGGCTGGGGTATATCTCCAGCTGCAGCTGCCCGGCCGACTTGGTACGCAGCCGTTCGGCCATGAAGACGATGCCCTGGTGCACCGGGTGGCCCGTATCCATACCATGGGCCAGTTTGAGGGTTTTGGGCTGCTGCTGGCCGCAGCCGGCGGCCAGCAGCAGCAGACAACAAAGCGGTAGTAATATCCGTGGCATGGTGGCTGTGGTTTTTTTTAAAAAAAATGGCTTAGCGGCCGGGTGCCTGCCTGCGGGCAGGCAACACCCATAAAGGATTGGCACTTCGGGCAGCCGTGCCGGTGGCTGTAAATCCTGCCGGCAGGCCTGCGCCGCCGGCAAGAACCAACCGCCTAGGCGCGCACCTGCGCAATCAGCGCCAGCGTCTCCCGCACCCTGGTCTCCAGACTGTCAAAGGCGCCCTCCCGCAGGATGTCGGCGCTGATGAGCTTGGAGCCCATGCCTACGCAGCTCACGCCCGCAGCAAACCATGACCGCAGGCTCTCGGCCGTAGGCGACACGCCGCCGGTGGGCATGATGCTGGTCCAGGGCTGCGGCCCTTTGATGTCTTTGACAAAGTCGGGGCCATAGGTGCCGCCCGGAAAAAGCTTGACCAGCTCGCAGCCGAGTTCTTCAGCGCGGCAGATGTCGGCCAGCGAGCCGCAGCCGGGCATCCAGGCGATCTTGCGGCGGTTGCACACCAGCGCAATGTCTTCGCGCAGCACCGGCGTCACCACAAAGTTGGCGCCCAGCTGCAGGTAGAGGGAAGCGCTGGCCGCATCGGTCACAGAGCCTACGCCCAGTATCATCTCCGGCAGTGCCTGCCGACAGTACTTGCTCAGCTCAGCAAATACCTCATGGGCAAAGTCACCGCGGCTGGTAAACTCCATCAGGCGGGCGCCGCCGCGGTAGCAGGCGGCCAGCACCCTTTTGGCGGTCTCAGCATCACCATGGTAAAACAAAGGTACCATACCCTGGGCTTCCATCTGCCGTACAACCGCTATTCTTGAAAAACGTGCCATAATTGTTCTTTGAAAAGGGTGCATGGCCCAAGGCCATGCACCGAAGATATTGTATGAAGCTTACAAAAACTGACAATTGTTGGCGGCTAGCGCGATACGCGGCCGCTGCCGTCGCCGCCCATGAGGCTTTCTACCTCCGCTACCGTCACCAGGTTGGCGTCGCCGTAGATGGTATGCTTGAGGCAGGAGGCCGCCACGGCAAAGTCCAGCGCCCGCTGGTCGTCTTCGGGCCAGCGGAGCAGCCCGTAGATGAGGCCGCCCATGAAGCTGTCGCCCCCTCCTACCCGGTCCACGATGTGGGTGATCTGGTAGGTGGGCGACTCGTAGAGCGTCTGCCCGTCGTACAGCACACCCGCCCAGCTGTTGTGGGAGGCGTTGATGCTGCCGCGCAGGGTGGTGATCACCTTTTTGGCCCGCGGGAAGCGCTCCATGAGCTGCCGCAGCACCGACAGGTAGGCCTGGCCATCGACCGAGCCGCCCTTGGTCACGTCTACGGCCTCCGGATGGAGGCCAAAATGCTTTTCGGCGTCTTCTTCGTTGCCAAGGATGATGTCGCAGCCTTCTACCAGGGCCGGCATCACCTCAATAGGTTTTTTGCCGTATTTCCACAGGTTTTTGCGGTAGTTGAGGTCGGTGGAGACCGTCACGCCGAGTTCGTTGGCTACCTGTATGGCTTCGAGGCAGGCGTCGGCAGCGCCCTGCGAGAGCGCAGGGGTGATGCCTGTCCAGTGAAACCAGCTGGCGTCGCGCAGCACTTCCCGCCAGTCAATCATGCCCTTGCCGATGGTCGACATGGACGAGTGCGCCCGGTCGTAGACGACCTTGCTGCCGCGCGCCACGGCGCCCATTTCCAAAAAATAAATACCCAGCCGCTCGCCGCCCCGCAGCACGTGCCGGGTGCCTACGTTGCGCTTGCGCATTTCCATGAGCGCACAGCTGCCCAGCTCGTTGTCGGGCAGGCGGGTGACAAACTCTACGGGCAGGCCGTAGTTGGCGAGGGA
This sequence comes from uncultured Saprospiraceae bacterium, assembly GCA_964645715.1. Classification (GTDB taxonomy): domain Bacteria; phylum Bacteroidota; class Bacteroidia; order Chitinophagales; family Saprospiraceae; genus JAUMBM01. The sequence goes on from CAZYAO010000048.1 coordinate 6,725, forward strand.
GACGGCCACATTGCTCTCGCCGCCGCCATACACGACGTCGAAGCTGGCTGCCTGCGAAAACCGCTGATAGCCCGGAGGCGTCAGCCGAAGCATGATTTCACCGAAAGTGACTATTTTTTTCATGGCTGGAGAAGTAATGCTGTTTGATAATGTTGTTGTCCCGACCATCGCCGGGGCAGTGTTGTTGTTGGTTGTATAGTCCGACCCGATAAC
>CAZYAO010000048.1:7037-19174 GCA_964645715.1 uncultured Saprospiraceae bacterium
TCCCGACCATCGCCGGGGCAGTGTTGTTGTTGGTTGTATAGTCCGACCCGATAACTCGTGTTGCTCTACCCAATAATTGCTAGTGTGGCCGCTTGCGCCGCCCAACCTGACATTCGCCGGAGCAGTCTTGTTATTCACCAGTATACCAGCGGCTGCGCAGGAAGTGGGCGGCCATCTTGGGCCTGCGGTCGCGGGTAAACACGCCTTTGTAGTTGATGCCGCCAAAGCGTATGACACCCTGCCCGGTCTTAAAGTCGGCAAAGGCCCAGATGTGCATGCCGGCGACAAAGTCCTTGGTGTCGGCCACATCGAGGTAGGCCTTGATGAAGGCTGTCTGGTACTCTTCGGTAAACATCTCGGGTTGCTCGGCATGCATGCCGGGGTAGGTGTCGGCACCAAACTCAGACACGATGATGGGGCGCTGCAGGCGGCGATAGAGGTCGTCGAGCTCGCGGCTCAGCATATCGGCGCCGGTGGCTATGTCGCCCTGGTTGGTATACCAACCCCAGTAGCGGTTGATGCACACTACATCCGACAGGGCCAGCCACTCGACAGGGCCGCCCATGACGCCCACCAGGGTGGTGAGCCGCGTCGGATCGAGGGCCTTGACCCGGCGAAACATGTCGCTGAAGAGCTGCACGGAGCGGGGGTCGGCGGGCTTCACGTCGGTCGACAGATTCATCTGCTCCGGCATGGGCTCGTTGGCTACCGACCACATGACCACCGAGGGGTGGTTTTTGTCGCGGGTGACCAGTTCGTCGATGTACTGCAGACACATCTGCTGCCGCTGCGCCAGCTCGAGGGTGTCGCCGTGGAAGAAGAGGCCTACGGCCGGGATCTCGTTGATGATGAGGATACCCTCGCGGTCGGCCATACGCATGTATTCTTCGTCATAGGGGTAGTGAGATGTGCGGTAGGAGTTGGCGCCCACCCACTTGAGCAGGGCATAGTCTTTGACCAGCACCGGCAGTGCAAGGCCGCGGCCGAAGATCGGAAAATCCTCGTGCTTGCCAAATCCCTTGAAAAAGACGGGCTTGCCGTTGAGCAGTATCTGCTTGTCGGTGGTGCTGATCGTGCGCACGCCCACGGGCAGCTCATACTCATCAATGGTGCTGCGCTCATTGCCTATGCTCACAGTCAGGCTGTACAGGAAGGGGTCTTCGGTCGACCACAGCCGTACGTCCGGTACCGTCAGACTGGCTTCGGCCGTGTTGCCGCTGAAGCGCAGCGGCAGCGCATACTGCCGGCCCTGGCCCTGCAGCAGCAGGCGGCCTGTGGTCGCCGCGCCGGCTTTTTCTACCCGCACTTTTACCACCCCCTGACTACCCTCAAAGGTGGTCACGACCGTGATGTCTTTGATGGAGGCCTGGGCAGGGGTAGTGTACAGCCAGACCGCGCGGTTGAGGCCTGCATAGGGGAAAAAGTCGAAATTGGCGCGGGGGTAGCTCTGGAAAAAGCCGCCCGCAACGGCCCCGCCCGTAGGCACGCGGCTGGGCTTGAGCTCGTTTTCAATGCTGATGGTGATGCGGTTGGCAGCGCCAAAAGTGACGTAGCTGCTGATGTCAAAAGCAAACGGCAGGTGGCCGCCGGCATGCATGCCCACCGCTTTGCCGTTAACCCACACCTTGGCGAGGTAGTTAGCCGAGCCTACCCGCAGGTAGAGCTGCTGCCCGCGCCAGGCAGCCGGCACAAAGGCGCGGGTCTCGTACCAGGCAAGCCCCAGGTAGTCGCGGCTGTCGGTAAACTGCTCGTTCCAGCTGCCCGGCACCGCAATGGAGCGGGGAGCGGGCAAGCCCAAAAACCACTGCTGCTGCTCGCCTACCCCCAGCGAGTCTTTCTGAAATTGCCACACGCCCGACAGGTCCAGGGCGTTGCGGGCAGCGTTTTGCTGCGGGAAAAGCGCTATGTCTTTGCTGTTGGCCAAAGGGAAGCTCTGGCCGCTGAGACTGCTGCAGAGCAGCAGGGCCAACAGGCTGGTATACAACGTATGCAATGCGTTTTTCATGCTTATCTATTTTTGATCGAGGGAAAAATAATTTTTTGCATTGTGGTAGCACAGGTCGGCCACCAGGCCGCCCAGCCAGGCCTCATCGGCCGGCAGCAGCCCGCGGTCAGCGTCCTGGGCGAGCAGGGCGCACAGCAGGCGGCGGAAGTACTCGTGCCGCGAGAAGGAAAGAAAGCTGCGGCTGTCGGTTGTCATGCCCACGAAGGTGCTGAGCAGACCGAAGTTGGACAGGGTATTAAGCTGCTTCTCCATGCCGTCGGCCTGGTCGAGAAACCACCAGGCGGGGCCGTACTGGATTTTGCCGCGGATACCGTCGCCCTGAAAATTGCCGCACATGGCCGCAAAGAGTTCGTTGTCGGCAGGATTGAGGTTGTAGAGGATGGTGCGCGCCAGCTGCTCATCGGCATCGAGGGTGTCGAGGAAGGCTGCGAGGGTCACCGCCTGCGGGAAGTCGCCCAGACTGTCGGCGCCGGCATCGGCGCCGAGGCGTTGCCGCAGCCGGCTGTTGGTGTTGCGCAGCGGACCGAGGTGGAACTGCTGTACCCAGCCACGTCGGTAGTACATCCTGCACAGTGACAGCAGCACGGCTGCGGGAAAGCTGTCGGCAAAGGCGGCGGCCTGCTGCAGGTCTCCCTGCAGGAAGGCGCGAAAGGCTGCTTCCTGCTGCCGGTTCATGCCCGCCGGAGCGGGCATAGCCGGCAGGCCGTGGTCGGCGAGGCGGCAGCCATGGGCGTGAAAGTAGTCGATGCGCTCTTCGAGCGCCGCCAGCAGGTCGTCGTAGGTGTCGATGGGCATGGCGGCGGCCTCCGCCAGCCGGCGGATGTAGGCCAGCAGGGCTGCAGGATCAGCCTGCAGCAGCCGGTCGGGACGGAAGGTGGGCAGCACGGTTGGCAGCACAGCCGATTGGCCGTCGGGACGGAAGGTTGGCTGCGCAGCCTGTGTTGTTGTGGGAAGCCGACGACTGCCAGCCTGAAAGGTGGGCAGCACGGTTGGCTGCACAGCCGATTCCTGCAGGCGGCGGTGGTGCGACAGGTCGTCGCAAGGGTCGTCGGTCGTACACACGACCTCCACGCCATAGCGGGCAACGAGCCCGCGGGTGGCATAGGCAGGCTGCTGCAGCAGCTCATTGGCTTCGCCATAGATGGCGGCAGCTGTCTGCACATTGAGGTAGCGGTCGATACCGAAGGAGTTTTTGAGCTCCAGCTGCGTCCAGTGAAACAGCGGGTTGCGCAGCGTCGCCGGCACACAGCGACTCCAGGCCTCAAATTTTGACCAGTCGTCGGCAGCGCCGGTGATGAGCGATTCGTCCAGCCCCAGCGCCCGCATGGCCCGCCACTTGTAGTGGTCGCCCTGCAGCCACAGCTGCGTCAGGTTGTCATAGCGCCGGTTGTTGGCCAGGTCTTCGGGCGACAGGTGGTTGTGGTAGTCGATGATGGGCAAAGGTGCTGCATAGTCGTGGTAAAGGCGCTGCGCCAAAGGCGACCGCAGCAGGAAATGATCATGGAATATGGTATGCATCATAGGTATATGGTAGCTGCTGTTTTTCATTGGTTTGTGCTGTTGGCCCGCAGGATGGCGAGCTCCGTGCCGCGGAGCTCGGCCAGGCCGCGCAGGCGGCCAATGGCCGAATAGCCCGGGTTGGTTTTTTTGCCCAAATCATCGAGCATCTGGTGGCCATGGTCGGGCCGCATGGGCAGCGACAGCTGCCGCGCCTGCATGCAGACTACGAGCTCCCGGATGACGGCGTACATGTCTACATCGCCCTCGAGGTGGTTGTCTTCGTAAAAATCGCCCCAGTCGTTGCGGCGCGTGCTGCGCAGGTGTACGAAGTGTATGCGGTCGCTGAAGCGCCGCACCATGGCGGGCAGATCGTTGTGGGGCGATACGCCAAAGGAGCCGGTGCAGAAGCATAGCCCGTTGTGTAGCGAAGGGACCGCCGCGATGAGGGCCTCAATGTCTTCGGTCGTCGATACGACCCGCGGCAGCCCCAGCAGGTCGTAGGGCGGGTCGTCGGGATGAATGGCGAGGCGTATGCCTGTGGCTTCGGCTACCGGCACGATGGCCTGCAGGAAGGCGATCAGGTGCGCGCGCAGCTGCGCACGGCCGATGCCGGCATAGGTGGCGAGGGCTGCGCGAAACTGGTCGAGCGTAAAATGCTCCTCGCTGCCGGGCAGGCCGGCGATGATGTTTTGCTGCAGCTGCAGGCGCTCCGCCTCGGTCATGGCGTCGTAGCGCTCCCGCGCACGCGCCTGCGTGGACAGGTCGTAGTCGGCTTCCGCTCCGGGCCTTTGCAGCATGAAAAGGTCAAAAGCGGCGAGGGCCGCGCGCTCGAAGCGCAGCGCCCGGGCGCCGTCGGCCACGACATAGGACAGGTCGGTGCGCGTCCAGTCGAGGATGGGCATAAAGTTGTAGGTGACGACCTCAATGCCGCAGGCGGCGAGGTTGCGCAGGCTCTGCTGGTAGTTGGCAATGTACTGCTCGTAGCCGGGCGACTGGGTCTTGATGGACTCGTGTACGGGCACGCTCTCAACTACCTTCCAGTGCATGCCGGCAGCTGCAATGACTGCCTGCCGCTGCCGGATCTCTTCAACGGGCCACACCTGCCCGTTGGGGATGTGGTGCAGGGCCGTCACTACCCCCGTACAACCCGCCTGCCGAAGGTCGGCAAGGCTCACCGGGTCGGCAGGGCCGTACCAGCGCATGCTTTGGTCCATCCGGAAGCCTGTATGTTGGTAAGAAATCATTTCTATTAAGATTTTATTGTAAGCTGTTTTTGCGGCTGTGCCGCCAAAAAGCAGCTTGAATGGGCCTTTGTTGGCTGCTATAGCAGCCAACAAAGGCCATCACACCCCACTATTGATGCTAAATCCTCCGTCCACCGTAATCTCCGCCCCGGTGACAAAAGCCGAGGCATCGCTCAGCAGCCAGAGCAGCGCACCCAGCAGCTCGGACGGCTGCCCGAAGCGGCGGAAGGGCGTCTGCCGAAGGATGGACTGGGCGCGGTCGGTCCAGCTGCCATCTGCCTGCTGCAGGAGGTGGTGGTTTTGGCGGGTGAGGAAAAAGCCCGGCACGAGGCCGTTGATGCGCAGGCTGTCGCCATGGCGCGCTGCCATCTCTACAGCCATCCATTTGGTGTAGCAGTCGAGGGCGGCTTTGCCCATGCCGTAGCCCAGCACCCGGCTGAGGGCCCGCTTGGCGCTGACCGACGAGATGTTGACGATGCTGCCGTGGCCGGAGGCGGCCAGGGCGGGGCCGAATACTTGGGTGGGGATGACAGCTCCCCAGAGGTTGAGATCGAGTGCGCGTTTCATGCCCTCGAGGTTGAGGGAAAAAACATCGTCGCCAGGCTGCAGAACGCCTTCGGGCAGGTTGCCGCCCGCTGCGTTGACGAGGCCGTCAACGCGGCCAAAGTGCTGCAGTATATGGTCGCGAGCAGCTTCGAGCTGCGCCTGCTCGAGCACGTCGGCGGCAGCAAACAGCGCGCTGCTGCCGCGCTGCTGCAACTGCGCCACTTTCTCCAGCCCCTGCTGCTCATTGCGGGCAATGATGGCGACGGCGGCGCCGGCAGCGGCAATGGCGTCGACGAAGGCGTCGCCCAGTACGCCGGTGCCGCCAGTGACGACCACGACTTTGCCGGCAAGCGAAAACATTGAGGTAGGTTGCATGCGTTCTGTTGCTTTTTGCGGCCGCAGCCGCTAAAAAAAATATGTATTGTGTTTGGCTGCGGCCGTGGCCGCAGCCAAACACGATGCGGCTTTAATAGCCGGGATTCTGCGAGAGCACCGCATCTTTGTTGAGATCAATCTCCGTCTGCGGTATGGGCAGCAGCAGGTGCCTTTCGGCCAGGCCGCTCACCTTTTGTCCCCGGCCGGGGACGCGCTGCAGCAGGCTGCCCGTGCGCATGAGTGTCATGCGACGGTTTTCTTCCGTCAGCAGCTCGCGCGCCCGCTCGTCGAGCAGGAAGTCGAGGTTGACCTGGGCGGCCGTCACCGGCGTTGCATTGGCGCGGGCGCGCAGGACGTTGATGGTTTCAGCGGCGGCATCGGCTTTGCCCTGCCGAAGCTGGGCTTCTGCTTTGAAGAGGTAGGTCTCTGCCAGTCGCATGATGATGATGTCCTTGATCATGGCTGCACCGAAGGGATCGTTGGGGTTAAACTGGTTCCACTTGGTGGTGTAGGGCACGATGAAGCGGTTGGTGTCAACCCCGGGCTCGTTGATGTCTACCAGCTGGCCAAAGCGGGGGTTGGCGGGGTTGTTGTAGTAGAACTTCCGGCGGATGTTGAACTGTGAGTTGCGCATATCATTGGCTTCGTACAGGTCTTTGAGTACCCAGCTGGTGAGTGCGAGGCGACTGATGCCGCGGCCTCCGAGCGAGTCGGCCAGCAACATGCCGGGCTGCTGGAAGTAGCGGGATACCCACATCCGGCGGTGCTGCGGGAAGCCAAAAGCACCAATGGTGTTGGGTGGCAGGTTGGAGCCGGTACCACCGATGACGCTGTTGGGGTCTTCAAACTCCAGCACCCAGATGGCTTCGCGGTTGCCCTGCCCACGGCGCTGGTTGCCATAGATAAACATGTCGGCAAAGGGGTCGCCCGGCTGGCCGGCTTTGATGCCAAAGCGCTGGTCCATGAGGCGGAAGTCGCCGCTGTTGATGACCAGGTTGCTCTGGGTTTCTGCTTCCGCAAAGCGGCCAAGGCGCAGGTATACTTCCGTCAGCAGGTGAGAGGCCATCGCTTTGTGGGCGCGTGAGTACATCTTGCCTTTGTTGTTGGCGGGCACGTTCTCTACCGAAGGCAGGTTGTTGACGCCAAAAAGCAGGTCCTCCTCGATGAGCGCATTCAGGTCGGCCAGGTTGGCCCGCACAAAGTCGGTCTTGGGACCGTCAACAGGCTGCTCGATCAGGGGCACAGGACCGAAAAGGGTCACCAGGGTATTGTAGGCCAGCGCCCGGTAGAAGCGCGCCTCTCCATTGATGCGGCTCTTGCTGGCTGCCGGAATCGTCAGCGCCGGGTTTTCAATGCTCTGGATGATGGCGTTGGCGTTGTTGATGAGCTTGTAGCACCAGCGCCAGGTAAACAGGGCGGCGGGATCCGTCGAGTTGAGGTTGCCGTAGTCGGTGTAGGGCACCATCCAGGGATCGTTGTCGGCCGGCGCCTTGTTGAAGGCAATGTCGGTACCAATCTGCCATACCCCCAGCCAGCCCTGGTTGCCTATGTAGGTGTGCCAGCCGGCATACTGGTTCTGCAGGCCGATGAGGGCTGCATCAAAGCCCAGCTCATCGGTCAGCGCACTGGGCGCAAAATCGGAGTACAGTTCTTCCTCGAGGAAGTCTTTCTCGCAGGCGGTGAAGGAAAGCAGCGCCAGCGTATATAGGATGGACAAAATACGTTTCATATCCTTTGATTTGACGGTTTGACAAATTATTTCAGGCCGATGTTGGCGCCGATGATGAAGGTGCGCACCAGCGGATAGTTGTTGGTGTTGGCGCCGAGCTCGCGGTTGAATTCTACCTCCGGATCCCAGCCAAACCAGTTGGTCCAGGTGTAGAGGTTGCGGCCGGTGCAGTAGAGGGTGAGGCTGCTCAGCCCTGCTTTGTCAATGGCCTCGGGACGGAATACGTAGCTCAGCGTGACGTCCTTGAGGCGTACAAAGCTGGCGTCAGTCGGGTAGTTGTAAAGGCGTGCGTTGATGAAGGCAAGTGACGGCCGCTCGCTGTTTTGGTTGGCAGCTGTCCAGTAGCCCAGACCCGATGGCAGGTTTTCGCGGCCGGCGAGGTCGCGGTAGTCTACCAGCGGATTGTTTTTGGTCACGCCTTGTACTGTCTGGATGAAGACGTTGAGGTGAAACTGCTTGTAGTGGAAGGTGTTGGTGAGGCCGCCAATCCACTTGGGGTTGACCTGACCGAGTACCACGCGGTCGGCAGGCGTGATCACACCGTCACCGTTGATATCCTCAAATTTGATGTCGCCGGGCTTAGCCGTAGGATCTACGGAGGATACGTCCTCCCCTGTCTGCCAGATGCCTGTCTGCAGGTAGTCAAAGACCACGTTGACCGGCTGACCGATAAACCAGCGGTTGCCGACATCGTCCTTTTTGTCGCCGTAGAGGTCGACGATGCGGTTGCGGTTGGTCGCAAAGTTCAGGTTGCTCTCCCAGCGGAAGTCGCCCTTCTTATAGTTCTGTGTGCGCAGCGTAATCTCCAGACCGCGGTTGGCTACCTCACCCAGGTTGTCGAGTACGCGGTCGTAGCCGGTGATCTCGGGGATGGCGCGGAACAACAACAGGTCCTTGGTATTGGTAGCATAGGCTTCCACTGCACCGCCAATACGGCCCTTGAAGAGCTCAAAGTCGACACCTACATTGGTGCCCAGGGTGCTCTCCCAGCTCAGGTTGGCGTTGCCCAGCACACTGGCCAGCACCCCGATGGTGCTCACGCCGTTGAAAGGAAGCCGGGCTGTGCCAAAGGTAGAGGTCGTCGTATTGGGATCAATGGCCTGGTTGCCGGACAATCCGTAGGAGACGCGCAGCTTAAGTGCATCTACGGCTGTGGCATTGCGCATAAAATTCTCGCGGTCGATGTTCCATCCCAAAGCGACAGAGGGGAAGACACCGTACTTGGAGGTGTTGGCACCAAAAGCAGAGTAGCCGTCGCGGCGGGCCGTAAATGTCAGCAGGTAGCGACTGTCGTAGCCGTAGTTGACGCGGATCATCTGCGACAGCAGGTTGGAGCGGTAGCGGTCAGAAGCTGCTGCAACGGACGAGGCCGTACCGAGGTTGTTAAACGCCAGCACATCGTTGATGAAGCCAGTCGCGTTGATGCGCGAACTGAAGAAGTTGGTCTCCTGCGCACTGAAGAGCGCCGTGACGCCCAGGTTGCTGCTGCCCCAGCTGCGATTGTAGGTAAGGATATTTTCAATCACCCAGTTTTTGGTTTCTGTATTGGCTACCTGCGCAGCCCCTACCAGGTTGTTGGCTTTGCGGCCGATGTACTCCTGATTTTGTGTAGGTACGAAGCTGTAGGCAGCGTTGACTTTGTACTCCAGGCCTGGCGCGAAGCCTGGCTTGAAGCTCAGGTAGGCATTGGTATTGATGTTCTGGCTGCGCTCGTTGCGGGTAGTGTTGAGACCCAGCAGCGGTGTTGTGTACACAAGCTCAGCAAACATGGGAAAGATCTCGTAGTCGCCATTGTCGCGCAGCAGTGTGCCGTAAGGGCTCATCTGGCCGGCAGCGCGCAGGTTGGCACGGCCGCCGTCGTAGTTGTTGCTGGTGAGGAAAATATAGAAGCCAGCATCGAGGAAACTGTTGATCTTGGCATCGATGTTGGAGCGCAGGCTGGCGCGGTTGTACTGATAGCCTTTGATCACTCCCTGCTGCTTGAGGTAGTCGCCCGATATGAAGTAGCGCACACTCTCGCTGCCCCCCGATACGCTGAGGTTGTGGTTCTGGATATGCCCGTTTTGGCGGATCGCCTCCAGCCAGTCGGTTGTCCTGCCGGCTGCCAGGTTCTGCTGCTCGTAGATATTGGGCACAGCTGCCGGATCTGATGAGCCCGCCTGCGCCTTCCAGTCGGCATACTTCTGCACGTATTCCTCTGGTCCCATAGGCTCCACGACATGCGCAAAGCCCTCGCTACCCGCATAGGTATTGAGTTTGATGACTGGCTTACCACTGCTGCCCCGCTTGGTGGTAATCAGGATGACCCCGTTGGCACCCCGCGTACCGTAGATGGCCACCGCGGAGGCATCTTTGAGGATTTCAATAGAAGCGATATCGTTGGGGTTGATATCGTTGAGCGAGCCCCCTGTCGTACTGAAGGGCATACCGTCGAGTACGATGAAAGGTCCCGTAGCGGCACTGATAGAGTTGACCCCCCGCACCAGCGCGCTGCTGCCGCTGCCCGGCACCGAAGACCCCTGGGTGATGTTGACCCCGGCAACGGCCCCCTGGATAGACTGCAGGACGTTGGTCACCGGCAGCTCCGACAATCGCTCTTTGGGTACCGACGTGACGGAGCCCGTCACATCGCTCTTTTTCTGCACCCCATAGCCTACGACCACCACCTGCTCCAGCGTGATACCGGTGCGGAGGACCACATCGATGACCTGGCGGCTACCCACCACCTCTTCGACATTTTCGTAGCCCGTATAGCTAAACACCAGCACGGCCGTCTCGTCAGCTACTTCGAGTTCGTAAGCCCCGTCAAAATCAGTGATGGTGCCCGTGCCGGTACCTTTCACCAGAATCGATGCGCCGATGAGGGGTTCGCCGGCCTCATCGGTCACCTTTCCCCTAACTGTCAACGCTGCTTCTGCCGGCATCATGGCCACTTTGTGCGGTGCACCCGGCCCGGCGACAGCCTGCAAGCCCGCCAGCGCCATGAGTGCACACAAAACAACGTACATCCGTTTCATAAAAATCTACTTTTTTGTGTTGAAAATATTGGCAGCTAGGCTGTAAATCCCGCTTAGTGCAATCGATTGCACTGTTGCAGAAAAAAAATTAGCCGCTTGTACAGTCCTTCCGTTTTCGAAAGGTTCTTTGGGGAAAAATGCGCAATCGATTGCGCATGTATATAAAAAAAATTATCCTTTTCGCAGGCTCGACTCCCGTACGATGAGGGAGGGCGAGATGACCAGTTTGGTTTGCGGCATCGCCTTAGCGTCCTGTTCGTTGCCCAGCAGCGAGAGGAAGAGTTTGGCGACAGCCTTGCCCATTTCTTCGGAATGCTGATCGACCGAAGAGAGGCCCGGGCTCACAAAGCGGGTGAAAGGTTCGTTGGCAAACCCGATGACGGCCACATCCTCGGGCACGCGCAGTCCGTGTGCCTGCAGGCGGCGCATAGCACCGATGGCTGCATAATCGGAGGCCGCAAACAGTCCGTCGAAAGCGATTCCTTTGGCGAGCAATTGCTCGACCGCCTCGCTGCCCGACTGTTCATTGAGCGCCGTAAAAAGCTGGAGTTCAGGCTGTAGCTTCAGTTGCTGTCCCAGCAGTGCGTCTACAAAACCCTGGGTACGGTTGGCATAGATCGACATGTGCTGTGGCCCCCCCAGGTGGAGGATGCGGCGGCAGCCCTGCTCGATCAGGTGCTCCGTTGCCAGTCGCCCCCCCATACGGTCATCGATCACGATCTGGTTGGCCTGCACCTCATCGAAGGTGCGGTCAAACAAGATCAGCGGGATACCCGCCTGCCGGATGCTTGCATAGTGGTCGAAGCGGCGGGTTTCGGCTGAGACCGAGATAGCGATACCGTCGACCCGCGCCTTCATCAGTGCAGCCACGGCCGCCTTTTCGTTTTCGTAGCCCTCGCTCGTCTGGCAGATCATGACGCTGTAGCCCCCCGCGTTGGCTACCGACTCGATACCCGAGATGACGGAAGCGAAAAACGCGCGATTGATCAGCGGGATGATGACCCCTAGTATCTGGCTTTTGCCCGTGCGCAGGCTGGCGGCGGCGCCATTGTAGTTGTAGTTCATAAGCCGCGCCTGTTCGATAACCCGCTCGCGGGTAGCCTCGCTGATGCGGGGGTTGCCGTTGAGTGCACGCGAGATGGTGGAAGCCGTCAAGCCCAGTGCCTCGGCGATATCGCTGATGCTTACCTGTTTTGCTGATTTTTTAGCTTCCATGCGTTGGTGCATTAATCCCGTACCAGCCGGGGTGAACAATTGCGCAACAAGCGCTGCTGCGAGGTCGTGAGACTGCCGGCAGCGGGCACTACCGCGAAGCATTATTTTGCCTGACGGATGAGCGCCCTATTTTCTTTTTTGCGCTAACGATTGCACAAAGGTAATGTGTGGTTTGATTCCTGCAAATATTTTGCGCATTTTTTTTCGCAAATTTTGCAATTTTAGGCTTTTAAAAAAGCTCCGGGCTGTACGAAGCCTGATTTTTCATTGCACTGGCAGGCACGCTGGTGCGCAAACGACCACGATGATGCACACGATGACACCCAGGCCGGCTGCGCTGCGGCAGCTGGCAGCGCCGCTGCGGCAGCTTTTTGGCGAAAGCCATACCAGCATACAGCGGCTGGCAGCGCCGCTGCGGCAGCTTTTTGGCGGAAGCCGTACCAGCCTGCAACGGCTGGCAGCGCCGCTGCGGCAGCTTTTTGGCGAAAGCCGTACCAGCCTGCAAC
>CAZYAO010000048.1:19274-25481 GCA_964645715.1 uncultured Saprospiraceae bacterium
CGGCTGGCAGCGCCGCTGCGGCAGCTTTTTGGCGAAAGCCGTACCAGCCTGCAACGGCTGGCAGCAGCCCTGCTGCCCCTACTGATGCTGGGCTGCAGCCCGACCGCCGAGGAGGCGGGCGTTCGCACCACTTTTTCCGTCACCATACCTGACAGTCTGCAGGCCGGCATAGCCGACGGCAGGCTGCTGCTGCTGTTTTCGACCGACCCTTCGCAGGAGCCTCGATTTCAGATCGTTGACGGGGCCGGCAGCCAGCTGGCTTTCGGGCGCAATCTGGAAAACTGGCAGGCCGGGCAGCCGATTACTTTCGGCGGGGAGGAGCTGGGCTATCCGATTGAGCGGATGCAGGACATGCCGGCGGACACCTATTATGTGCAGGTTTTGTTGCACAAATATGAAACCTTCAAGCTGGCAACGGGGCATACGGTCAAGCTGCCGATGGATCGCGGGGAGGGGCAGCAGTGGAACCTGGCGCCGGGCAACCTCTACAGCACGCCTGTCAGGATGTACATTGACCCCCGGCGGGCCGACAAGGTCGAACTGGTGCTAGACAACAAGATTCCCCCGATTGTGCCGCCGGCCGATACCGAGTGGATCCGGCATGTGCGCATCCGCAGCGAGCGGCTCTCGGCCTTCTGGGGTCGGGATATGTACCTGGGTGCACACGTGCTGCTGCCCAAAGACTGGGCCACGCGCACCGATGTCAAATACCCGCTGGCCATCTACCACGGCCATTTCCCCTACGATTTTGACGGCTTCCGCACCACGCCGCCCGACACCACCCAACCCTGCGTCTACAGCGAGCGCTTCAAGCTCGACTGTTACAACCGCATCGAGCAACAGGAGGCCTACGACTTTTACAAAATGTGGTCGGGTCCCGACTTTCCGCGGGTGATAGCCATTGAAATACAGCACCCTACGCCCTACTACGACGATTCGTATGCCGTCAATTCGGCCGCGCAGGGGCCGTACGGCGACGCCATCACCTACGAGCTCATCCCCTACATCGAAAAGACCTTCCGCGGCATGGGCGAGCCCTGGGCCCGCTTCCTCTACGGCGGCTCCACGGGTGGCTGGGAGGCGCTGGCTGCCCAGGTTTTTTACCCCGACGAATACAATGGCTGCTTTGCTGCCTGCCCTGATCCCATTGATTTTAGGGCTTTTACGGTGATTAACATCTATGAGGACAAAAATGCTTACTACCTCGACAGTCCTTTCAAAAAAACGCCGCGGCCGGGTGTGCGCGACTATCTGGGGCATGTGAAAGCGACGCTGAAGGAGCTGAACTACCGCGAGCTGGTGCTGGGCGACAAGGGCCGCTCGGGTCAGCAATGGGATATCTGGGAGGCTACCTACTCCCCCCTGGGCGACGACGGCTATCCGAAGCGGCTGTGGGACAAGCGCAGCGGGGAAATCGATACGGCCGTTGCTGCTTACTGGCGCGAGCACTACGACCTTTCGTACATCATGCACCGCGACTGGCCGAAGCTGGGCGATAAGCTGCGTGGCCGGATCCGCATCTACTGCGGCGATATGGACAACTACTACCTCAACAATGCCGTCTACCTGACCGAGGAGCGGCTGGAGGCCACCCGCGCCCCCTACTACGACGGAGAGATCGACTACGGCGACCGTGCAGAGCACTGCTGGAACGGCGATCACAGCCAGCCCAATGCCATCTCGCGCCTGCGCTACCACCGCATGTTTATCCCCAAATGGACGGCCGAGCTGCCGAAGACGGCGCCGGCCGGCGCGGACTTGCGCAGCTGGCGGTATTAGTTTATGAGCACGCCTTGGCAGCTGCCAAGGCGTGCTTATTTATGGCCGGCACAACGAATCGGCTGCAGTCATTGATTCCCACATCACTGAAATTCGATAGGGAGGGACAATTTTTTGAAGAAAAATATTTTCTTCTTTATCTTGCTGCAAGCTTTACAGGCACCTATCTTTTCACCAAAACAAACCAGCACATGGAACTAAGTCGAGCAGACATGTTTATCCTCGCCAATGCGCGCTACTTTGAGCGCCATCACCTGCTGCGCATACGGGAGATTCTGCAGGATATCGACGACGAGCAATGGGCCAGCGTGCAGACGCTGCCCTACAAAGACCCCAACATAAGCTTCACGGCTTCACTTTTGGTGGGTACGCTCGGGATTGACCGCTTTTTGATTGGCGACACGGGGCCGGGTATTGCCAAGCTGGTCACCTGCGGCGGATTCGGGGTGTGGACGTTCGTAGATATGTTTCTCATCATAGGCCTCACCCGCGAAAAAAACTGGGAGTTGTTTCAACGCTACTGCTAGCCATGCACTTCAACGGACGCCACCGGCTCTACCTCTTCCTACTGCTGGGTTGTGCTGCCGGCTACCTGCGCCTGCTGCTATTGTACAGGCAGCCGGTGGGTGATCCTGCACCAGTGGAGGTAGGCTTTTGCATGATCAAGGAGGTCACCGACTTCCCTTGCCCGGCCTGTGGCACCACCCGCTCCGCCCTCAGTCTGCTGGATGGCCACTGGGCCGATGCCCTCTACTGGAATCCACTGGGCTACCTGGCCGTGCTGGTGCTGCTGCTGCTGCCGCCGCTCATGCTGTACGACCTGCTGGCCGGCCGGATGCTGGTAGCCGGGCTGTATGACCGATTTATTGCTTTCATCAACCGCAGGCCCGTTGCTGTCGTCGCCATCGCCCTGGTCGTCGTCAACTGGTTGTGGAATATTTTCAAGGGATTATGATCAACGAACACCCTTTCGACTATACTGTCGATGATCACGAGGCCGAAAAAGCATCCAACAGCTACCTGATGTCGCTGCTGGCATTGCTGGTAGGGCTGCCGCTGCCCATCGTCAACCTGATTGCCACCCTGGCTTTTTACTTTGGCAACCTGCGAAGCAGCTACTTTGTGCGCTGGCACTGCACCCAGGCACTGCTGTCGCAGGTCTCGGTGTTTGTCGTCAACAGCCTGGGCCTCGCCTGGACGCTGCGGGTGATTTTTACGGAGACAACCGCCACCAACGGCTACATCGCCTACCTCATCATGGCGCTGCTGTTTAACCTGTTCGAACTGATTGGCACCACCTATGCGGCTATACAAACCCGCAAAGGCAAACACGTGGTCTGGTTTTTCTACGGCCCGTTGACTGACACACTTTGCAAACCCTGAGTAAAATACTACGCTATGAAAACGCTTATGCTGCAGGCGACTGCGCTGATTGCTCTCTTCATTGCCGGCTGGTTGCTGCTGGCGCAGATCAACTGGCTTGACCTGCTCCCCTGGATGTCGGAGGATGTACGCGTCCTCTCCGATGAAAATGAAAAAAAATTGGGCGACGCGCTCTGGAAGATGCTGGAACAGGAGGAGGTGGTCATCCGCGACTCATCGGTGCTGCGGCCGCTCGACAGTCTGCTGCAGCGCATCTGCGAACGCAACGGCATTGATCAATCACCCCTGCAACTACATGTTATTCAGCAGTATGAAGCCAATGCTTTCGCTATGCCCGGCAATCACATTGTCATCCACAGCGGTCTCATCGTATCGGCTGCTGATGAAACAGAGCTGGCGGGGGTACTCAGCCACGAGCTTGCCCACCTGCAGGAGCGCCACGTGTCCAAGAAAATCGTTAAAGAGCTGGGCATCAGCCTGCTGCTGGCCATTGTTTCGGGGGGTGATCCGGGGCTCATCAACCAGGCGATCCAATACCTGGCATCGACTTCCTATGACCGAAGCCTCGAGCGGGAGGCCGATAATAAGGCTGTTGACTACCTCCTCAATGCGGCCATCGATCCGCTGGGTTTTGCCCGCTTTTTGGAAAAAATTGCCGAAGAGAATGCCGGGCAGCTGCCCGGCTGGATTAGCACCCATCCCGATCCGCGCGAGCGCGCAGCCGAGCTGCGCAGCCGCCTCGCCGGCAGGCATTATGACCGCCAGCCGGTGCTGACGGCCGCTGGCTGGCAGCAGCTGCAGCGGGCGCTGGCGCGCTGAGGGTAGGCGGTAGCGACATCAGCGACAATGGTGGCAGCAGCAACGGCAGCAACTTGTAGCTCCGGTGCGTGTCCAGCCATCCAAATACGCAATGGTGGCAGCAGCAACGGCTGCGGCAGCCCCCACCCACATTTTTTTTACCAATCATCCACCCCATGACCTCCAGGCTTTTTGCGCTGGCAAGCGCGCTCCTCCTCCTAAGCCCCTGTCTGTACGCACAAATCACCGGCTGTACCGACCCGCTGGCCATCAACTACCAGCCGACGGCGCAGCAAAACGATGGTAGCTGCCTCTACGCGCCTACGACCCTGCTGCCTGCCCAGCAATGGCTGCTACCTCCCGAACTGGCAGAAACCTCCGGCCTTCTTTTTTGGGAAGATCAGCTTTGGACGCACAACGATGATACCGACAACCAACTCTATGCTTTTAGCCTCACCAGCCTCCCCGCGCTGCAGCGCTACCCCCTCACAGACTGTATCAACATCGACTGGGAGGATATTGCGCAGGATGACGACTACTTGTATGTCGGCGATTTTGGCAACAATGCCAGTGGCAATCGCGATAACCTGCGCGTCCTGCGAGTCGATAAGCTGTCCCTGCTGGCGGGTAGTCCTGTGATTGATACGATCTCTTTTGGCTACTCGCTGCAGATGACTACCTCTCCTGCCCCGCCCAACCAGACGGATTTTGACTGCGAGGCTTTCATCGCCTGGGGCGACAGCCTGTATTTGTTTACCAAGGAATGGGTCAGTTATGGCTGTGCTGTCTATGTGCTTCCCAAAACACCGGGCAGCCACCTGGCGCGCTTCCAGTCGCGCCATGCTGTCGAAGGCCTGATTACCGGCGCAAGCCAGGTTGCCGGCTACCCCTGGGTGGTGCTGTCGGGCTACTCCCCCCTGCTGCAGCCTTTCGTCTACCTGCTGTACGATTTCGAGGGGGACAGGTTCTGGAGTGGCAACAAGCGCAAACTGCTGCTCAACATGCCTTTTCACCAGGTGGAAGGTATCACCAGCACCGACGGGCAGCATTTTTTTCTCTCCAATGAGCGCTTTCAACAGTCTGTCCTCAACGTCCCGGCCAAAATATCACAGCTGGTGCTGAGCGATTTTTTGGTATCGGCTGATCATGTGCCGCAACCGCCCGGCTTCGCCGTCTGGCCCAATCCTTTTTCGGAGGTCTTGCACCTTCAGGCAGCGCAGCCGGCTGAGGAGTTTCGCTACAGCCTGCTCGACTTGTCGGGCAGGGCGCTGGCTACCGGGCAGGGCCTGTCTTTGGCTTCTTTGAATGCGCAGGGGCTGCCGCCCGGCGCCTATGTGCTGCAGGTGTGGCAGGGGACTGTGCGCAGGCAGTGGGTTGTGGTTAAAAAATAGGGCGGTGGGATTTATGCCTGATGAAAGGTTAAAAAGCAGGGGCTGCTGCCTTACGGCTCACAGCCCCTGCTGAAAAACTATATAAAAATCCCCCCTTGTTTAAAAATTCTAATCTTATGAACCATCCATTGCCCAACTTTCCAACAATGGCTACATACTTGTGAATACCAAAGTGCTAGTTACTGGCAACGATGCAGCCAGGAAATTTCCTCCTCTATCCTGGTCTGTTGTCTATTTTTAATTGCGTCACCTGCCAGGTGCGACCGAGGCCGCCCTGCAGGTTCCGCATTGTCAGCTTTCCTACTGCCTGACAGAGACTGACGGGCGCCTCTTCTGTACAGCCCTGTGCTGATCGTGGTATGGAGTGTTTGTTCTGCTTGTTGTGGTCAGGTGTATAAATAAGTCCCCGCCTACAAGCGAATGCTCCACAAATGTAGTACGTACATGGGTAACACCCCCAAACATGGCGTTTACATCAATCGTACTACTCGTTAAAAGTGATTTACCAAATCATTTCACAAGTCAACAAATACCTGTATAACAACATATTATTTAAAAATACTTTTGAGCAGCATTAGCTGCTCAAAAGTATTGTAACCCCATGTTTTGCCGCCTTTGGCGGCAAAAAAAAACTCTTTGGCGGCCGAAGCCGCCAAAGAGCAAATGTTAAAATATTTCCCGTCTATTATTCCACAACCACCATGCGCTTGCTGGCCATGTACTCGCCACAGCGCAAGGTGTAGGTCACTACACCTGTCATGCCCAGTTCCCTCGCCCGCACGCGGTACTCGTGGTAGCCGGCTGACAGGCTCGCCTGCATCACCTGCAAGGTACGGCCAAGGCCGTCCTGCAGGCT
>CAZYAO010000049.1:0-18434 GCA_964645715.1 uncultured Saprospiraceae bacterium
GTCGAAGACACACAAGACCCCGTTTTCGTTGACCTCCCAACCAACCTGACCATCCAGTGCACGGATACCTCCAACCTGCCCCAGCTTTTTGCTGACTGGATTGGCAGCTATGCCGGAGCGACGGCGGAAGACAACTGTACAATCGAAGAAGAACTGGTGTGGGCTGTCTACGAAGCCGGCACCACCCTTCCGGCTACTTACCCCATGTTGCTGTGCGGTATCCGGGAGGATACCATCATGCAAAAATGGGTAGACATAGTGGTTACCGATGAGTGTGGGCGCACCAACCTCCGGCAAGTGGCTTTCACGGTCATTGACCGGGATGCACCGGAGATCTCCAATTGTCCGGAGGGTCGCACAGTATCGACCGATGCCGGGCAGTGCGTGGCTACAGTCAGTCTGGGGGCCGCTTCCATCACCGATGCCTGCAGTGAGGGCGCGGGCAGTGAAAACATCACGCTCACGCTGCCAATTACCAGTGCCGCGGGACCCGGACAATTGGGCGATGTGCCGGTTGACCCCATCACTTTCAACCTGATGCTTGCAGGACCGCTGCCGGTCGTAGCGACCGGATCCGCACAGTTGCGCATCCGGCTGACCAATGCTGACGCAGAGGGTGCAGAGGAGTACTTTCTGGTATACGGAGAAGACAACAGCCTGCTTGGACGCACCAAGCGTACATCCGTACAGTGCGCCAACAGTGATACCTTGCTGACGGTCACCCAGTCGCAGATCAACAGCTGGGCTACGGACGGACAAATTACCGTCCGACTCGAGCCTTTTATTCCTGCCAATCTGCCTGGCCGCTTCGCGGTCAACGCTATCTGCCTTCCGGGTGGCAGCGCTACGGCCGAACTCAGCTTTCCGACCAACCGCATTAGCCCGCAGCAGTTTGCTTATCGCGTTGATGGTGGTATGCCGGTAGTAGCCGTCCCGGGCGGTAGCCCTGTAGCTTCACTGGGACTGGGCAATCACCTGATAACCTACCTCGCGACGGACTGCGGGGGCAATCGCGACAGCTGCAGCTTTTCTATACGCGTGGAAGATCTCGAGGCGCCTGACCTGATCTGTCCGCCCGATCGCACGGTATTCCTCTCCCCAGATTCCTGCAGCGCAACCTTGCTGCTAGACCTTCCATTGGGAATCAATGATAACTGCGAGGCTTATCAGGTGCAGACCCAGACCAGCCCTGCTGATACTGCTTCTGCGTTACTGCAGTTTTACTACGACCCCAACCTCACCGACTACCAGGCGCTGGAAAAGGTATATGTTTTCACGGGACTGACAGCCAACGCCTATGGCACTGCCCAACTAACCGTTACTTACCAGGGTGATTTCAATTCGCCCGGTGCATTCTTCACACTCTACGGCGATGACGACCAGCTGCTGGGGCAGTCGGTGGTAGGTTCGGCAGACTGTGCTATGTCAGGGCAGCTGGTGATAAGTATACCTGCGGCTACCTTCAATGACTGGGCCAGCGACGGCGACATAGCCATCCGCCTCGTGCCCAACGACATCAATGTACCACCAGGCGTGCCCGGCGACGGTATCAACCCCTGCGATCCAGCTATGGTATCGGAAGACGGTGACGACGACGGACAGAGTTATGTCTTCATGACTTTTGCATACAACACGCTCAGCCTGACGTATTTTACAGAAGGAGAGACCTCGACACCTCCCACGCCTATGCCACAGCCGTCACAGCAGGTGTATATCACTTTTGCCAATGGGGTGTCTGAGGTTGGTTTTACAGCTTCGGATGCAGCCGGGAATACGGACAGATGTCGTTATCGGGTAGTCGTTGCAGACACTACGCCTCCTAATGCCTTTTGTCAGCCAACGACCATCTTCATAGATCCTTCCGGGGCAGATGTAGAATCGATAGCAGCGGAGGTAATTGACGATGGCAGTTTCGACAACTGCGGTGAGATTGAGCTGCTGCTTAGTCCCAACAGCTTCAACTGTGGCCAGACGGGCCAGCAAGTGCCGGTGACCCTGACGGTAAGAGATGAAGCAGGCAATACTGGCCAATGTAATACCCTGGTGACGGTTGCTCCACTGGGACCAGAACCGACGGCTAACGCCGGTATCTGCGGGGGAGATACCTTGTTTTTGTTTGCCAACCCGCCGCAGGCGTTTGGCAATGTTGTGTATACCTATCGCTGGTATAACCCGTCCAACATACTGTTTTCGACCAGCCAGAATCCGGTAATTCCCAATATTAGTCCCAGTGCAGAAGGCCCTTACCGGGTCGAGATCAGGGGATTGACGGGTTGTACGGCAGAGGGCGTTGTTATCGTAAATATTGAGGATCTGCCCATGGTACCGTCCATAGCTGCAGCTACCTCTGCCTGTGCGGATGCACCGCTGCTGTTGACAACCCCGGTGGTTCCCTCCGGCAGCAACGTACAGTTCCATTGGTATGAAGGGGTAGCACCTGGCGGACAGTTGCTGGGAAGCACAGCTACCCCCGAATTCACCGTTGCGCCCAACAATACGGCAGGCACACGTCGTTTTTATCTCACTGCCGAGGCCAATGGCTGTGTTTCAAGTCCGTCCGTAGGTACCGAGGTGATTGTATACGAAAGACCTGTTGCGGGCGTTGGTTTTACCGATACACTAGTTTGCGCCCAGACAGAACTCCGGCTGCTGGCCAATCCGGTATCGGGTGCAAGTTATACATGGACGGGCCCCAATTTTAGCAGCAACCAGCAGTTTCCGCTGATAGGACCACTGGGAACTGTCAATCAAGGAATTTACGAACTTGTTGTAAGCCGTGGGGCTTGCGCTTCGATACCCGACAGTGTGCAGGTACTGGTGAAACCAAGGCCTGCACAACCGATACTGACCACCATTCCTGCTGTATGTGAAGGCAGCGACGTGACCTTTACCACTACCACCACCGATGCTACCAGTTGGCACTGGCAGGGACCTGGTAACCAGCAATTTATCACCAATGAGCCTTCTTATACGGCCAGTCAGGTAAGCCTTGGTCAGTCGGGGCCATGGCGATTGTTTGTACGTGCCAATGGCTGCGACTCCGAATTGTCAGCACCTACCAGCCTGGTGGTCAACCCCAATCCTGTTGCAGGTGCGCAGGCAAGCCCCAATCCTGTTTGTACAGGAGGTACCGTCATGCTACAGGGCAACTCATCGATTAACGGATCGGGCTATCAGTGGACAGGCCCCGGCAATTACTTTGCCAATGTGGCCTCACCTGTTATCAGCAATGTGCAGACCAGTCAGTCGGGCAACTATCAGTTGATCGTCACCAGTCAGGCGGGCTGTAGTGATACGACAGTCACCAGCTTATCGGTCGTACAGGGCGTGGCCATAACTGGCATCAGTGACAACGTGCCGGACTGTACGCAGGAGAATGTGACGGTGGTCATTACTTCCAGCGTGTTTCCGCCCAATCAGGCCGGCTATACCTATATATGGACCTTCAATGGTCAGGTCATCTCCAATGCACCCAACCTGACCATACCCAATGCCA
Organism: uncultured Saprospiraceae bacterium; assembly: GCA_964645715.1. Taxonomy (GTDB): domain Bacteria; phylum Bacteroidota; class Bacteroidia; order Chitinophagales; family Saprospiraceae; genus JAUMBM01. Next base: position 3,497 of record CAZYAO010000049.1, read on the forward strand.
GCGCGGTCAATGCAGGCGTGTATACACTGGAGGTGCTTTCAGGACAGGGCTGTTCTTCCGGACAGGAGTCGCACTTGCTGGATCTCAATTTTACTCCGGCACAGCCGGCACAACCGACCGAAATCAGCAGCCGTACAACCTTCTGCGAGGGAGAATCGATTATCCTGACCACGACCAACTACAATAGTCCGGGTGTACAGTACTACTGGACAACTCCGGGTAATAATGTGGTGACCACAACGACCAACACCCTTGAAATTGCCTCAGCGACGGTGCAGAACAGCGGCTTGTACACAGTCTACGTACTGCTGAACGGATGCAGCTCGGCCACATCGATACCCCGCAACATACAGGTGAATCAGGTGCCACAACTGATGTTGAGCAGTAACAGCCCCGTTTGTCAGGGGGATGTACTGTCCCTGATGGCTACGCAATATCCGGGAGCAGTGTATAGTTGGTCCGGCCCGGGGGGCTTCTCAGCCTCTATCAGCAATCCTGTTATCCCGAATGCGAATGCATTATTCAATGCAGGTCGTTATTGGGTTACGGCCAGCAGGAACGGCTGTACGTCCGATACCGTCAGTGTGGATGTAGAAGTTCGCGAACGTCCGGGAGCGCCGCTGATCAGCAGCAACAGTCCTATTTGTCTGGCGGATGAAGATGCCGTTGTAGAGCTGCAGATAGCGGTTGCCAGCCAGCAGTCCGGTGCGCTTTATCGTTGGTTTGGCTCCGACGGATTTACGCCGCTGGCAGCGGCATCGACTGATTCGGTGCTGCTGCTGAGCAACTTACTGCCTTACAGTACAGGCGGGAGCTTTCCCTTCTATGCACGTACCAGCCTCAATGGCTGTGTATCGGGTCTGTCGCAACCAACGGTCGTGCAGTTTGACGTAGTACCCCCCAATGCGGCGGTTGCCGGTATGGATACGACCATCTGCGCCTCTCAGTATACTTTACGGGCAGTAGCGCCCTCGGTAGGCAGTGGGCGGTGGTCACTGGTCAGTGCAACTGATCCGGCAACGGTTATCATTGCCAATCCTGACCAGCCCAACTCAATTGTTACAGGACTCAGCATAGCAGGAGGCCCCTATGTATTGCGCTGGACGCTTTCCAATGGTGCCTGTCGCGACTACTCTGCGGATGAAGTGACTATCACTGTGGCACCCGCTGAGCAGTCAAATGCCGGAGAAGATATCATCGCCTGTGCAGATGAGGTGATCAACCTCAATGCCACACCGCCAACATTGGCTGGCAGCACAGGTCGGTGGACGCAAGATTTTGGTCAGACGGCCTTTGGTGTGGTCATCGAACAGCCGGAGAATCCATCGACACTGATTAGTGGACTGGTTCCCAATAATATATTCACCTTCACTTGGGAGGTGAGCAGTAGTTGTGGGTTGTCTGTTGATCGTGTGCGGGTCATCATTGTCGATCCTATGCCTGTAGCTGGTGCAGACCAGTCTATTTGTGCCAATGAGCCACTGGCAGCGCTCCAGGCAGCCCAACCTGGTCTGGGGAGCAGTGGCGCGTGGTCTTCGCCCGACAGTACGCTCGTATTCACTTCGGCTTCCAGCCCTGCGACAAGCGTCAGCAACCTAAAACCGGGGGCTAACCTGTTGGTCTGGACAATTGACGGGGGTGTCTGTGGTGCCGATTCAAGAGATACATTGGTGGTTACCTACACGAAACCCCCGCTTGCCATAGCCGATACTGTAAGCGTGCCCTTTGGCAGGACGGTCGAGTTGATGCCAATGGACAACGACTCTGTCTACAGCGCGGTGACGCTGCTGGCAGGTACGCCACCTGATCGGGGGGTCGTGGCCTATCAGGGTGATATCATACGCTATACGCCACCTGCCAATTTTGTGGGTGAGGCAAACTTTAGTTACCAGCTTGTGGCAGCGGGCTGCGCGATCGCCACAGGGCAGGTATTCGTACAGATAGGCGAAGACGCGAGCTGTAAAGCACCCTCTGTCATTACACCGAATGGTGATGGCATCAATGATTTCTTTGTCGTACCCTGTCTACTGGATACAGAGCGATACCCCAACAGCCAGGTGGTTATCTTCAACCGCTGGGGTGACGAGGTATTCCGTTCAGGTAAGCCATATATGGGCAATTGGGGTGCTAAGTACGACGGTGCTGACCTTCCTGCAGATACCTACTTCTTTGTAGTAGAATTAGGGGATGGCAGCAGCCCGCTGTCGGGCTATGTCCTGATCCAGCGATAGCAAAAGCCAGTATCAAAAACGAGAAAGCCAAAAAACAAAACATGAAAAAAATACTATATATAGCCATACTTGCCAGCCTGACTTTTCCTTTGTGGAGCCAGCAGGATGAGCAGTTTACGCATTTTATGTACAACAAGCTGGCATTCAATCCGGCCTATGCAGGCGCCACAGAAACGGGAACCTTCACTGTACTCTCCCGGGCACAGTGGTTGGGGCTGGAAGGAGCGCCTATGTCACAGTTTCTCAGCTTCAACACGCCAATTAACAGCAAGGGTGTTGGTTTGGCGGGTATGTTTTCCCATCACACGATAGGCGCCAGTATGCGCCTGACTGCGGAGGCGGCCTATGCGTATCGATTTGATTTGGGGGTGGGTGGTCGCATGGCCATAGGCTTGTCGAGTTCGGTGCGTATGTTGCGCACCGATTTCGACCAGTTGGAGTCTACCCAGCCACGGGAGCTGGATGCAGCCATTCCGACAGGGATACAAAGTAAATACGTACCCAATTTTGGTGTAGGTATTTATTACAACAACCAGAACTTCTATGTAGGGCTGGGAGCCCCGAGGATTTTGCAGAATAACATAGACCTGGCGGATGACAGCGGCGTGATTTCGCGGGAAATACGGCATGCTTACCTGATGGGAGGCATATTGACCAAGCTGGGATACAGGCTGCAACTGCAACCACAGGTATTGTTAAAATATGTAGAGGGAGCACCCTTTGACGCGGAAGCCAATGTAAACCTCATCTACGACAACAAGCTGTATGGTGGACTGTCTTACCGCATTGGCGGATCCAACGAGCGGGGGCTGGGGGCATCGAGCGGTATATTGCTGGGTTTCCAGATAACAGACGCCCTTCTTTTTGGAATGAGTATGGACTTTACCCTGTCAGAACTGCGTTCCTACAGCAGTGGTAGTTTTGAAGGGCTGCTCAGGTATGCTATTGGAGGTCGCTCACAGGGGACAGACATACTCAGTCCCCGATTTTTTTAAACACCAATTCTGAGGTTGCCTGTTGGCAGGCATCCGTCAAAATAAACCAGCCATGAGGAAGCAACAGCGGTGGTATTTGTCGGCCACATTGGTAAGTTTGTCTCTGCTGCTGCGAGCACAACAAATGCCTGTGCAAGCGCCTGTGGGCAGTAGTGAGATGGAAGTTGACATCTACAATGCAGCCAGGATTAACACAGCCCTGGTAGATTTCAGCCCTACTTTTTACGACAATGGGCTGGTGTACTTATCGCAGCTTTCCCGCGGCTTAGTAGATGAAAAAACAGGGGAGACATTTTTCAAAATTTTCTATGCTGCGCTGGGGCCTGACGGCCTGCCTGGCAAGCCGCAGCCTTTTTCCGTAAGCCTTACCTCTCCCTATCATGAGGGGCCGGTATGTTTCAACAGAAAAGCCGACCGCATATTTTTCACGCGTACGAATGCTAACAAGGGCATACGTCGTGCTGATGAGCGGGGAGTGTCGGGGCTAAAAATCTACGAGGCTGTGCGTGGTCCCTTTGACTGGGAGCAAATCAAAGAATTACCCTTCAACAATGACGGCTACAGTTGTCTGCATCCTGCCTTATCCGCGGATGAAACAAAGCTGTTTTTTGCCTCCAACCGCCCTGACAGCTACGGCGGTATGGATATCTATGTCAGTGAGTGGACAGGGGAGCAGTGGTCTGAGCCCTACAATCTGGGGCCGGAGATCAATACCAGTAAGAATGATGCATTCCCATTCATTTTTGAAAATGGCACGCTCTTTTTTGCCTCGGAAGGGCATGAAGGCTATGGTGGTTACGACCTGTACAGCGTGGACATCTCGGGTCGGCGCTGGGGGGCTGTTACCAATTTGGGGCCGCCTTTCAACTCATCGGCAGACGATATAGGACTGATTCTGTCGCCGGAAGGCAATGAGGGCTATTTTACTTCCTCTCGTTCCGGGGGGGCTGGCCAGGACGATATTTACTTTTTCAAGTTTCGTGGCGGTAGCTTTCCGGGGTTCAAAGAAAGTATACAGCGGACACACGAGTTGGTAGTGCGGGACAGCCTGAGTGGTCGGGGAATTATGAGTGCCATGGTCTGGCTATACGAACGTCCTGTCAATAGTCCACTTAATCATAGTCAGTTGTATGATCTGGTGCTGCTACAGGATAGTGCACAGCGGGATGTTTCCATCTCTATGGTACGCAAATCCGAGGATGATCTGGGGAAGTCTCATTACGAGACGGACCGGGAAGGACTAACGGGTCTAAAACTGCGGCCCTCGCGATCGTACGTATTGCTGGTAGCAAGATCCGGCTATCAGACGCAGGAATTTCAGTTTGATACCGATGCCGAAGGCCGGCCGCTCAAGTCGCTGCAGATTCCATTGTCAGAAGTCAACTGCCTGTTGCTGCAGGGTAAAATTATTGCCGAGCAGTACAATCTGCCCATTCCGAATGCCAGTATTCGTATCGTAAGCGACTGTCCGCAGGTAGCTACGCTCAACTTATATGCCAATATCAACGGCGATTTTGAAACTTGTCTGCCATTGGGATGTACTTATACCGTGCAGGCCAGCAAGGAAGGCTATCTTGCTGGTGGATCGACGGTTTCGACGGTGCGGGCCAAGGTACGTACGCTGGAACTCAGTCTGGCGCTCAAACCATCATCGCAGGCGGTGCTGCGAGAGCCCATCGCCAAAGGTACCGTCATTGTGATGAACAACATACGCTATGACTTCAACCAGGCGACCATTCGCAGCGGAGCGGCACAGGACTTGGAAGCACTGGCGGAGCTGATGCTTCGCTACCCGAGTATGGAGATTGAGCTAAGTGCCCATACGGACAGCCGGGGCAGCGATGCTTACAACCTCGACCTGTCGCGCCGTCGCGCAGACACTGCCAAAGAATTTCTGGTACAGCGGGGCATTGCATCCGGCCGGATTCAGGCGGCGGGCTATGGTGAGCGTGTGTTGCGCAACCGTTGTGCCGACGGCGTAGAGTGTACGGAAGAGGAGCACGCTTACAACCGCCGGACAGAGATCAAAGTGCTGCGCATTGACGAAAACATCAACGTACAAATCAACACCGGCGAGTAGCAGCTGGCCGGCAGAATACCAACAAACCACTATGCAAATACATTGGCAGGATGTAGGGCAGTTTGTTCGAAAGCTCAGCTGGCGGCGCCTGTACAATTTTTTGCTGGTGATTACCTCCTACTATTACAGTCGGCTGCGAGCTAAGCCGATACAGTGGGGTATGCCAGTAACGCTTAGTTTTGAGCCCACGACGGCCTGCAATCTTCGCTGCCCCGAATGCCCCAGCGGCCTGCGGCAATTCTCCCGCCCAACGGGTAACCTGCGCGCTGACTTTTTCCGCAAGACCATTGACCAGCTTAGTCCGGAGCTGTTGTATCTCATATTCTACTTTCAGGGAGAGCCCTACATCAACCCTGATTTTCTGGATATGGTCAAGTATGCCAATGACAAGAAACTATATACCATCACCTCGACGAACGGACACTTTCTCAACGATGAAAATGCCCGGCGTACCATCACTTCGGGACTGAGTCGCCTGATCATCTCCGTTGACGGATCTACCCAGGAAGTGTACGAACAGTACAGGAAGGCAGGTAAGCTGGAGACTGTGCTACAGGGAGCCCGCAATGTAGTCAAGTGGAAGAAACAATTAGGTTCGTCAACACCTCATATTGTCTTCCAGATGCTGGTGGTAGCCCCCAATGAGCACCAGATAGAAGAAGTGAGGCAACTGGCCAAAGACATAGGCGTCGATGAGGTAAAGCTCAAAACAGCGCAGCTGTACGATTACCGCATGGGGCATCCGCTCATGCCGGCCGATAATCGCTACAGTCGCTACTATCAACTACCGGACGGCAGCTATGACACCAAGCACGAACTGTTGAGTCACTGCTGGAAGCTTTGGCATGCCAGCGTGGTCACCTGGGACGGGCAGGTAGTACCCTGTTGTTTTGACAAAGATGCCCAACACAAGATGGGGCACCTGCAGGCGCAGGACTTCAGATCCATCTGGCAGGGCCCTGCCTATCAGCGTTTCAGGGAAACGCTCTTCAAAGGGCGGCAGGAGATTGATATTTGCACCAACTGCACGGAAGGTTGCAAGGTTTGGGTATGATAAATGAAGTAATGGACCCATTGGGGCTTACTGCGAGCGCGGAAGGTTGGAAGGTTTGGGTATGACCTTCGTAAAATAAAGTGCGATTTCGTGAATTTTTCTTGCAAGGAACGCGAAAATCAAGCAACTTTACTGCCCGTCTTTGTGTGTACAGGGGGTTGACTTCTCTATAGCGATGCACTGCTTCTATCGTTGTCCGGCTGAAAATGGTATCCAGTAAACTTCAGCATACAGGTTGTCAGTTGTTTGTAGTTGTTTTGGCCTCCCCCTCAACTGTTGTGCTCAGCCACTCAGTTAGGCATTTCCTCCTGCATAGGCGGGAGGACAGTGTATGCAGCTTGCCGTGTATTTGACTGCGGCGTATCGGGCGTAAGCGGGAAGGTATGTATTCCGGTAGCAAAAACCTAGTTAAACGAAAAACATTGATTGTCTGACCGGGCGCTTGACTGTGCTTAGGCATGGCATGGTTTTTGGCGAAGATGCTGTAGTATTCACCGTCAGTATGGTTTTTTCAACCCATTGAGAAGGTGGGGCAGTATTCGAGGCGAAAATCAACTTTTTTGTGGGATGCTACTATGATACTAACTACATAAAAAAACAGCGGGAAATGGATTACAAGGTAATTGTAAGCGGCAGATTGGAGTTTGGCAACAGCCGGTCATTTGAGCAGGTGGTCAAATTGTTTGAACATCGCAGGGAAGTATATTATAAGGGCGAGCTGCTGTTTAAGCCAGAGCAACTTTTTTCAGAGGTGTCACAATCCATTGACATTCCACGCTATATAGGTACGGCAACTGACAAAGTGTGGCGCAACACGGTCAAGCTGATGCAGCAGATAGCGGAGTACGCCATAGCAGGCGACTTCAACCTGTGGGGAATCAGGGAAGGCAAGCCCACGGAGCATTGGCTGGTAGAGCCTCAGGGAGATAAATCGGCGATTCTCGCCTTCCGGGAGGGTCGTGATTTGGTGTTGGAAAAAGGCAGAGAAGAAGAAGCCAAAGCGGCATTGAGCCGTGCCATAGAAAAATTTGAGCGTCATGCCCTGGCCTATGAGCGCCGTGGCTACGTCAATTTCAAGCTTAGAAATTTTGACGATGCTATTTATGACTATTCCAAAAGTATAGACATTAACCCCAACAAGCCAGAGCCTTACTTTGGCCGGGGCATTATTTTTTACAAGCGGGAGGACTGGAAGAAGGCCTTTGCCGATTTTGAGCTGGCTGTTGCCAAATCAATTCCCCACCAGTCCATTCACTGGCTCGGCCGGGTGTACAAGGCCAATGCATTATCGGAACTAGGTCGTTATGAGGAAGCCGTCAAGGAGTATGGTTTCTTTATCAAGCGCTACCAGCAAAGCCAGGACGTTCTGGCAGAACAGCTGCGCCGTGTTTCCTTTAATTGTGGCAAGTGCCAGCTGGCGCTCGGGCAGCATGCAGAAGCCGATCGTAGTTTTGCTCTGGCGCTGCAGTCAGCAGCACAGCCGGGAGGCCCCACGACGGAAGAAATTATGTCGTACAGCCAGTTGTGCGTTCTGGGTAAGGATCGTATGGGCAGCAGCAAGCCAGCCACTAAAAAGGGCAGACAGCTCAGCAATGCCTAAAGAGGGTTTGCCTGTTTCAGTGAGGTAGAGATACGGCGGTAATTCATGGGTAGTATCACTTGTGGGCATTCATTACATACATGTATTGCAGCGACGATGGTATGGCGGGTGTAGTATTCGCTAGTTTATTTACGCAGTGTACGTATGTATTGTATTGATTTAAAAATCTTTATGCGCATAGTTTGATATCATCAGGTGTTGCCAGCCATTCAGGCAGTTGCTGCGGTTGATGAAGCAGCGATGTAGCTGAGTGTTAACTCCGGATACATTATATACTACCTCAAGCGGCAGTCATCGTTCACTGCGATGTAGCTGAAAATAAGCCCCGCGTATATGGCTGGTCAGAAGACTTGCCGGTCAGATGAATTCCGCATGCAGTTGGATATCAGCCTCGCTTATAGGCAGCCAATACGCGCTCAGGCAGTTCATCCCTGCAAGCCTGCAAGTAATCTTCGTAGGTGCAAGGGATGAGGCGATGCCTGTCAGCCTGTGGCAGTTGCTGGTTGGGGGCCTGTAGCCACCAGCGTCCGCTCTTATTACTTTTCCAAAAAACGAGCTTATCTTCCTGGTTTTTCAGATCGACGATATATTCTGTGAGTCCCCCGACTGAGGCGGGGTAGTCGTTTTTTCGATGGTAAAAGCCCTCAGTGAAATACCACAGCATCTGTGCGACTGCCTGTGCGGAGCGCTGCTGCTCGGAGGTGCTGACAGCAGCCGAGGCAGAGAAACCGTGGAGGCTAAAAGCGCGTAGTTTGTCGCTCATCCCCGCATATCGACACAACTGACAAGCCTCTTCAAGCGTAAAACCGCTGGGGGACCAAGGCTGTTGAGCCGGCATTTCAATCCCGTTGAGTGCCCGCAGATGGAAGCCCAGCAGATCGCCATCCCGGACTAAGGGCTCTGTTTCGGCCATGGCAGCCCTGGCCCTGCCGAGCCGCAGGCAGCTAAGTCCGCTTTGCTCCTCCATCCATTGTAGCTGCCAGGCATCGAGAAAATGCGCCTGAGCACCGAGTAAGCCCATAGAAAAAGGCGGTGGCGTCCTGTGGACCACAGCATTGAGATAGGCAGGTGTCGTGAGCTGAGCAGAAGTGGTACTTAACGGCAGTCGCTCATCGACCACCACCAGGCTAGGATAATCGACCAGCGCATCGAGTGCCTGATAGAGCGCCACCAGTTGTTGCGGACTACTGCCCAACAACAGCGGGAAGACCCCGCTCTGCAGGAGCTCTGACAGCATAGGCAGCAGAAATTCGGACTCTTCCTTGCGGGCATTGCCCAGGTCTGCTATGACCAGCGAATCGAAAGCCCAGCTGAGGCGGTACAGCTCTTGTCGAATGAGATTGGCTGTGGGCGCATGAATACCCACCAGTGCCAGCCGGGCAGCTGACAAATCGCTGACCCCCTCCTGATAAAAGAGTACATGATCGCCCACGGTCACCGGCGGCACGCCGCCCGTAGACCAGTCTGCAGGATCCACGGCTTCCAACCAATTGTAAAGCATACGTTTGTTGAAAACTTGCGCGCGGCAGCGGGCTGCCGGCAAGTGAAAAAAAATAGCGGGCTGATGCCGGATGCTGTTTTCGACGCCCCGGGCGTCGAAAACAGCCAACAGGGGCCACCCAAGCCTTTCGGTTTGGCTGCAACACTCAGAATTTTGTCTGCAGCAGGTAAGGCATCATCTTGCGCCAGGTAGGCCAGTCGTGCGGCATATCATAGCCCCACATATCCAGTTCGTGCGGAATATTTTTGCCATGGAGTACTGAACTGAAACGGCGGGAAGCCTCAGGGTGCTCCCAGTCGCCCTGGCCCGTGAGGATATGAATATGGCGGCTGGCACGGATACGCGACAGATACCACTCGTCGTGCAGGTTGGGCATATACTCCATAGGAGAATTGAAATATACATCCTGGTCGTGATACCCCTTGGTATAGCTGCTGAGGTTGTAGTCGCCACTCATTGAGATGACCCCCTGGATGAGATCGGGTCTTTTGAGAAAAAGGTTCATAGCATGCAAGGCACCGAAAGAAGCACCACAGGTAATGATGGGCGTATCGGGGCTGGTCTTGGTGCGCAGATAGGGGATTACCTCCTGGTAGACATAATCATTGAACTGCGTATGGCGGATAGCCTTGTGGCGCGGATGCATATGGCTGTTGAGCCAGCTTTCCGAGTTGATGCTGTTGATAGAAAATACCTTGACTTTGCCGCTGTCGATGAAGGGCGCCAGGGTATCGATGAGCTTAAATCGCTCGTACTCCAGATAGTCGGCAGCGGCAGTTGGCAGCAGCAGCAGGGCAAAACCATAGTGCCCGTACGTAACAATCTCCATATGCTTATTCAACCGCGGGCTGTACCAACCGTCGATATATTTATCCATAGCACTTATTTTGGGTGTTAATATAGTACGCTTTTGGCAATCGCAGAAATTATTTCTTCCGTTGTCAGCACTGCCGAGGGGAATTATGAGTATTATTGTAATGTCGCAGGGCACATTCATCAAGCCGCTAATAAAATTACATTATGCACAACAAGCAGGCAACCTACTGCAGCCTTTACGGCTGGATCATCCCGCTGGCCATCTTCAGCTTCTCGTGTCAGCCGAAGGCCGACAAGGCCTCCGGTGCGATGGCTGTTGAGCAAGCCAGCCTGGCTGCGCCGGCTGCGGCAGCCATTTTTGGCAGTAAGCTACAGCAACTTGACCCTTACTGGCACCAGGGTAAGGCAGAAATCAGCCGTTACGCCCTGTCGCAGCATCGCTACCGGGACGTACATCCTGGAGAGGCAGTGCTGGTGCAGGTTACGGAGGATTTTCTCACCGATTTGCAGGTCAAAAACGAGCGCTACCGCAATCCGCAGTCAACGCCTGTCCTCAAGACCAACCTCATCCGGCGGTTTACGACAGGCATCTACGATTACGCCATCATGGCCTCCGTCTTCACGCCCGTCAAGACAGCCAGCTGGCCGCACAGTCTGAAAGTAACCACCTCAGTACAGGATTGGTGCGGGCAGGTATTTGGGCAGCTCAACTTTCGGGAGGGCGGCTACCAGTTGCAAAGTCTGTCATACTTTGAAGGAGAAGGCGACCAGCGGGAGACCCTGCCGGCAGCCCTGCTGGAAGATGAGTTATTCAACCGCATCCGCATGGACTGGCGGTCGCTGCCCACAGGCAAGCAGCTCATGATACCCTCCCTCGCCTGGCTGCGGCTGCTGCACCAGCAGGCGGCCCCTTATAAGGTAGAACTGCAGCTGTCAGCCTATACGGGGGACACCTTCAAAGGCAAGCAACTGCAGGAGTACCGAATAGTGTATCCCGAACTCAACCGCCGCCTATCGATCGTTTTTGAAGCCGAGTCGCCCTACTATATACAGGGCTGGCAGGAAGAGATGCGCGGGCGCGACGGCCAGCCAGCTATTAGCACAGCCGTCCTTACTCATCGGTTGCTTGACGACTACTGGAATCACAACGGACTGGAAAATACAGAGCTGCGTCAAAAACTGGGCATGTAACTGAGCCCTGTCAGCCTGCGGCCAAGGCCGGGGCAGCAGCGGCAGGCTGTAGCCTGGCGGCAAAAAGCTGGCTGCTTGCGGACAAATGATTATTTTGCAGGCAAAAGTAAGAAGACCATGGTAAAAAGGTGGTTAAGGCTGCTGTTGGCAACGCCCCTGTTGGCGAGCTGCCTGTCGCAGCAGCCGATGGTAACAGACCAGTCCACAGCGGAGCCCTTCCGTTTCACGGTACTGCAGATGAATGACGTTTACGAGATCGCCCCCCTCGAGGGTGGGCGAGTAGGCGGGCTGGCCCGCGTAGCCTCCCTGCTGCGCAGTCTGGAGGCCGAAAACCCGCACACGCTGGCAGTCCTGTCGGGCGATTTTTTAAGCCCCTCCTTTGCGGCCACCCTGAAGCTGCCCGACGGGCAGCGCGTGGCAGGCCTGCAGATGGTCGAAACCCTCAATGCGCTGGGGCTAGACTACGCCACCTTTGGCAACCACGAATTTGACTACCGCGAAGCTGCCATCCTTGAAAGCCGTATTGATGCCAGCGACTTTCAGTGGATATCGTGCAATGTGCTGCATGAAAAAGGCGGCCAGGCGCAGCCTTTTGCGCAGCGTGGCGAGCCAATACCCCCGTATGTGGTGCATACTTTTCGCAGCGGCAGCGACAGCCTTCGCGTCGCCTTTGTGGGCGTAGTGCTGCCCTTTGCACGCGTGCCTTATGTGCGTTACCTGCCCGTGGAGGAGGCTTTTGAAAAAGCCTACACGGCCGCTGCTGCTGCTGCCGATCTGGTGATCGGCCTCACCCACCTGACAGTCGAGGAAGACGAATCGCTGGCGCGGGCTGTGCCGGGGCCGGCCCTCTTCATGGGCGGGCACGAGCATGAAAACCTGAGTCGGTACATAGAAAATACGGCCGTCACTAAGGCCGACGCCAATGCCAAGACCGTGTATGTGCACCGGTTTACGGTTGACCCGCGCACAGGGCTCTACCGGCTGCGGTCAACTTTGGTGCCTATAGATGCCCAGCTGCCCGACGAGCCGGCGACTCGCGCGGTCGTTGACCGCTGGCAGGCCAGGGTCAACGACATTCTGCAGGCTGAAGGCTACCAGGCCGACCGGGTTATTGGCGAGGCGTTGGAGCCACTGGAAGGGCGGGAGTCCATGGTGCGAAGCCGGCAGACCAACTACGGGCAGCTGGCAGCGCGCAGCTTTGCGGCGGCGCTGCCCGGCGCAGACGTATACTTGCTCAACAGCGGTAGCATTCGGGTCGACGACAAGCTGAGCGGCAGCCTGACCGAGTACGACGTGCTGCGATCTTTCCCCTTTGGTGGCGGGATCGTGCGTACGCAGTGGCCGGGTTCGGTATTGGCCAGGGTACTGGAGGCAGGATCCAAGACCAATTTTGGCAAGGGAGGCTACCTGCAGCTGTACCAGGCAGCACCACAGCCCGATGGTAGCTGGCTGATTGGTGGCCAGCCGTTGGACGAGCAGCGCAGCTATACCGTCGTGCTGCCCGAATTTGTGGCCCAGGGCAACGAAGCCAACCTGCAGTTTTTGTCACAATACCCTTATGAGAAGCCGGCCACGCTGAGCAACAACCTGCGCAACGACGTGCGCAGCATCATCATTGCCTGGATGGAGCAGCAGGGGCGCTTCTGAAGCTGCCGGCAGTACAGCCTGTAATTGTAAGCCGAAAAAAGACAACTATGTCCTCGAAGATCAACTATATAGCCGATGAAGGGCTGCAGGCGGCCGTAGAGGTAGCCCTGGAGCTGGAGCTGCCTCTGTTGGTGACCGGCGAGCCGGGCACTGGCAAAACCCAGCTTGCCTATTGGGTAGCCGAGCATTTTTTGCAGACCGAAGTATTGGTTTTCAATACCAAGACCAGCACGACTGCCCGGGAGCTTTTTTACCACTACGACGCTGTGCGGCACTTTCGCGAAGCGCAGCTGCGCGGTAAGGAAGAGCGCGTCAACACCCTCGACTACATCCATTTTGGCCCCTTGGGGCAGGCTATCCTGGCCTCGTCTCAGCAGCGCTATGTGGTGTTGGTCGACGAGATCGACAAAGCCCCCCGCGACGTACCCAACGACGTCCTGTTTGAATTTCAGGAGATGGCCTTTCGGATTGACGAAGCCAGTCTGTCGGACTATGCGGGTTATATGCTGGATGCAAAGCCCGAGCTGCAGCGCCTGCTGCCGGCGGGCACGCAGCTGCAGCCCGACGTCCAGGGATTTTTGCGACACGATCCCGGCCGCCCGCGGCCGTTTATGGTATTGACCAGCAATTCGGAGAAAAACCTGCCTGACGCTTTTTTGCGGCGCTGCATTTTTTACCACATACCCTTTCCCGGGCCCGACAAGCTGGCCGAGATCGTGCGCACCAATATTGTGTTGCAGCCTGCCTATGCGGCGGTGCTTGACGACTTGATTGAGCGCTTTGGGCAGCTGCGCGAGTCGGGGCTGCGCAAAAAACCGGCGACCGATGAGCTCGTCAAATGGATAGACATATTGCAGCGGCGCGGCGTTGACCCCGGGCAACTTGATGCCCCGGCTATGCGGTCGGCGCTGTTGGCTACCTTTCCGGTGCTGGTCAAGAACCGGGAGGATCTGGAGCGCCTCAAAAATCTTTAGCATGGCCACGGGGGTTGTAGTGCTGGCATTTTCCTACGCACAGGACGACGCGCTGGAAGCGGTGCGCAAGGAGATGGAGGTCGTCGACCGCTTGTTTAAGCAGCTGGTCAGTCAGTGCAATCCCTTGCCTTTCTGGCAGGTACGGCAGTCGGATATTGAGGGCGTTTTTGCGCGCCGGGGCCACGACATACGCATTTTTCATTTTGCGGGGCATGCAGGTCCCAGCGAGTTGCAGCTCAATCAGGATGAATTTCGGGCGCGCATCACCTTTTCGCAGGGGCTGGCTGCCTATATAGGGCAGCAGGCCAGTCAGCTGAAGCTGGTATTTCTCAATGGCTGTTCGACGGAAGAGCAGGCAGCCATTTTTCTGGAGGAGGGCGTATCCGCTGTGATAGCCACCACCCTGCCGGTGAGTGACGAGCTTGCGTACACCTTTGCGAGTCGCTTTTATCACGAATTTACCCGCGCCGGTACGGCGGCGACACTTCGGCAGGCTTTTGCGCAGGCGCTGGCTTCGATTGCGGCCAGCTATGGGCCGCTGCGGGATCCGGTGACGGGCGAGCTGCGTCCGTTTTGGCTCGACGAGTCGGTGCGTGCCGGCCGGCGGGCAGCAGCGGCTCCGTCTGTCCGGGAGCTCTACACCCTGCACCTGCACCCGGACAAGCTGTCGGTTGGCGGCGAGACATTTGCCGACTGGATGCGGGATACGGCCGGCAGCCGGCCGGCAGCCTCGCCCAAGCTACGCCATGAGCGTGGCTACCTGCTGTGCAACCGCCGCAAAGAGGAGGAGCATTTTCGGGAACTTGTGCAGGAAAAAATCAACGGGCAGCGGCCGGAGCCTTTATTTGT
>CAZYAO010000049.1:18534-20596 GCA_964645715.1 uncultured Saprospiraceae bacterium
GCGGCCGAGCGGCTGCTGGTCATTCACCACTCGCTGGCGCCCCGCCGCTGGGAGGGGCAGGCGGCGGCAGATACAGCAGAGTGGCAGCAGCGGCTGCGCCGGCTGCTCGACTGGTATACGGACGAATATGCAGCGGAGCTGCAGCAGTTTAGCAGCCGCCTACTGATCATTATTACCGCCTTCTACCGCACGCCCGACAGTTTTCTTGGCGAGCTGCTGGCTGCGTTGGCCGGGCGGCGTGCCGGGCGGGTATTTGACTGGAAAGAGCTGCCCGACATTACCCAGGACGACATTGACGACTGGCAGGCATCCTTTTTGGGAGATGCGAGCCGCACTTTTCTGGACCCTGCGGAGCTGCTGGGCGGGGAGTATGAGCGACCTTTCCAGTACGTAATGAGCCCGCTTGAGCAGGCGATTGAGCGATACAACCGAGAGAAATATGGAGCAGGCTAGCGCAACCCTTTTTCCGGTGGACCTGCTGCTGGAGGCACTGCGGTTGCAGGGAATGCCCGTAGCTGCCGACCTGCAGTTACGGCTGGCGCGCTACCTCAACCGTCAGGGCGCGCGCGTGCTCAGTGCCGGGCAGTGGAAGCAGCGGCTGTCGGCCCTGCTCAGCCAGGATGCAGAGCAGCAGGCGCAGCTGCAGCTGCTTTTTGACCAACTGTGGGAGCGCTGGCAGGCGGCGACGGCTGTGGACGAGCGCGCAATCGTCAGCCCGGCTGGCGGCCGGCAGCCGGCGGGGGCAGACACACAGGAAGCATCCGCATCGGAGCACATGACCGAGACCGAAGCCTGGCAGTCGACGCCCACCAATGGCCGCAGCGGGCCTATCTACTGGCCGCTGCAGCTGGCGCATCCCGAGCTGCAACCCTGGCATGGCCCCTTGTTTGAGCGCATGATGCCCGCCTGGCGGGAAAAAGAGCTGACGGCGGTTGCCGACTGGGACATCCGCGCCAGCATCCGCGCCACGGTGCGGGCAGCTGGCCGGCCGGTGCTGCTGCAGCGGCCGCGGCTGAAGACACCGCAGTACCTGGTGCTTATTGAAGAATGGACACCCCAGGACCAGCTGTCGGCCCTGTACAGCGACCTCTGCCAGTCACTGCGTGCACAAGACCTGACCGTAGAGTGGTATTACTACGACAACAGCCCGGCGCGCCTGTGGCGCGACCGGCGGGCGCCCTCGTCCTATACCTATATAGAGCGGCTGATGAGCGACTACGAAGGCTTCAAGCTGCTGATCATCGGCGAGCCTGAAGGCCTCATGGCCCTGACCAGCCTCGGCCCTGCGGCCTGGCTGTCAGATGCTGCAGATGTTTTTTCCGACATAGCCTTTCTGAATACGCGCCCCAGCGGCAGCTGGGGCTGGGCGGAGCAAATCCTTGCCCGCTCGGTGGTCATGGTGCCGGCAACGCCCGAGGGGCTGGCCGCATTGCCGGTCAGTTGGGCGCGGGGCGAAAAGCCCGACAGCCACCGCTGGCGGCTGCAGCATCCGGAACCATCGCTGCCGGTGACGGATGCCAATCGGGCTGAAGATGAGCAGCAGGTGCTGGCCGACCTACGTGTTTACCTGGGCAGGCAGGCTTACCATTGGTTGTGTGCTACGGCGGTATATCCGGAACTAAGCTATCACCTAACGCTATCGCTGCGGGTAGCGGAGGAGCGGTTTGTGAATCCCCTGGAGCAGCAGGCTCACTGGCTGCGGTCGCTGTTGCGACTCAGTCGGCTGGAGTGGTTTCGGCGCGGCCGCATCCCCGACAGTTACCGCAGCTGGCTGCGCGACGAGATTGCCGGCCTGCCCGGCAAGGCGCAGGTATGGCGCGCCCTGTTGCAGGTGCTGGAGGAGCAGCCTGCCCCGCCCGACAATTCGTATGCACATGCCGACCGGGCGTTTGCGCGGCTGTGGTATGCGCACGAACTGGCGATGCACACGACCGACACGGGGCACGGCAAAGAGCAGCTGCTGGACGGATTTCGCCGGCAGACGCAGGAGGTGGTGGCCACGGACATATACGACCTGTTGGGGCGTTCGTACCTGACAGATTTGCACCGACCGCGCGGCAGC
>CAZYAO010000049.1:20696-24764 GCA_964645715.1 uncultured Saprospiraceae bacterium
CACAGCCGCCGCCTGCAGGCGCGGTCGCGGCGACCCGGCGGCAGGACCAGCAAAGCAGGCAGCAGCATTGACAGGCCGCTGCCGGTAGCTGTATTTACCAGTCGGCGCATTCGGCGCACGCAGGAGGCGATGTTGCTGGCCGCCGGTGCCCAGGCAGTATTTGATGAAGGGATAGCGCTGATGCGCTGGGTAGAGGCACAGGTAAATGGGGGAGAGGATGTGGCTGAAAGCCGGGCTAGTAGGGTGAAAAAATAAAGTGTGGCGGCTTTTGCGGCAGCGTGCAAGGGGGGGAATTACCTTGGCGACAGCGACAGCCTTGTTAGCCCATTGCCGGCAAGACAATCAGGGATTTTGGTATAAGCGTGGAGAGCGTATTTACAAAGGCTTTGACAAAAGCCATCAGGGGATTACCGGCACAAAAGTGGCCAGCAACTGCCGGGCCTCCTCAAAGTCAAAATACCGCCGTTTGAGCAGATCACACTGGTAGGTAGCGGGCAGCAGCCAGGCCCACTTGGAGAAGCTGCGGCTGGCCTCTTTTTTTTCCACAAAAGCAAGCAACTGGCGGTCGACGGCCGCCTCATCGGCCGCCCATCGTTGGCGGTTGGCGAGGAAATCATCCAGCCCAATGCGGAGGGTGATCAGGCTGGCCGCCTCATCGAGACTACAGCCCACCCCCTGTGCGCGCAGCAGGAAACACAGCGCCCGGTTGGTGCGGCTGCCGCCAAAAGTATACCAGGCCAGCAGCTCCTCGCCCAGCGGCTGCAGCGGCCGCCCCTGCGGCAGCATTTTAACATCAAAAAAACAGAAATCAGCGCGCAGGCGCAGCAGCGCTGCCTGCGCCGGAGGATCGAGCAGTGCGGGCAGCTGGCTATTGGCCAGCAGCCCAAGCATCCTGTGGCGGATGTGCGGATGCACCTCGCCGCCTTCGCCCCCAAAGAGCGGCTTTTGGCCGGTAGCGGCCGGAGCAACCTCTATCCGGCGGTGGTGATAATCCTTTGCCACCACCAGCCAGGCTTTGGCAGCCAGCAGTATGTGCTCGCCGGGCAGCAGCGCAACGGAATCCGGTAGCTGGCCGATGAGGCGGCCTTCATGCAGTACGCTGAATTGTTCGGCGGACTGAAAGGCAGCATAGAACTGGCGGCTGTGCACCAGCCGCTCGGCTTCTGGCCCTATGATGAGTTCCCCGCCCAGTTGCTCCAGCAGCCCCTGCCCGACAGCGTGCCGGAGGATGTGCTCGATGGTCGGCAGTGGTATATCCTGAAAAGCACTGTTGCGGGCGAGGGCCTGGCTGAGTGTATCATTTTTGATGCCACCCTGCTGGGCGACGATCGACAATGCCTGATGGATGAGCATGTCATAGGCGCGGGAGCTGTCGGCCGGCGGCTCCACAAAGCCCTCTGTCAGCAGTTGCCAGCAAGCGAGCGACTGCAACAGGCTCCAGGGGTTGGTGGCGTAGAGCGCCAGCGAGCTAAGCTCCTCCTGGCGGCGGCCTGAGCGGCCAGCGCGCTGCAGCAGGGAGGCGACACTGTAGGCCGCATCGAGCTGCACGACCTTGTCGACGCTGCCTATATCAATGCCGAGTTCGAGTGTAGATGTACAGGCAATGCAGAACGGCTGCCGGTTATTTTCTTTGGCAAATTGTTCGATGGTCGTGCGCTCTTGCTTGCTCACAGAAGCGTGGTGGGCAAAGTAGTGGGGATGGCCGCCGGTGGCTTTGGACAAGGCCGTCAGGCCGGCAGCCACTTCTTCGGTCCTGGCCCGGCTGTTGGGAAAAATAAGCACCTGGCGGTTGTGCGTGTGCAGGTACAAGTGCTGCAGGAGCGCGGGTGGCAGGTCGCCGGACAGATTGTTGTCAAAGTAGTGAAGACTGGCGACGATCTCCCTGCCGCTTTTGTCGAGCAGCACCCGCGTACGATCGGGATCACCAGTAAAGGCTTTGGCCTGCTGGTAGTCGCCAATGGTAGCCGACAGGCCAACGATGGAGAAGGAAGCCAGCTGTCGGAGTCGCGACAGCAGCGACTGTAGCTGCAGGCCGCGGTTGGTACCCAGGAAGGCGTGGATTTCGTCGATGACGACATACTGCAGGCTGCCAAAAAGCCGCGCCAGTCGCTGCGGGTTGTGCACAAACATGGCTTCGAGCGACTCGGGCGTGATGAGCGCGATGCCACGAGGCTTGGCCAGCAGGCGGTTTTTGGCCGCGGTATTGGCTTCGCCATGCCAGGGAGTGACGGGGATATCGAGGTGTTGGCAAAGTGCTTCGATACGGACGAATTGGTCGTTGATGAGCGCTATGAGCGGTGATACATAGAGTACAAGAAGTCCTGGACTGGAAAAATCGAGCTTGGAGAGTATGGGCAGGAAAGCCGCTTCCGTTTTGCCGGAAGCGGTGCGTGACGCCAGCACGAAGTGATCGGAAGACTGCAGGATGCGGGGGATGGCAGCCAGCTGTATGGGCCGCAGTGCCTCCCAGCCCCGCTCCCATATATATTTGCGTATAGGTGGCGACAACAACTCGAGCGCCATCAGTACTCCTCTATTTCGTTGAATACAGCCTGCTGATCCGGCCGTTCATCTCGTATGAAGATGCTGTTGAAGAGCTGCTGCTTATCGATAGTCGGATCAGCCTCGATGACAGCCAGTGCGTTGAGAAAATCGCGGATGACCTCACGGGGCGTGAGGAACTCGGCAGCGCCCGGCTTGTTGTACATCACCTCCATAAACCGGTGTACCTCCTCATCTTCGATAGCGATGCTATGCCCCAGGTAAAAATCATAGATCAGCTTGAGATTTTTGAGCAGCACAAAAATCTCATTGTGGTTAAGCGGCAGCAGGCGGATGACAGGCTGCGAAAAATCGCGCAGTTCATGGGATTCAAAGCGATTGACCCGCAGGCGGCTTTTGAGCGCCTCATAGCTGAAGAGACCACGGCGCTCATTGGTCAGGAAAGTATCCGTACCCGCAATATTGATAAACAGCTGGCTGACGGAGCCCTGCAGGCAGTCGTTGTATATGGCCAGTAATGTTTCGTAGTTGCGCTCGCGCATGGTGGCGGTCGGGATCTTGTATAGGTTGACCGCCTCATCGAGATTGATCATAAAACCACTGTAGCCGATGCTCACAAAAAGCCTGCAAA
Source organism: uncultured Saprospiraceae bacterium (assembly GCA_964645715.1). Lineage (GTDB taxonomy): Bacteria > Bacteroidota > Bacteroidia > Chitinophagales > Saprospiraceae > JAUMBM01. The sequence continues at coordinate 23,830 of CAZYAO010000049.1, forward strand.
AATTTTTGAGCATATCGTAGTAGTTGTGATCATGGATGATCTCGCGCACCCCCAGTGCCTGGCGGGCCTCCAACTTACTTTGGTATTCGCCCTTGAGCCATTTGAGCGCATGCCGGCGCAGGGCTTCATCGTCCCGGCTGTAGCCCTCGTAATAGCGCATAACGACGGTACCAAAATCGAAGCTGCCAGCATCGCTGAGTTGGCGCACAACCTCCATGATTTCGGCTTCCACCAGTGGCAGGTGCTGTTGCAGGCGCATATCAGCAGCGGTCAGCTGGTGCTTGGCCGCCGCCGCCGCTACTACCTGTTCCAGCCATTTTTCCAGCAAGGCAGGCAGTGCCCCTCCCTCGGGCCGCGTATGGATCGACAGGTTGTTCATGAGCGCAGTATAGAGTGCCAGCCCCCTGCCATCGTTGGCGTACAGCCGCCGCTGCGGGGTAAAATCGGCACTGGCAACCACAAATTTTTGCTTGAGAGCGACCGTTGTGAGCAGGTGCAGCATGAAAGATTTGCCGCTGCCATAGTCGCCAATCCAGCATTTCAGCAGGCTCTGGCCTGCCTTGACCTCCTCAAGCGCCTTGATGAAAGCCTGGATTTCGCGGGAGCGCCCCACGGCTATGTGCTGTACCCCTGTGCTGGGCACAACCCCGCCTTTGAGTGCATTGATAATGGCTGTCGCTTCACGAGGCTTGATACCTTCAATCATGGGATGCAATTTTGTGAAAATAAGGAGGATGAATGGAGTAGACATCCTCGTGGGCGTCGATCAGGTTGTCATCGAGCAACTCGTAATATCGTTCGTTGATGCTGTTGATGAGGTGGTTGGCCATCTGTTGGTGCTGCTGCGCCAGCGCCTGCAGCTGCTGGGCGCTGAGGGTGTATTGGTTGTTGTAAAAAAGCTGCAGCAGGGCGGCTTGCGGGTCGGTGGCGGGGGG
>CAZYAO010000050.1:0-7684 GCA_964645715.1 uncultured Saprospiraceae bacterium
TCCTCCTCCAACCAGTCGTACGTCTTCTCAAAAATCTCCCGGCTGCAGGGGTACAACTCACCGTCGACCCCCACCATGAGGTAGTCTCCCGCCCGCCCACGCAGGCTGCCTTCCAGCGTCTCTACTTCAAAATCTTCCTGCATCTGTATACAGCGAATGGGTATCGGCTTTTTGACCGCCCTGCGAAAGGGGAGAGCGGGTTTGTCAAATGAGCGGAAGTATAGCATATCATTTGTGTATTGTAGTGAATCTCGGCTGGCTTTGTGCCTTCTACACCATATTATAATAAAAAATGTTAGCCGTGCAGGCTATGTATGCCCAGCCAAATAACCGTCCTAGGCCTCCTCTTTGTCAGCCGTCGGCTTTTTCTTGTCTTCTGTCCGCAGCATCAGCGTTTTCCATTGCATCAACTCGGTGCTCAGGATACTCTCTACTTCCTGCACAAACAGACGGAAGGCTGCGTCACCGCCCAGCTCGTATTTGTCCGCACGCGTCACGTACAACAGTTTTTCCCGAAGTAACGCCTCCGCCTGTCCGCGGTACTGCACCCACAATTCGTGGTATTTATTGAGCGACTGCAGCCCGGCCAGTATGCTGATCATAATGCCCAGCAGGCCGACAGCCACTTTCATGGGGCAAACCATCCAACCCTCTTCCGGTATCGAAGCTACCAAAAATGGAATCAACGCCGCCAGTATCAGTTCCCCGACACGGATTTGCTTGTAGCGTTTTTTGTTTTGGGCTGCTTTGTTATTGAGCCAGTTGTACTGGTCATCAACCCTGTCTTTGAGGTAGTCAGCTTCGTTCATAATAGAGATATTTTAGTTTGAAAAATAGACCGTTAAGTTAATGTTTTTGGTTTATATCCTCCATAAAAAATGCTGATTAAGCACACGCTTTGACAGCTGACAATGTCAAAGAGCAACCACCAATCACCCCACCGCTAGTTTTTTCCCCTCATATAACAGCAGCGCCGGCGGCGGCTCCAGCAGCCGCCACACAATGCTCATGGGCTTGCGCCCGCTGTGCCGCAGGTAGCGCAGCTTACCGCAAAAAACAAACGCCATAGTGAGTCCCTGCTCGTCCCGCGTCGCTTCGCGCACAAACAGCAATACCTGCTTCCCTCGCAGCTCATGCTCAATGTACGACTGCCCCTTCTCGCTCTCCGGCGAAGTGGCGTTTTGGCTCTGCCAGTGAAAAAGTTCCTCGCTGATGAAGTAATCGTGGTACAATGTGCTGGGGCTAAAGCGCTTCGACTCCTTGTTGAGGGTCACAAATAACAGCTCGGTATTTTTTTCTTTCACCCACAACACCCCCTCACGACTGCTACCGCTCTTTGCCAGCGTCGATACCCCAAAGGCAACCAGTATCTGCTCGCGGCTGTAGCGGCCATGCAGCCGCAGCGCCAGCGGATAGGGCAGCTGCCGCGACGCCCCCGGGCTCCCCTCCCCGGGCTCCAGGGACTTTTCAATCGCCTCCAGCTGCTCCAGCCGCAGCTGCAGATAGGCCAGCAGCTCATCGGTCAGCCGCCTGTCGGCAAAAAGCGTGCGCAGCAAAGCCTGCAGCGCCGCCGTGTCGGCTACGCCCGGCGCCTGCCCAAACAGGTCGTAGTAAAACATCAGCAGCCACTGCGACTCCACTGCCGATGCATCGCCCACAAAGCCCGCCAACAGTTGCTCCTGCACAAACGCAAAATACGAACGGCTGTCGGTACGCTGCCAGTTGTTCGACAACATACCCGCCAATCGGACATGCAGCTCCTCCCGCACCGGCTCTACACCATCGGCCAACATCAATAGCTCAAACCAAAGCAAGCCCGTGTCGTATATTTTTTTCAACGAAACCTCCTGGTAGCTACAAAAATTGGCCATGCTGCAGGGCAAGGCATACTCCTGCCTAAATTTTCGAATCTCCTGCACAAGCTTCTGGCTCCCCCCTTTTACCGCCCGGCGAATACTCTGCAGGATATATTCCCTGGCTTCGCGTTGCAGCACAATGGAACAACCCAGCGGCAGGTGGGGAAAATCATGCGCTATCTCATCGCTGACCCGGGTGTGCGTCCTGCCCAGCATCCCCCGAAACTTATGCTCATAGCTGTAATCAACGTGCGCCTGCCCCACAAAATCGAGCACCGTCAGGTACTCTTTTTCCTCATGCAGGCGCAGCCCGCGCCCCAACTGCTGCAGGAAGATTGTCAGACTTTGTGTCGGCCGCAGGAAGAGCAGCGTATCTACCTCCGGTATATCCACGCCCTCGTTGAACATATCCACCACAAACAGGTAGTTGATCTCCCGCCGGCGCAGCTTCTCCAGCAGCACCGCCCGCTCGCCGCTGTTGGCGGCGGTAAGGGCCGCCGCCCGGTAGTTTTTTTGTAAAAATTTATCCCGCATATACTCCGCGTGCTTTTGCGTGACGCAAAAGCCCAGCGCCCGTGCCGCCTGCGGGTCTTTGAGGTATTGGTCCATGCTCCGGAGGATGTCGTCAACGCGCCGGTCATTACCCGTATAAATTTTTTCGAGCGACTCGGGCAAGTACCAGCCTCTGCGCCACGGCAGCTGCGACAGGTCCGTAGCGTCGGCAATGCCAAAATACTGAAAGGGGCAGAGCAGCCTGCGGTTGAGCGCTTCCGGCAGGCGTATCTCAGCAGAGATGCTGTGGCCAAAAAAGCGGGTGACATCGTCGCCGTCATGCCGCTCCGGCGTTGCCGTCAGCCCCAGCAGCACTGCCGGCCGAAAGGCCTGCAGCAGCTGCTGGTAGCTGACGGCTGCGCTGTGGTGCACCTCATCAATCACGATATAATCATAAAAATCAGCCGCCAGCGCCAGGCGCTGCAGCTGGTTATTGAGGGTCTGCACAGAGGCAAAAAGGTGGTGGTAGGCGTCGGGCCGTTGGCCGTCGACCCACAGCTGCCCGAAGTCGCTGCTGCGCAGCACCTGCCGGAAGCTCAGCAGTGCCTGCTGCAAAATTTCCTTGCGGTGGGCCACAAACAACAGCCGCGCGCCCGGCCGCTCGCGGCGAAAGCGCCGAAAATCAAAGGCCGCCATCATCGTCTTGCCCGTGCCCGTAGCAGCAACGATCAGGTTTTTGTGCTGCCCGCGTGCACGGCAGTCGGCCAGCTGGTCCAGTATTTCTTGCTGAAAGGGGAAGGGGTTGAGGGTAAAAAAAGGCAGCTGCGCCCCGCCTGCCTTCGGCAGCTGCAGGGCCGACCGCAGCCGCTCGCGATGCTGCTGCGGGTCGTACAGCTCAAACTCAGGGTCGTCCCAGTAAGTGAGAAAGGTATGGTTGCATTTTTCGATGATGTGCGGAATCTCCTGCTGTGTGACCTTGAGGTTCCACTCCAGCCCATTGGTCAGGGCGGTGCGCGACAGGTTGGAAGAGCCTATGTAGGCAGTGTGAAAACCCGAGTGCCTGCGAAAAAGGTAGGCCTTAGCATGCAGCCGCTCGTGCTGGGTATTGAAAGAAATTTTGATGGATACATTGGCAAACCTGCTCAGCCAGTCAATCGCCTTGAGGTCGGTTATGCCCATGTAGACGGTGCAAATAATCCTGACCGGCCTGCCCAGCTCCTGCAGCCGCTCAAATACCTGCTCGAAAAGGCGTACCCCCTCAAATTTCAGGAAGGATACCAGCCACCAGATTTCATCAGCAGTCAGCATCTCTTTTTTGAGCTCACTCTCCATAGATACCCGCAGCTTGCTGCCGGTAAAAAGCTCCGACTCGCTCAGCCCCGTATACGGAAACACATCCTGCAGATGATCCTTCAGACTGGCATGCGCAAACGTCGCCCGCCGGAAGACCGCCCGCAACAACTCCCCCTCCGCTGCCACCTGCTCGCCTGCCAACAGGTCAGGCTCCGTATACTCGGCCAACAGCCCGATCAATTGGTTGGTAAGCTCCAGCAGCCGCACACGTGCATGCTCGTCCTGGGCCGCCGACAACTGCTCAAATGCCTGCTCCAGCCGCTGTCGGAAAAAGCGACTCAGAAAAACAGCGCCCTCGTCTTTACCAAGTATCTCTTTGCTGACCAGCAAATCAGGCCGGTCTGCCAGGGCAGCCGCAAGGCGGCGCGTTATCACTTGCTCATAGAATCCTTCCTGCATGGGTCTTCTGTTGGTTGGGTTGCAGTAGTCTTGTCGCAAAAGCCGGCATCACTGCCTTGTGCAACAGCTAAACGGCACAGCCGCAATGACCGGCGCAATGCTCCTATAAAAGTAAATAATTAGCGCGGATGTAAAAAAATTCCTTTTTCAGACTTACCAAATTGTCTGCCGCGACAATAAGTATAAGAGGCTCATGGTGAAGAAAAAACAAACCTGCTTGCTGTCTGCAGCTACCATGAGTTATCCGTATTCGTTGCTGCGGTTTCCCACACTGCCGCAGCAGTTGTCCAACTTTCATTAACAAAAACGAGTCGCATGTACAAAATTTTTAAAAAAAAGCTGACGCACGCAGCTCTTCATGGCCTGCTGGCAGCCAAGCGGCTGTTTCTCCATGCCGATTGGCGGCTGGCGCACAAAACGCTTTGCTGCCTGCTGGCAACTGTCGCAATGCTTCCACTGCGGGCACAAACTGATCTGTCGGACTTTTTTGACAGGGAAAATCAGCCGCTCACGGCAGAAGAGAATCGTTTCCTGACCAATTTTGCGCGCGAGCGCGGCCGTGCCTACTGGCTGGAGCGCGATTCTGCCATACAATTTGCCACACGCATCGGACGGCCTGTTCATGGCCGGGTAGGCGACGGCAGTTTTTCGCTGCAAGGGTTTGACGGCTCGGGTCAATTGCGTTACTACAGTTCTTTCAATGCTATGTCTGCCGCCGTATTGGGCAGCGACAGGTTGCAGCAAGGGGGAGGCCTGGGTGCGGCCGTGACGGGCGCAGGCAGTGTACTCGGCATGTGGGAAACGGGGCGACCGAGGCTGTCACATGTGGAATTCGGCGGACGGGTCACCCAATACGACAGCTCAACGGAAGATATGGACGACCATGCCAGTCATGTTGCCGGCACCATGGTGGCTGCCGGCCAAAATGCTGATGCCAAAGGGATGGCCTATCAGGCAAATCTACGTGCCTATGATGCTAACAACGATATAGCTGAGATGGCCAGCGCTGTTCAGGCTTACAATCTGCGTGTTTCCAATCACTCATATGGTGCTATCTGCGGTTGGCGATTTGTCCAGGGACAGTGGTACTGGTTTGGAAATACCAATATCAGTCAGACCACGGATTTCCAGTTTGGCTTGTACAACAGTGGTGCCCGCGATATTGATCAGGTAACCTACAATGCTCCTTTTTATCTGCCGGTATACGCAGCCGGTAATGACCGCGATGATACAGGTCCTCCGGGAGGTACACAGCATTTGGTTCAGAATTCTGCCGGTCAGTGGGTCTCCAGCACTGCCACTCGCGCAAGGGATGGCGGCAGTCAGGGATATGAGTGCCTGCCGCCGGATCAAACCGCTAAAAACGCACTTGTGGTAGGGGCTGTAGAGGCCGAAACAGACGGAGATTTATTGATTTCTTCCATGTCAGACTTCAGCGGCTGGGGTCCTACAGATGACGGACGTATCAAGCCGGACGTGGTATCCAGGGGTGTGGACGTATTCTCTGCCGGCAGCGAAAGTAATACCCACTATTACGACAATTCTGGTACGTCAATGGCCGCTCCCTCGGTTGCGGGCTCGCTGGCGCTGCTGCTTCAGCATTACAGCAACACCAATCCCGGATTCACCATCCGTGCATCAGCACTCAAGGCACTCGTCATCCATACTGCCAGCGATGAGGACGGCCCCGACTACCGGTCGGGCTGGGGGCTTGTAAATATCTATCGGGCTGCCGATCATATCAGCAGACATGTGATTGCCGAAAGTACCGACAGGCTGATTTCCCGCGACTCCCTCACCAACGGAAGCCAACGGGATCGCCTGTATTACCACGACGGACAAAGGCCTTTCGTCGCAACCCTGGTCTGGACGGATCCCGCCGGCCCCCTGTCTGCCAATACGCTTAATCCTACCATGTCCAGGCTTGTCCACGACCTGGATATGCGGCTCATCAGCGAAAGTACGGGTGTCGTCTACCGACCCTGGGTACTCAATCCCTCTATCCCTGGTGCAGATGCATTCAAAGGCGATAATTTCCGCGACAATGTGGAACAGATCTATGAGGCTGATCTTCCGACTGGCCTGTATACACTGCGTATCTCACACAAAGGAAGTCTGCAGCAGCCTGTGCAGCATTTTTCTGTGATGGTCTCCGGGCGTACCAACCTGCACACGGCCTGCAACGGCAGCCTGTCAGATGGCAGCGGAGACCAGGACTACCTCGACGATACTTCTTACAGCTGGACCATCAAACCAGCCGACGCCAGTAGTGTAACACTCAGTTTTGACGCTTTTAATACAGAGTCTGGCTACGATTTCGTACGCATATACGATGGTGAAAGCCCGCAGGATGAGCTCATCGGCCAATACAGCGGCAGCAGTCTGCCGCCCGCCGTTACTGCTCAAAGTGGCCAAATGTACATCACCTTTACCAGCGATGAATCTGTTCGCAAACCTGGTTGGAGCGCCAGCTACAGCTGCGCCCAGTGTGACCCGCCTTTCATTGTGTCGGTCGGCACGATAACCTCACAAAGTGCTGTCATCAGTTGGAATGCATCCCCGGGAGCTGCTTCGTATACACTGCGGCTGCGCGTACAGGGTAGCAGCAGCACCTGGACAACCCAGCAGTGGACAACCACTTCTGCATCCCAATCGGGTCTTCTGCCTGCTACTACCTATGAGGTGCAAATTCGGACCAACTGCAGCAACGATGAAAGTAGTTTCACCGAATCTACATTTTTTACAACGGCAGCAGCTACCTGCAACGCGCCGGTGGCCTCCGAACTCAGCCACAGCATGGTCACTGTCAGCGCTGCCCAGCTGGCCACCAGCTCAGCAGGCAATCTCTTTCAGTTCCGCTATAAGTTACCGGCCGCCGGCAGCTGGATTAGCTTGTCGGAATCGACAGCGAGCACAGCAGCGCTGAGCGGACTACTGGCTGCCACAACGTATGAGTATCAGGTTCGCCGCCGTTGTACCAACAATGTGTGGAGCGACTGGTCGCCCACTGGCGTCTTTACGACTGCCTCCGCGAGCATGGAGCTGCAGCCTTCTGTTGTCAGTCAGGATGCTTCGCAGGGAACAGCAATGGTCAGTCTCTTGACCAACTGTAGCAGCTGGTCCATAAGCAACATTCCGGCCTGGGTCAGCATCTCTCCGCAGTCGGGCAGCGGCAATACCTCTCTGAGCATAGCCTTTACAGCCAATAATACTGCAACTGCACGCATGGCGGTTGTCGACATTACAGGTTGCAGCCTCAACAGGAGCATTACGCTTAGCCAACAAGGCTGCGCACTGCCTGCAGCTAGCCCGCTGATCTCTCTTGCCGGCGGTTCGCTGCTTTGCGACGGACAGTCTGTAAGCCTGCAGGCTTCCGGCAGCTGCAATGGCTGTACCATCGTATGGTCCAACGGGCAGAGCGGTAGCACCATCAATGTCGGTGCGCCCGGACAGTACACTGCCTTTTTCCGAAACAGCTGCGGGGACGGCCCCGCCGCCGTCACCGTCAGCATCGCTGCCGGCAGTGCGCCGACGGCAGCACCTGTCGTCACTGCTTCCGCAACGGCTGTCTGCAGCGGGCAGTC
>CAZYAO010000050.1:7784-24566 GCA_964645715.1 uncultured Saprospiraceae bacterium
CAACGGCTGCACCATCGTATGGTCCAACGGGCAGAGCGGTAGCACCATCAATGTCAGTGCGCCCGGGCAGTATACTGCCTTTTTCCGCAACAGCTGCGGGGACGGCCCCGCCGCCACCGTCAGCATCGCTGCCGGCAGTGCGCCGACGGCAGCACCTGTCGTCACCGTCATAGGCAACACACAGTTGTGTCAGGGACAGACAACCACACTTTTCGCCAGCGGCAACTGTCAGGGCTGCACACTTCATTGGTCCAACGGGCAAACAGGCCCCAGCATTCAGGTGCAGAATGCCGGCGCATACTACGCTTATTACCGCAATGACTGCGGTGATGGTCCCATATCGGCGGTCACCAGCATCACTACAGACATAACCTATGTACCCGTTTTTCTGGTCAACAACCAGTGCTTCCTTGCGGCGCCCAATGGCGGAGCTTATCAATGGTATCTCAACAACCAGCCGATACCCGAGGCAACAGGGCAGTTCTGGATGGCCCAGGTTACAGGCTATTACACCCTCCGGATGACCAATCCGGCAGGCTGTACAGGTACCTCAGCGCCCCTGTTTGTCAATGCCTGTGTAACCGCTGATGAAGATCCGCAGGAGAAACTGACTGTAGCGCTTTTCCCCAATCCCGCCTCCGACCGACTCTGGTTGCGACATGGCGGATCCGGGCTGCTCACCGACCTGAGGCTCGACCTCTACGGCCCCGACGGCCGGTGGATTGGCTGTCTGCTGCAACTCGCCCAGCTGCCGGGAGGAAGTTCCTTTGAGTTACCCCTGCCGCAACTGCCGACGGCAGTTTATTACTATAAACTCCGGACGACAGAAGCCGTTGTATGGGGCAGCCTGCTTATTGTTCCCTAAATTACTGTAATTCAATTTAATTTCATATTGACAAGCCCATCAAGAAACGCTATTTTTGTTTGGGCCTTGTTGCAAGGCACAGGATTTTCAGGAGACTTTTGGGCGGCCATGGCCGCCCAAAAGTCTCCTGCATTAGTGTTTGCTTTTTTGATTTTTACAAAAAACAAATAGTAGGGTTATATTTTGCCGCAAAAGGCGGCAAAATACCTTTATGCAGCCTGAGCAGTCACCAAAGCTGCATTTTTCAAACCTTATACACAATTACCTCTCACATGCCTTCAGCTACCCGTATCCTCATTTCCTGCGCAATTTTCCTGTCTCTCCTCCTGCTACTGCCCCGCCGGATGGCTGCGCAGCAGGCAGCAGAATACTACCGGCAAGCGATTGAGCATAGACAACGAGCCGATTTTCAGGAAGCCTACCGCCTGGCGGTGCTGGCCGACAGCCTGCTGCAGCAGGAAAAGACTGACAGCAGCTCACAGCAGCTGGCGGCCCGTATCTATTATCTGCAGGGTATAATGCTGTTCAACCTGGGTGACTACCCACAGGCTGTGTCGCTGCTGCAGCAAGCCGACAGCTGCTACCTGCTGCTGAAAGACCCCGGTGGCAGAGCCGATTGTCAGCTTTTTTGGGGCAACAGCCTCTGGTATACGGAGGGAGCCGCTGCTGCTGTTGAGCGTTTCGAAGAGGCTGTGTATTGGGCAGAGCGGGATAGTATCAGCAGCAGGCAGTATCGGGGCAAATACTACCTGGATAAGGCCTCTGCGCTGGGAGAACTCGGCGAATACGAACAGGCATATCTGTTGATTGCTCATGGACTGGCGCTTGACAGCCTCACCTATGGTCATCATTCCAACGAATATGCACAGGGACTCATGGTACGCGCCATCGTAGACAACTATGCCGGCGACTACTATCGGTCTGTCAGCAGTCTGGAAGCTGCTATGAATATACATCTGCAAATGGGCAGTGAGGCGGTAGACGTAAAGCTGGCACCCATCTACGGCAACCTGTCATTCGCCTACTTTAACATTCATGATCTGTCGGAGTCACAGCGCTATGCACGCAAAGCCCTGGCCACTTATGAGCGCGTTGCAGGCATTCATCCCTATTATTTTGCCTTACTCTACGTCCATCTGGCGACCATTTGCAACAACAGAGGCCAATTTACACAGGCACTGGACTGGTATGACAAAGCAGAACCTTTGGTGACGCCAGACAATCGCGATCTCCTGCTTTCATTGCTGTTTGGCCGCGTTGTAAGCCTGAGCGGAACAGGGCAATACGCTGCGTCTGACAGCATCGCCCGAATGACAGAACCACTGGTGCTTGCGCATTATGGCACCAGCCATCCGAATACAGCTACGCATTACGAAAATTTTGCAGATAACCTTATGATGCTTGACAGCCTCCAGCCATGTCTGCAGGCACTTCAAAAGGCGGAAGCAATCTACCAGGCGGTATACACTGCCGAGCACCCCATCAATACCTATCCCATCAACCGCCGCGCGCAAGCACTTTTTTCATTGGGTCAGTATCGGCAAGCGCTGGATGAGGCCACGTTGGGGCTTAGTTTTTTCGAGGAAAACCAGCTCTACCTCCAGCTCGAATTTCGCAATCCCTACAAGGGCCTGCAGCTGTGTCGTGCCCGGTCACTCAGGGCACTAGCCACTGATGCTGACAGTCTCGTCCGGCTGCGCGAAGCGCTGCAGAGTTATCTCGCACTGGAAGCAATGGAGGAACAGCTTATGCTGGAAGAGCGCAACCAGGATGACCGACGCTACCAACAACTGTCCGCTAGCCAGCTATACAGTGAAATGATGGAGGTTTACGGTCGTCTAACCCGGGCAGGAGACGATTATTTTGCTGCTATGTGGCGATTGTCTGAAAAAAATAAGTCGCTCAGCCTGCTCGACGGTCTGTTAAGATCCCGCCTGCCGGGTTTGGAGGAGATGTTGGACTCCATACGTGAGGTAACCATCGCCTATAACTACTATCAGCAAAAAATTTGTGATGCGCAGTTGGCCAACGCACCAACTGACGAGTCGCAGTTGTTGCGATGGCAGTCGCTGGCCTTTGATTTTGAGGAACAGCGCCGGAGCCATTGGAAAAGTATTCTTGCACGTAATCCCCGGCTTGCCAGGCTTATCGACCCTACAGCAGCCATTGTGGATGCTGCTTTTGTCCGGGACAGCCTGCTCGGTGCCGGACAGGCTGTGTTGTCGTATTTTGTAGGGGACAGCAGTCTGTTTCTGTTTATCCTCACACAAGATACCAGCCTGATACATATACAAACACTCGACACAGCCCTGCTCCGGCGGCAGCTGCAACAGCTGCGCTTCGGACTGTCGGGTCAGCTCGAGGCTGGTTATTCGCAACTCAGCGAGGAGGCAGTCCGGCAATATGCCTCGGCTGCCTGCCAGCTGTATGAGTTGCTTATTGCACCCGTGAACGGTATACTACCGACCAAGGTGATCCTGATACCCGACGGCATGCTGGGCTTTATCCCCTTTGATGTGTTGCTCACCTCCTATCCGGCAGCGCTGGATAATTTCAAAACTTACCCCTACCTCCTGTACAACTACCAGTTTAGCTATGCCTATTCTGCCACCCTGCTGCGCGAGCTGCGCAACCATCGACTCCGACCGGTAGCCCCCAGACAGTTTATTGCACTGGCACCTTTTTTCTCCGAATCTCTCCGCCAGCTTGCCCTGGCTTATCAGGACAGTGAATTTCCGCCCGCAACATTTCCATTGCTCCAGCACTCGGGACTAGAAATTGCGAGTGCAGCTGTCTATATGCAGGGAGATGTAATCACCGGAGAAGCAGCCACGGAGGAGCATTTTCGGGAGATTGCCAGCAACTACCGGATCATTCATCTGGCCACACATGGTCTCGTCGATAATCACTCGGAGGATGACACTTTTCTTGCATTTGCCCCCCGCAAGGACAGTCTGGAAAACGAACGCCTCTACTTACGGGAAATCTACCAGTTGCCTCTCTCTGCCGATTTGGTCATCCTCTCTGCCTGTGAGACGGGCAGTGGCCCACTGCAGCGTGGCGAAGGCATCATCAGTTTGGCCCGAGCATTTACCTATGCCGGCGCCGGCAGCCTGTTTACTTCCCTTTGGAAAATTGACAACAGGGCAACTTCCTACCTCATGCGCAACCTGTACAGCGAACTACAGCAAGGCAAAGACAAAGACGAAGCGCTGCGGCTCGCCCGCCTGCGCTTTTTACAGGAGGCTACCGTCCACCTGTCTTACCCCTATTACTGGGCGTCTTTCCTGCCATCTGGTGATATGCGGCCGGTCCGCTAATCTACCGCTGACAGCTTGCTCAGCAACACGGCTGCCTGATCGCTGTACGGGTGCTCCGCATCGGCAGACATTTGCTCCAGCAATAAATGCAGGCGTGGGCGCGCGCCAGGCAACTGCTGTACCATACAAAACACTTCACACCACTGTGCATCCAGCTTGCGGGCAGAGAAGGAGTAATTGCGAAAAGACCTGAATACAGCCTCTGCCTCCTCGTAGCGCTCCAACTGGTAGAGCGTATACCCTTTCAGGTATAGACATTCGTGCTGGCAGCTGCTGTCAGCAAGGATTAGCAGATCCAGCGCCTCCGCATAATTGCCAGTGGCATACAAGCTGGCCGCCTGTCTTGGATAGTCGGACTGCTGGCTGTCTTCAACAGTACCCATCCGAATAGGCAAAAAGTCTTCGGGTATGAATACGCCCTTGCGGAGGGTGGCATAGCGGTCCTTCGGACGTTTCTTATCCGGCTGTTGCAGGTCGTCCTGCACAGCCGATTCACCGCTTACCACAGGCGGAGATTGCTTTGAAGAGGCCGGAGGATTCGATGGCCCGGGGGATTCCTCTCCTTCATGACCCGCCGGCCTGAAAACAACTAACAATATAACAACGATTAGCAGTAATACCACTACCCCCCACCAACCTTTGCTGCCAAATCCGCGCTGCCGTTTAGAAGATGCCCTTGCCGATTCCCTCTCCCAGGCATGCAGCTGCTCCAATAGCTGCGCATTGCGCAACAAGCGGTTGAGCCGGGGCTCTGCCCTGCGTGCGGCCACACGCCGCGCTAGCTCCACATCGGTTGCCAGTAGTTCCTCGAAGCGCTGCCGATCAGTGTCGCTCATGCTGCCCAGCACATAATCATCGATGTCATCCCAATCGTAGACAGGATTCATATATCGTTTAGTTCATCGAGTAAGTCGGGACGTGTCGCAAGGAAAGCCAGTAACTTCTTCCGGCAGCTGTGGACGGCCACCTTGGCCGCATTGGCATTTTTGTAACCTACCATTCCGGCAAGTTTTTCCATTGAATATCCAAAACTCCTCAATTTCAATAATTGTTTGCACCTATCTCCCAACACCGAGAGCACACGGTCGAGCAACTCGAGCCTGCTCTCAAAAACGAGCTCCTCATCGGCCGCCGCTGTCTGCGTCGGATAATCATCAGCACCGAGGTCACGGCGCTGCCCGGAACGACGCATCCCTTGGTAACACTTGCGCGCAATGCCTACTATAAAAGTTGCTATTGAACTTCTTGTTGCTTCATAGCGATTATCCGTTACTGCATTGAAAAAAATGATGAGTGACTGTTGAAAAATTTCCTGCACCTCATCCTCGCTACCCCCAAGACTGATGATTTGCTTTCTTACAGCCATCCTCAATTTTTTATCCAAATACAAGTGCTTTAGCCCTGCATTGACCAGCAGTGTGTCATCAGCGCGTAAAGCGGTCAAAATATCTCCATCTGTAGCAAAGGGTAGGTTCATCGACAAAATCTTAGTACAAACAAACAAACACCGTCGGTGTCTGCTCTTGCAGTGCTATAATTACCAATTAGCAGGTACAAGGTACAAACCGCAAATAAGTACATTTTTTTGAACAATATTAAAAACTTAATTGTCAGTTTTCATATCTTTCCACATTAAATTATGACTTCTCTGCTACTCAACCAACTACAACATGGAACCAAAGCGATTATTTGACTTTATCTACTATCAGCTGGAGCATTACCCCCAGGAAAAGGCCTTCGGCAGCAAAAAGGATGGTGCTTGGCGCTACTACAGCACGCAGTCTCTGATCGAAACAGCCAATAAGCTCAGCCGCGGACTGCTGAAGCTAGGGGTGAAGCCAGGGGATAAAATTGGCCTGGTCGTGTACGAAAACAGGGCAGAGTGGGCCATCATTGATCTGGCACTACTGCAAATTGGTGCAATCAATGTGCCGGTCTATCCGACAATCAGCGCCCGCGAGTACGCCTACATTTTCAACGATGCAAATGTTAAGTACTGCTTTGCCGGTAAGGGGGATCTGTATGATAAGGTCAAAAAGGCACAGCAGGAAACACCCAGCCTGCTGGATATTTTTACCATAGACCGCCAGCCGGATCGCCCCTATTGGGAGGATCTTTTCAGTGATGAAGGCCAGGAGGAAGTGGCTCGCATCATGGCGGATGTGCAGCCTGACGAACTCGCCACCCTCATCTATACCAGTGGCACCACAGGCAACCCCAAGGGGGTCATGCTCAGTCACTACAACATCGTCGAGAATGTCCGCATGGTCAAGGAGCTCATCCCGGTGAGCCAAGGGGAAATTGTCCTTAGCTTTCTGCCGCTCTGCCACATCTTCGAGCGCGCAGCCATGTATGCCTATACCTACGCAGGGCTCAGTGTCAGCTTCACCGGCACTGATAATCTGGGCGGGGACCATGGCGACCTGCGCAGCATACGACCACATTTTTTTACTTCCGTTCCGCGCCTGCTCGAAAAGGTCTACGAACGCATCTACAACAAAGGACTGGAGCTTACCGGTGCCAAAAAGGCACTCTTCTTCTGGGCGCTCGGTCTTACAGATGATTATGACTACGATAAGTCTTTCTCCGGCTTCACAGCACTGAAATGGCGGCTGGCAGACAAGCTCATATTCAGTAAGTGGCGCGAAGCGCTGGGCGGCCGGGTCAAGGGTATCCTCACCGGAGCTGCTCCCTGCCCGGTGAAGGTGATGCGGGTGTTCTCCGCTGCCGGCATTCCTGTACGCGAAGCCTACGGACTTACAGAGACCTCCCCCGGACTCACGGTCAATCACTACCAGCCAGGCAAAGCTGTCATGGGAAGCGTGGGCCTTGTCCTGCGAAATGTCGATATCAAAATCGATACCCAGGGCGACTACCGCCCCGGTGAGGGCGAAATCATGGCGAGCGGTCCCAATGTCATGCTGGGCTACTACCAGCAACCGGAAGCTACCGCCGCTGTTATTGAAGAGATTGACGGCAAGCGCTGGTTCAGGACCGGTGACGTGGGCACCTGGGTAAAAGGCCCGGGCGGACAGCAGTTTCTCAAAATTACCGACCGCAAAAAGGAGCTTCTCAAGACGTCCGGTGGCAAGTATGTCGCACCCGCTCCGCTGGAAACACGCCTCAAAGAGGAATTTCTCATCGAACAAATTATGGTCGTCGGCGATCAGCGCAAGTTTGTGTCCGCACTAGTCGTTCCTGCCGAAGAGGCACTACGCGAATGGTGCAACGCACACGGTGTCCATTGGGAAGGTGTGGCCGCTGCTATCCAGCATCCCGAGGTCATCAGCCGTTACCAGCACATTTTTGACAAAATCAATCCCGAATTCAGCCAGATCGATCAGGTGAAGAAGTTTACCCTCGTACCCTCTACCTGGGAAGCCGTCAAAGCCGATGGCTCTGAGTCTGAACTCACACCTACCATGAAACTCAAACGACGGGTTATCATGGACAAATATGCTGCAGAGATCGAAGCTATGTACGCTTAGTATCAGGCGTATAAATGCTTCAGCCCGGGTGGCCGGAAAATGTAGCCCGTCAGGGCAATTTTTCGGCCACCCGCAAGTTTATCCTGCAGCTCTACTTTTTTTATCCATATATTTGTCAAGGCAATTATTGCCACAACAACTAAATTGCATTCGTCATGCCTATCTACCACAGACTGGGTAAGTTGCCGCAAAAACGGCATACCATTTTTGACAAGCCGGGCGGCGGGCTGTATTATGAGCAATTATTTGGTACGGTAGGCTTCGACGGTATGTCGACACTTTCCTACCACGTGCACCGCCCTACCATGGTGAAGGATATTCTGGGGTCAAAAGATGTCACGCCCAAGATCGCCGTGCAGTACAATATGCATGCACGTCTGCTCAAGGGCTTTGCAGTGGCGCCACAGGATGATTTTCTTGAAAGCCGCGAGCCTATGCTGGTCAACAGCGACGTGCTCGTGGGCCTGGCGGCGCCACGTAAGTCGCTGGAGGGGTATTTTTATAAAAATGCTGACGCCGATGAGCTCCTTTTTGTGCATCGTGGGTCGGGTGTGCTCCGCACTTTCTTGGGGAATATCCCTTTCGAATATGGTGATTACCTGCTCATCCCTCGAGGGATGATCTACCAGATACAGTTCGATACCGAGGACAATCGCCTCCTCTATGTCGAGTCTCAACAGCCGCTTTATACGCCCAAGCGCTACCGCAACTGGTTCGGGCAGCTGCTGGAACACTCGCCGTTTTGCGAGCGCGACTATAAGCTGCCGCAAGACCTGGAGACCCACGATGAGAAGGGTGAGTTTTTGATGAAAATTAAAAAGCAGGGACAGCTGCACGAGCTGGTGTATACAACCCATCCTTTCGATGTCGTAGGCTGGGATGGCTACAATTTTCCCTATGGCTTTTCTATACATAACTTCGAGCCCATCACGGGCAGGGTGCACCAGCCACCACCAGTACACCAGACGTTTGAAACAACGACGTTTGTTGTCTGCTCCTTCTGCCCGCGCCTGTACGATTACCACCCAAGGGCCATCCCCGCACCCTACAACCATTCCAACATCGACTCTGATGAAGTGCTTTACTATGTTGACGGGGACTTCATGAGTCGCAACAATATTGAACAGGGGCATATCACACTCCACCCCGCCGGCATTCCGCACGGGCCTGCTCCCGGTGCGTATGAGCGTAGTATTGGCAAAAAAGAGACGGAAGAACTAGCAGTCATGATCGATACTTTCAAGCCGCTGATGGTCACCGAAAATGCCCTGCGCATCGACGATGGCAAGTACTACCAGTCATGGATGGAGTAGACAGCTTTTCTTGTCTTTCTCCGTATCATCATACTTTTTCAACCACCGTAACCTGTAATTGCAGGCTACACAAATTTAATAGGCGATATGCTCACAGCAAGCAAAGCAGAACAATTACCTAAGCTCTTCAAAGATGCGGAGGACTTCCTGCCCATCAATGGTACCGACTATGTGGAATTGTATGTCGGCAATGCCAAACAGGCTGCCCACTACTACAAAACAGCCTTTGGTTTTCAGTCGCTCGCCTATGCCGGACTCGAAACGGGGCTCAAAGACCGGGAGTCTTATGTCCTGGTGCAGGACAAAATACGCCTCGTACTAAGCTCTCCGCTTCTGAGCGGCACGGAAATGGGACGCCATATCGACAAGCACGGTGATGGTGTCAAGGTAATCGCACTCTGGGTCGATGACGCGCGCGCTGCTTTTGAAGCGACTACCAGCCGCGGTGCTCGCGCGTACATGGAGCCTAGTGTAGAAGAAGATGAACACGGCAGGGTGGTGCGGGCCGGTATCCATACGTATGGGGATACTGTTCATATTTTTGTCGAAAGAAAGGATTACCACGGTGTGTTTCTGCCCGGATACAAGTCCTGGACCAGCGACTACCAGCCGGCCGAAACCGGCCTCCGCTTTATTGACCACATGGTAGGCAATGTTGAGCTCGGTCAAATGAACCAGTGGGTCAATTTCTATCGCGATGTGATGGGCTTCGCGCAGATTATATCATTCGACGACAAGGATATTTCTACTGAATACACGGCACTCATGAGTAAAGTGATGAGTAGTGGCAATGGCCGTATTAAATTCCCCATCAACGAACCGGCCAGCGGCCTCAAAAAATCGCAGGTCGAAGAGTACCTGGATTTTTATGAGGGTGCAGGTGTGCAGCATGTCGCTGTTGCGACCGACAACATCCTCGAAACGGTAAACGCATTGCGCAGCCGGGGAGTGGAATTTTTGCGGGTGCCTGGCACCTACTACGATTCTGTCCTTGACCGCGTCGGACATATCGACGAAGATCTCGCAGCACTGCGGGAGCTGGGTATACTCATCGATCGCGATGATGAGGGCTATCTACTGCAGATTTTTACCAAGCCAGTAGAACCTCGCCCGACCATGTTCTTTGAGATTATCCAACGCAAAGGGGCAACTTCCTTTGGCAAAGGAAATTTCAAGGCTTTATTTGAAGCCATCGAACGCGAACAAATGCTGCGGGGAACGCTGTAAAAAATTCTTCCATTAAACCTGATTCCGCATCCTTTTAAGTGGTACATACCGCCTGAAAGGATGCTGTTTTTTTATACCTTTGTCCCCCGTTACACATGGATGCACCCAATGTGTAACCATCTCGTCTCTGCATATATGCGATACAGGCACCCGTAACACCCTGTCATCCTAAAACAGAACTTACTGCTTTATCATCCAATTTGATTGCATTCACGGGCAAGCTCTGCCCCAATCGCCTATTTTTGCGACACAACGAGAGGAAGTTGATGAAAACACGGACATATACCTATTGTCGATTCGCACTGGCGTCGATATGCTTATTGCTCTACGCAGCAGCTATGGCGCAAGCTCCCATGCCTACGGAAGGTAAAAAATCTCTTACCGCCTCGCGAATCGAAGCCGATATCAAACTAGACGGCCTACTCAACGAAGCTGCCTGGCAGTCGGCAGCCGTCGCTTCCGATTTTGTCCTAAAACAGCCCCGGCCGGGTGAAAAACCCGCCCAACGAACAGAAGTGCGTGTTTTATACGACAATACGGGGCTCTACGTAGGTGCCATGCTATATGATACCCGCCCCGACAGCATCATGCAGGAAATCTCACAACGCGATGTTCTGGGCAATACTGACTGGTTTGGCGTAGTCATCGATGCCTTTCGGGACGGTATCAATGGCCTCGGATTCATCGTAACGCCGGCAGACCTGCAGATGGACGTCAAGTTTTCTATCTTCGATGATGATCCCGCCTGGGATGCCGTCTGGGACAACAAGGCTGTCAAAACCCCCGAAGGCTGGTCGGTAGAAATTCGGATTCCCTATGCTGCGCTGCGCTTCCCTGCCGAAGAAATTCAGTATTGGCACATCAACTTTGGCCGCTTTGTGGCCCGCAACCGCGAGGAAAGTTTTTGGAACGAAATTAACCCGCTGCAGGCCGGAACACTCAACCAGAGTGGCTACCTGATGGGTATACAAAATATACGGCCTCCGGTGCGCTTACAGGCAACACCCTATGTGGCTGCTTACGCCACTCATCATCGGGAGCCCTCCGGTACTCCCAAGAATGCCTACGGCAGCAGTATCACGGGTGGTATGGATGTAAAAATGGGACTCAGCGACGCTTTCACCCTGGACATGACCCTCATCCCGGATTTTGGGGAAGCCCAAACAGATAATCAGGTACTAAACCTGTCTCCTTTTGAGGTTCGCTTTAATGAAAATCGAGCCTTTTTCACAGAAGGTACCGAACTTTTTAACAAAGGTAACCTGTTTTACTCCCGTCGTATTGGCGGCAATACATTGTATGGCGGAGAAGTGGCTGCACAGCTCGGTGAGGGAGAACGCCTGCTGTCCAACCCCAGATCCGCACAGCTTTACAACGCTACCAAAATTTCGGGCCGTACTGCCAAAGGTACGGGCCTTGGTTTTTTTAATGCCACCTCCGGCCGTGCCTATGCACGCATACAGACAGAGTCAGGGGAAGAGAGACGTGTGCTCACGGATCCATTCACCAACTTCAATGTGCTAGTAGTCGACCAGAATCTTCCCAACAATTCCTATGCCACGCTCATCAATACGACCGTTCTGCGGGAAGGCGATGCTTACGATGCCAATGTCACTGGCATTGACTTCAACCTGCGCGATAAAGCCAACAACTATGCGCTCAAGGGGTTTGTAGCCCTGAGCCAGCTCTATGAGCCGGGACAGGCCAATCTGGGACATACCGCCAGCATAAGCGCCCGCAAGACCAGTGGCAACTGGCAAGGGGCTATTTCGTATCTCGAAGAGAGTCACACCTATGATCCCAATGATCTGGGTTTCCTCTACAATAACAATTCGCGCGTCGCCAGTAGTTATGTAGAGTATAATAACTACACGCCTACACCCCTCCTGAATGCCCGGGGCGCCGGCGCCTATGCCAACTATAACCGCTTGTATCATCCAAGCCGTTTTACCGACTGGAAATTTGAAAACTGGGTGTGGGCTGAGACCCGTTCTTTCTGGCGGTTCAATGTGTGGACAGAAATACAGCCTTCCGCAAGTTTTGATTTCTTTGAGCCGCGTGAACCCGGGCGCTACTGGCGCAATCCAGGCAATTTTGGTACGGGAGGTTCCCTCAATACAGACAGCCGTAAGCGCCTGCAACTTTCGCTGCGCGCCAATCACAGCATTCGGCGCGAGCCCGCGCGGACACACACTTCTATCGCACTCGAACCCCGTTTCCGGCTCAATGATCGCTTCAATTTCGGCCTTTCCATGTCCTACTTCTATGGAAACAATGACGTTGGTTATGTAAACAGAATAGATACAGAAGTTCCGGATCCAGCAACGGGTGAGCCCAGCCTGCGCCGTGATGTCATCTTTGGTACGCGTGCACTACACATCATTGAGACTGGCATAAGAGCCAACTATGCTTTCAACGCCAACATGGTGCTCAATTTTCGACTCCGCCACTATTGGACTACCCTCGATTACAGACAATACTACCGCCTCCTGCTGGATGGCCGACTGGAAAACAGCACCTACAGCGGCAACCATAACCGCGATTTTGATGCCTTCAATATCGACCTGATCTATCGCTGGCGCTTCGCTCCCGGTAGTGACCTGATTGTCGTGTGGAAAAATAGCATCTTCAGTTTTTCCGAAGTACTCGCACCTTCCTATCTGGGCAACCTCAATCGCTTGTTCAATGGTGAGCCTCAGGACAACAACCTGTCAGTCAAACTCATCTATTTTCTCGACTATGCTTCGCTGGTGAAGAGCTGACAGCCGCATCCGGTTGCTGCATCCTAAGCTGCTTTTTACGGAAAATTACTATCTTTGGCTGCTTGATATGCAGGCTGTATTCTGCCACCACGTCACAATCTAAATTCAGAATGCCATGCGCACTACTCTTCTGCTCCTACTGCTAAGCATAAGCGTTGGCAGCTTGTGCTCCCAATCTTCAACCATCACCCTGGAGGATATCTGGCGCAACTATACCTATGCAGCGCGCTCGGTGCCCGGTTTTAATTTCCTCAGCGATGGTAAGCATTATACCCGCCTTGAGCGAAATAAAATCGAACAATACAACCTGCTCACCGGTCAGAAAACTGCTACCCTGCTTGATGCTACGACGCTTGCCCAAACAGGCGGCTTCCCGGGTACCATCAGCAGCTATTCATTCAGCGATGACGAACAGAACATCCTCATCGCTACCGATGAAGAACCTATCTATAGGCATTCTAGTAAGGCTTTCTACTGGATCTATAACCGCGAGGAAAAAACCATCACCCCCGTCTTCGAGCGCGGCAAACACAGACTCGCCAGCCTCAATCCACAGGGTAACAAGGTGGCTTTTGTCTTTGAAAACAACTTGTACTACAAAGATCTGACTACTGGTCAAATACGCCAGATTACGAGTGATGGACTCGAAAATGCCATTATCAATGGTGCTACTGATTGGGTCTATGAAGAAGAATTTAGCTTCGATCGCGGATTCTACTGGTCACCCGATGGGGAGTATATTGCTTTCTATCGGTTCGATGAGCGAGAGGTTCCCGAATTTACCATGACCAACTACTACAATAACCTCTATCCCGAAAATGTAACTTTCAAATATCCCAAAGTCGGGGCATCCAATAGCAAAGTAAGCGTCCACATTTACACACTTGCTACCAACCAGACTGTCAAAGCTGATACAGGCGACTGGGAGTATATTCCGCGCATCAAATGGACACGCCAGCAGGCTACGCTTTGCATTTTTCGCATGAACCGCCACCAGAACCTGCTGGAGCTCCTGCTTACGGATGCTACTACAGCAGCTTCGCGCACCCTGCTGCGTGAAGAAAACAAATACTACATCGACATACATGATAACCTCACTTTCCTGCGCGATGGCAAGCATTTCATCTGGAGCAGCGAGCAAAGCGGGTGGAATCATCTCTATATGTACGACATGAACGGCCGGCTGGTTAAGCCCCTAACGCAGGGAAACTGGGAGGTCAGCGAATTCTACGGATACGATGAGGCCAATGATCTCGTCTTCTACCAGGCAGCCAAAGTAGCTGCCAGCCAGCGCGAGATTTATGCGCAGCCACTCATGGGTAAGGGGAAGGAGCGCACACTCAGTACGGAAGAAGGCTGGAACAGTGCTCAGTTCAGCGCTACTTTCGATTACTTTGTACTCAACTACTCCAATATTAATACACCACCTACCTATACCGTATTTGACCGCAACAGCAAGCGTGTTCGCCTTATTGAAGATAACGCAGCGCTCCAGGCCAAACAGGATACGGTAAAGGTTGCACCAGTTGAATTTTTCAATTTTACTACTTCAGAACAGGTGCAGCTCAACGGCTTCATAATGAAACCTGCGCGAGTTAACCCAACTACTCGCTATCCCGTGCTTATGTTTGTCTACGGGGGACCCGGCAGTCAACAGGTGACTGACAACTGGAAAGGCCAAAACTACTGGTGGTTCCAAATGCTGGTGCAGCAGGGGTTTGTTGTAGCTTGTGTCGACAATCGCGGCACTGGCGGGAGGGGGGAGGATTTTAAAAAAATGACTTACCTCCAACTTGGGCACTACGAAACGCTGGACCAAATTGAAGCAGCCCAATACCTGGCCAAACAGCCGTTTGTAGATCCTGCCCGCATAGGTATCTTCGGATGGAGCTATGGCGGCTATATGTCGAGCCTCTGTCTGTTGAAGGGTAGTCAGGTATTTAAGGCAGCCATTGCCGTTGCCCCTGTTACCAACTGGAAGTGGTATGATTCCATCTATACTGAGCGATATATGCGCACGGCTGCCGAAAATGAGAAAGGCTATGAAGATAATTCGCCTGTCAATTTTGCCCAGCAACTAACCGGCAACTACCTGCTCATACATGGTATGGGCGATGACAATGTTCACTTCCAGCACACTGCCGAAATGGCCAATGCCCTCATTGCCGCCAACAAGCAGTTTGATACTTATTTTTACCCCAACCGCAACCACGGCATAGGCGGCGGCAACGCCCGCCTGCACTTGTACACCAAGATGACTAATTTTTTGCACGAATACCTCAAGCCGGGTAGCAATAGCGGCAGTAAAGGGCCGTTAAGGCCCGCTGCAGCCAATGGAAATCCTGATGAGTAAAGGCTGATTGTCGCAGCCCTTACGTACTTTTGGCCAGTGTTTGTTTTTTTTACCTTTTTGAAAAAAGCATCCATTTAGAACACTGTTTGGCGGCGGCCGCCAAACAGTGTTCCCACACAACCTTCGGTTATTCCCGGGACGAGTAATTTTCCTGGGATGGAACTTTCAAACGCACCGCGCCGTTTTACGTTCACCTTTGTTTCTACCCAAATACTGCAGTCATGGCAACCACAGATAAAAAGCCTAATAAGATAAATATTATCAATCGCCGGGCTTCGTTCGAGTTCTTTTTCATGGATCAGTTCGAAGCAGGGATTGAGCTTACTGGCACGGAAATCAAAAGTATCCGGCGCGGCAGCGCCGACCTGCGCGATGCGTATTGCTTTTTCAAAAAAGGAGAGCTTTTTGTGAAAAATCTCTACATCGCTGAGTACGACTGGGGGAATCAGTTCAACCACGAAACCCGCCGCGTACGCAAACTCCTGCTCCGCAAGGCAGAGCTGCGCAAGCTGGAAAAAAAGATTAAGGAACGAGGGTTTACCATTGTGCCTTACCGACTCTATCTCAATGACCGGGGATTTGCCAAACTGGAGATTGCACTCGCGCAAGGCAAGAAAACGCATGATAAGCGTACGACCATTAAGGAAAGGGAAGGGAAGCGGGATCTCGACCGCATTAAGAAAACACGTGATTGAGGTTTCTTATCCATGAACTTATTCTATGTCCATGCTGCAGACGCTCGATGTCAGGCTAACCAACGGTAGCATTCGCCTTCATTACTGGCCGGGTGGCAAAAAACCGCTGTTGGCCTTGCATGGGTTTGCCAATAACGGTTTGTCTTTCGCGCTGCTGGCGCCGCTCCTGCAGGCACACTACACCCTCTATGCACCAGATTTACCCTTTCATGGCCAGACACAATGGGCAGGCCAAAGTTACCTGCCTGCAGATATTGAAGCGATCGCCCAATTTGTCCTGCAACACAGCGGTGCTGCTTCCTTGTGTCTGATAGGGCACAGCCTAGGAGCTCGCCTGGCATTATCAACGGCTCTCCTTTCAACGATCCCGCTGGATACGCTGTTTTTGCTGGCTCCCGACGGCATATCCGGGGCACCCTCACGCCTGGCTGATCATTGGCCGCAAAAGCTTCGGCCACACATCGTACAGCTGACCAATCGCTGGCATCATTTGCCTACACGCCTTTTGCAACTATTGCCCAAGCGCTGGCTCAATTCCGAGGCTCGCCGTATCCTGCAATACCACTGGCGCAATGACAAACAACGGCAGATGCTTCTCAATACCTGGCTGTCACTGGCAGCTTTTCCTATCTCGAAGACCCGACTCCGCCGCCGCCAGCTACCTGTAAGGGTGCTGCTTGCTATGGACGATCGCCTCATGGACAATACGGCCATCGCCCGATTCTTTTCCCGACTTGACAATTGCGAAATTTACTGGAT
>CAZYAO010000051.1:0-4262 GCA_964645715.1 uncultured Saprospiraceae bacterium
AGCTCCTGTCCGGAGTTGAGTGCCGGGGACTGTTGCCAACCAGCCGGTGGATAAGAGTCGTAGCTTGGTGCCGGCTGTGTGAGGTCTGTGATGGCAGGCGCATGCCCGCCGGGTTCCTTGCCACAGTTGGCCGTCAGAAACTGAGCAGCCTGCTGATTGCCCACCTGCTTGAGCGAAAGACGGGTGTTGCTGGCATCGGTCGGATTCTGTCCGGCACTCTCCTCCACAACACCAATTTCCGGGATGAAAACAATGCGCATATAGGGGATATCACCCTGCTGTGCCAGCTGTGACAACACATAGACCTTACTGCAGCCATGATCGCGTACCTCCTCGAAGTACACATTGGTGCCCGGCTGATTGCCCCAATTGACGAGCGCGCCCGGATTCAGCGTACGCATGTCAAACTGGAAGCGGTACAGACTGTAGGCATAGCTGACGACCGAGCCGTTTTTCTTGTAGTGACTGGCAGCATAGACCGGCGACACCCGGTAGCTGCCATTGCTGCGGCGCGTGGCGATGAAAACCTCGTCGGCGCCTGTATTAATGCGATTGACAAATTGCTCGTCAAAAGTTGCGTTGGCGCAACTCAGCAAATCTGCCGGGTTTAGCTGCTCGCCGCGGTTGTCATCCTCATATCCTACCGACAAGGCAATCTTTTCGCCCGGGCGGATATTGATGTGATATACAAAATAGGGCGAAGTTTTTCCGGCGGAAACCAGCGTATACTGCATGCGGTCGATGCACGTCTGGTCAAAAGAAAGGAAAATCCGCTCAGCCTGCAATTGTGCTCCGAGCGGCAGCACAGTTCCCACAACCATTAACAGGCGGAGTAAGTAAGTCATCTTCATAGCTGGTAAATGTTTTTGGTACCACTAATTTACAACAAAAACCTACATAGAACGCAAATGTTACATATTAATTATATTTTTTGCCTGTTATTTTCGACCAGCCCGTTGTCGATGGCAAAAGTAGTGAGGCCGGTAGTGGTGTTGATCTGCAATTTTTTTCGTATATTCTTTCGGTGGGTATAGACTGTGTGCACACTCAGGTGCAGCATAGCGGCAATCTCTTTTGCCTGATAACCAGATACAGTAAGTCGGATGATATCAATTTCTCGCCGGCTGAGTCCCGGCGAATCTGTCACCTCCGCTGCCGCAGGCCGGCCGCCGGCCGAAAAGGTTTTTTCCAGCAAAAAATCGACTATGCGGGTACAGTAAAATTTTTCTCCTTTCAGCAGTGCCCGCACAGCATCGCCGATTTCTTCCTCATCGCAACTGCGCGTCAGAAAGCCTTCTACGCCCCGCGCCAGCGCCCGCTGCAGGTGGTCGGCATCATCGGTAGCGCCTATCAGCAACACCGCCGTAGCCGGATGCTGCTCCCGCAGCAGCCGGAGACTTTCATGGCCAAACGCACCCGCCGGCACGTAGTCCATAATCGCCAGCGATACCCTTTGCTGCTGCAGCTGCCGCTGCAGCTCATCCGCATCGCCAGCCTCCAGCAGTTGCAGTTCCATCGGCAGGGCTGCCAGCAGCTGGCGCATGCCCCTGCGGGCAGGCAGGTAAGGCTCTGCAATGATGACCGTCCGGATTCCTTTTTCCTCCATATTCGATGGCTTGGCTGTTTTGCTGCACAAAGATAAGTTTATTTAGACTATTTCAAAATAACGCCGGTATTTTCCACCTGCCCGGGGGCAGCTGCAGGCAACTTGCAACACTTGCGCAAAGGGTGTATCTTAGCGGCGGGTCTTACCGTACTTTTGGGCGGCTTCAGCCGCCCAAAAACGCATTCGGTAGCCTGCCCAACCAAAGCAAGCGCATGCAGCACACAGGCAATCATCATCTGAGCATCAATTGTAAAGGCCGCCTGCTGACCTTCGGGCAGCCGCGCATTATGGGGATTCTGAACATAACGCCGGACTCCTTCTATGCGGGCAGTCGGACGGCTTCGGCTTCGGCATGGCTGGCGCGCAGCGAACAAATGCTGCAGGAAGGTGCCGACATACTCGACATTGGCGGCATGTCTTCGCGCCCGGGGGCAGCAGTTATTGGCCTGCAGGAGGAGCTCGACCGGGTGATACCGGCCATCGAGACCATCCACCGCCACTTTCCCGACGCCCTGTTGTCGGTCGACACCCTGCGGGCGGCTGTTGCCCGCGAGGCAGTCGCTGCGGGGGCCTCCATCATCAACGACATTTCTGCCGGCGCGCTCGATGCCGACATGTACGCTACGGTAGCGGAGTTGTCGGTTCCCTACGTGCTCATGCACATGAAAGGGCGACCCGAGACCATGCAGCAGCAGGCGCAGTACGGGCAGGTATCGCTGGAGGTACTGGACTTTCTGGCGGCAGAACTTGCCAGGCTGCGGGCGCTGGGCATCAAAGACATCATCATCGACCCGGGTTTTGGCTTTGGCAAGACCATCGGCCAGAACTACGAGCTGCTGCGGCAGCTGGAAATTTTTCACATCCTGGAGGCGCCCCTGCTGGTAGGATTGTCACGCAAGTCGATGGTATACAAAGTATTGGGTGTATCGCCCGAAGAAGCACTCACCGGCACTTCTGTTTTGCACTGGGCAGCCCTTGAGAAGGGGGCACAGTTGCTGCGCGTCCACGACGTGGCAGCTGCCCGACAAGTGATTACCCTATGGCAGCGGATGACAACAGCCTGATGGGGCGGCCGCTGACCACGGCCGAGCTCCGCACACACATGCTGCATTTTCTCAAGCACTACTATCGCTTTTGGCCGCGCTCGCCCCGGCACCCTTTGGTGGCCGGCGAGGACATCAGCAGCGCTGAGGGGTTGCAGGCCGACGGCTTCATCAGTTTTTTCGACTTGCAGGAGCAGCCGTTTTTCGTGGCATTTGACGCGACGACCTTTGCCGAACGGGAGGAGGTGAGCTATCAGCTGCGCCGCGGGCTGCTGGCCTGGGAGGGGGCTGCTGCCTCGCTCATCGTCGGTGCTGCCCTGTGGCTGGGGCTGCACAGCCAGGGCTACTTTCCGGTACTGTTGTTTGGCCTGTGGCCGGCCGTTGGCGGGCTTGCGGCCATGTACGTGGCGCTCAGTCTGCCCATCCTGCTGCTGCTGGCGCGGCAGGCGCGCTACCGCTGGATACCGGCCATCGAGCAATTTAAGGTATACAGTGCTAATGCTCAGTGGATTGCCATCAGTGAAGACGTTTTTGCGCCTTATGAGGCTTTTTATTTTACCGAGCTAAAAAGGCAGTGCATCCGCTACGGTTTTGGGCTGGTGGTGGTTGCCGAGGGCGAGCGTAACCAGCTTGTGTGTGCGCCATCGCTGCAGCCGCTGCTGCGGGGCCGCAAGCTGGTGCCTTTTGCCAACAGCCGCCCTTTGGGCGGGCTGTATAGCCGGCTGCAAGGCTGGGCGTTGGTGCGTCGAGGGCAGCGGCAGTGGAAGCAGGTGGAAAAAGTTGCCCGCGCCTGGTCGGCCGACCGCCTGCCGGCGCTGCGGTTGCTGCCTCGCTTTGCGTACCACCGGCAGTTGCTTTTCGTATTGCTGGGACTCGCCGGCGCTGGGGTGGCGGCGCACCAGGAGTGGGCGGCGCTGCCGTTTCGCTACCTGCCGGAAGCATGGCAGCGGCGGTCGCTGGCAGCTGTGGCGCGCAGCAATCGGCCGCTACCGCCCGAGGAGCTGGCCGATACGCCGGTGGCGCCCTTCGGACAGTTGCCGCCGGCCTGGCGCAATGAGCAGCTTTTCCGCTACCATCCGCTGGCGGCTGACACGCTGCTGGATCCTTTCGTGGCAGTGGTACAGCCGCTGATGATCTGGAAAATGTCGCCGGGCACGGTGCCGGAGGCTTTTGCCGACTGTAGCGGCCTGCAGGCCGCCGACAGTACGGGACTACTGCCGGCGGAGGGGTATTTACTGCGCGACAGTCTGCCCGGCAGCCTGGCGCCCCGTATGGGCGACCTGCGGGCGGCGCTGCTTTTCTATACGGCCTATGGGTTGCCTGCCTTTGCGGTGGCTACGCCCTGCCTGCCGGCGGGGCTTCCGCCGGGGTTTCTGCTGTGTGTAGACAGGCTGTATACGGACCAGGGGGAGGCGCTGCGCGCTTGTGATAGTCTTAATCGATTGCTGGAGCCCAGCGGGCGGGGGGTGGCGGTGCAGGTGTTGCGCTGGCGCTGAGGAAAGTAGGGGAGGGTTTTTGGGCGGCTGGCGCCGCCCAAAAACGAAGATCATTTTGGGCGGCCTTAGCCGCCCAAAATGAGCAGTTTTTGCGGCTGAGGCCGCTCAAAATGAGCA
>CAZYAO010000051.1:4362-12520 GCA_964645715.1 uncultured Saprospiraceae bacterium
GCAGTTTTTGCGGCTGAGGCCGCTCAAAATGAGCAGTTTTTGCGGCTGAGGCCGCTCAAAATGAGCAGTTTTTACGGCTGAGGCCGCTCAAAATGAGCAGTTTTTTGCGGCTGAGGCCGCCCAAAATGAGCAGTTTTTGCGGCTGAGGCCGCCCAAAAGTAGCCGGGCTACTCATCATCATCATCATCGTCGTCGTCGAAGTCGAAGTCATCGTCCATCATTTCTGCGAGCAGGTCGCGGAAATACATCTTTCCCTCCAGCACTTCTTTATTGAGCACATTGCACTCGCACAGACCGTGGAGGGCGAGCTCCATGTAGGCATACAGCTCTGTATGCTGCTCCCCGACCACCGAGGCTGCCAGTCGGCGAAGGCCGGGCACCCCGTCCAGTTGCTCGCGGTAGAGCTGGTCGGCACAGTCGTTGAGAAGCTCCACCGTCTTGCCGGCGCCAAAGAAAGCCCGCAGCGGCCCGTAAGGGTCTCGCTCCTGCTGCTTGTCGGGCCGCTCCGGATTGGGGAAAAACTCGAGGAACAGCTCCTTGACGGCCTCGCCCAGCAAGGTCATAGCCACCTCATAAGGGCCTTCCTGCTCACCCTCATAGACCAGCTCCACCTTGCCCGTGATGGAAGGCACCACACCCCAGAAGTCAGTGATGCGGGCAACAGTCGCCGACTCGCCATTGAGCAGCATGCGCCGCTCGGCGGTGCTGGCGAGGTTTTCGTAGCCCGAAATGGTCAGGCGGGCAGATACGCCGCTCTTTTCATCTACCAGTTCACTCTCGCGGGCCGTGAAAGCCAGCTTCTCCAGCAACACCTCCAGCAGCATCGGCACCTGCACCTGACTTTGCTGCTCGGGACTGAGCCGGGCTTCCTGCAAGGTGATTTTGCGGGCAATCTCGATATTCTTGGGATAGTGCGTAAGGATCTGGCTTTCAATGCGATCTTTCAGAGGCGTGATGATAGACCCCCGGTTGGTATAGTCCTCCGGATTGGCTGTAAACACAAACTGAATATCAAGCGGCAGCCGCAGCTTGAAGCCGCGGATCTGAATATCGCCCTCCTGCAGGATATTGAAAAGAGAAACCTGTATACGCGCCTGCAGATCAGGTAGTTCGTTGATGACAAAGATAGACCGGTGGGAGCGGGGGATGAGACCAAAGTGAATCACCCGTTCGTCGCTGTAGGGCAACTTGAGCGCCGCCGCTTTGATCGGATCCACATCACCAATGAGGTCAGCCACGCTTACATCCGGCGTTGCCAGCTTCTCGACATAGCGCTCATGGCGATGCAGCCACTCCACAGGCGTATCGTCCCCCATGTCGGCAATGAGATCTTTGGCAAAGCGGGAGAGCGGCTGCAGCGGGTCGTCGTTGAGTTCGCTGCCCGCCACCACGGGCACATACTCGTCGAGCAGCTGCACAATGCTGCGCGCGAGCCGCGTTTTGGCCTGCCCGCGCAGGCCGAGCAGCAGCATATTGTGGCGCGACAGCAGCGCGCGCTGGATGTCCGGGATGACGGTGTCGTCAAAACCAATGATGCCCTCAAAGCGGTGGTTGCCAGCTTTGAGTCGCGCTACCAGGTTGTCGCGCAGCTCCTGTTTGACCGACCGCGGGCGGTAACCGCTGGCTTTCAGTTCGCCTAAGGTTGTACTTGGCTTCATGGGTATATTTGTTGTATTCGTAAATCGACTGATTAAAACGTTGACAGGCCAAAATGGTTCGCTGTCGGCCCTGTATGGGATCTTTTTATTTTTCTGCCGCTGCTGGTGGGGCTTGTAAAAAAAGCTGCCGCAAGCCCCTGGGGGCTGCACAGCTTTTTGCGGCAGCCCAAAAAGATGCAGGCATAAACTTGGCAGCATGGGTTGCCCCTGGGGGTTGCACAGCTTTTAGCGGCAGCCCAAAAGCAGGCCGCTGCGCTTAGCGAGTGCCCACCGTATCCACCTTTTCCTTCAGCCAGGCGAGGTTGATAGACTTATCCTTGAGCGAGTCAATCTCTGCCAGCAGCGCCTGCGCTGCTTTGGCATCGCCGGGCATTAGCTTGGTAATCTTGCGCGTCAGGTTGATGAAATTCTTGTAGAGCAGCTTGCGGTTGGTAGCGATATCCTTGCGGCGGCGGAGGAAAGTGTTGAAGGAGTCGAGCAGCGAAAAAAGCGCCTCGTCTTCATCGGTCTCGAAATACGTCTGGATGAGCAAGACCTTGGAATTGAGGTTGTAAGAAATGTCCTCGTATTCTACATTGCGCAGCTGTTGAATGACCTGATCGTAGCGTTTCTGGTAAAAATAAAGCTGTGCCAGGTTGTAGGAGAGGGCGTTGGCGCGGAAAGAATCGGGCAGGTACTGCTGGTAGTCGTTGATAAAATGTTCGACCCAGCTGTACTCTCCGAGGCGGAGGCCGGCGACGACCGTGTTGCGGAAGTGCCAGGGCGACAACTGGTTGTTTTCTATGAGCAGTCCGTTTTTCAGCAGGCCGGCGATGAGGTTGAAGTACTCCCGCAAAAACTGTTGGTTGCCCTGATTGGCTTTGCCGAGGCAGTAGTTGATGGCCGAGGTGTAGAGCTCGTCCATAGCTTCCTGCCGCGTAAACAGGTGCTGGTGCTGATCCAGCAGCTGCACCAGGGCGTAGTAGTGGCTCTCGTCCTGGGGGGCAGCATACAGGCGGTAGATATTGTAAAAAATGGCAATCGAGGGGTTGCTTAGTTTGCCGCTCTGCTCCAGAAAAGGGATGATGTTTTCGCCAATTTCCAGCTGATAGTCAAACGTTTTGAGCAGCTTTCGGCTGTATACGAGGATTAAAAAGCGCAGCTTTTCAATCAGGTAAAAATCGTCGAGGTGGTTCGACATTTCCTCGATGTTGGCGCGGTCGCTGCGCCGGTTTTCGAGGTCGAGCAGGTAGTAGATGGTCTTCTCCGACCGATAGCGATCAAAATAGTAAGCGCCGTTGCGCAGCGGGTTGTTTTCGAGCTCCCGTAAAAGCTGCTGGTGTACGGCCTGCCGCAGGGGCTCCAGTTTCGACTGGGTGATGTGCTCTGCCAGCAGGTTGAGCCGCAGGTTGGGGTATCGGTCCAGCGATTGCTGTATAAAGTATTCTTCGACAAGCTTATAGAGATCCGATACATACTTGCGGAAACGGGCGTCGTCGTAAGGGCGACCAGGATTCAGCTGTCCCCACAGCGACTCTTTGTCCCAGTTGTCGTCGTTGTTGCCCGCTTCTATATCGCGCAGCAGCACATCCAGCAACTGCAGGATCTCCTCACTGCGATTGAAAAAGGGCGAGGCGATCAGCTTGCGAAGCCGCCGCCATTCCGAGCGGTCCATGGCCGCAAGACCCTTGTATAATTTTGTCTTCCGCATTTTTTGGCAACACTTAGCAAACGCATTCGGCAACCCAACCTAAGCCGCACAGCCACAGGCTGCTGGAATTTTCTCCCGCCGGATTGCCGGCCGCCCAACAGAAAAATCCAGCCCGCTGCCCGCCAACCGCTGTTTGTTTTGTACAATACCCCCTGATCGTACAGGCGGGTTTGGCTTCGTCGGGAATATGAATTTAGTTTTTTTTACATATTTTAAAAAAACATGAACAAAGATAAGTCAGGTTTCATTTAATTGACCTATTTTAGCGTCTCGAAAGCAATGACAAAAAACCGATCTGCCTGCGGGCTCGGTCGGAACCAAAAACGAAGTTTCCATGAATTGCACACCAGTCAGACTTGTAGCCTTTTTGTTGCTCCTCTGCTTGCCTTATCGGCAGTGGGCGCAGCAGGTTTGGTTACAGACCTATGAAAACACGCCGCTTATCTACCAGTTCCAGTCCAAGCCCAATCACCCCAACTGGAACCGCCAGCCGGTCAATGGGACGGCTGCCTGGATTAACCTCGCCAACTACAACCGCGAGTTGACTTATGTACCCAATCCTGATTTCGTTGGCTTCGATACCATCCGTATCGTTCGCTGGGTGCAGAATCCGGCTACGCAGTGGACGCTGCTCACGCTCTTCATCGAGGTGCAGCAGGCCAACGTAAAGGCTTATCACGATTATGCTACTACGACCGCCGGTCAGCCGGTAACGGTCAATGTACTCGATAATGATTTTAGCAGCAATGGCGTCAAAAATCTGGCGGTCATCCCGATCGTCAACAACGGTGCGGCTGCTTCCAATGCTTCCAACGGTACTGTTACCTTTACGCCGGCACCGGGTTTTTCCGGTCTTACGCACCTCGGCTACGTGGTGTGCAACAACCTCGGGGACTGTGACGAGGGTACGCTCAGTATCACGGTGGTCGGCAATGCGCAGCCTGCGGAGGATACTGTCCGGGTATTCACGCGCAAGAATGAGCCGCAGTTTATTTTGTCTCCTACCGAATATACGCTGCTCACGCCTCCCCAGCACGGGTCTTATGATCCTGCTTCGGATGTGCCTACGTACACGCCGCAGGATGGTTATGTGGGCATGGATTACATGCGTTTCGACAACGGCAGCGGGGTCACGGTTTTTGCGATCGAGGTGCTTAATCTCCGCGATAACGAGTACGCTTTCAATGATCGCGCTTATACAGTTGCCAACCAGTCGGTTGAGTTCAATGTGCTGTCCAATGACCTGGCTACCAACTGTTTTTCCTACAATCAGCCGGCGCATGGTTCAGTAGCGCCTGCTTACAATGGTGCGCCTCAAGGCTTGCTCGAGTATACGCCGGCGCCCGGTTTCATTGGTGTCGATGAGTTCACCTATCAGATTTATGGTCCTGGTTGTCAGGGCGAACCCGAGACGGCTACGGTGTATGTGTTTGTCAACAATTTCGAGCCGGATCGCTCTACTTTTCATATTTCTACGCCCAAGATGACGCCCATCATCATCGGTTACAATATACCGGTGGGTACTTTCAACTTCAGTGTGGCACAACAGGGTGCTCTGGGTACGGCCTTGTTTTTGCAGGGGTCGGTGGATACGGTCATCTACGGGGCTTCCATTGTGGGCGACGACCTGCTGATCTACGTTCCCAATGCGAATGTAGAGGAGGGGCAGGACGAGATAGAGATCGTCTATTGTCTGATGGATCCGCAGGGGGGCTGTGCTGTCTCCAAGACGGTGAAAATTTTCCTCGATATTCTCAACATTGGTTCCGGCGGACAAGCGATCTGCGTGGGTACTTGTGTCTGGGCGGGAGATACTAATTTTGACGGGCTGGTCAATATGGAGGATCTGTTGCCCATCGGTCAGGCGATGGGGCGTATTGGTCGTCCGCGGCCCGACGCCAACCTGGATTACTGGTACGGGCAGTATGCAGATGACTGGAGTGACCTTTTTGCCAATGTGGACAATACGGTAGACCTCAAGCATATCGATGTCGATGGCAGCAGTATTGTCACGGCGGTGGATACGATTGGTATCAATCTCTTCTACGGCCGCGCGCATGCTATGGTACCGCGGGTACTGCCGTATGCACCGTATGAGATTTCGCTGGACGGCGATATTTTCGTTGAGCCGGGTGAGTTGGTGACCCTCACTTTCTCCATTGGCAGCAGCGGTAGTCCGGCGCACAATATGTATGGTTTTGTGTTTCCTTTCCTCTACAATCCTGAGTTTTTTGAGCCGGAGAGTGTCAATGCCAGCTTCCAGTCGTCCAACTGGCTGGCGTACAATTCGCCGGTTCTGCACATGAAGCGCAACAATGGGCTGGGGCTGCTGGAGATGGCCTATACGCGCACCAACGGCATAGCGGCCAGTGGCCATGGCCAGATAGGTACGGTTTCTTTTGTGGTGGTTGACGACCTTGCAGGTACGCGACCCGACGAGAAGGAACTGGAGTTGACGGTGGGCGGTGGCACCGGACTTGCCAGCAATATGGATGGCAGCATGTCACAGGTGGTTATCAAGCCGTTTACACTCAAGCTGCGCCTGCAGCCGGAGACAGAAGGCGAGGGGCTGACGGCCGATCTGCTGCGGGTCTATCCGAATCCGGCAACAGATATGCTCACGCTCCGCCTCAAAGGGGAGGAGCAGATGCAGGCGATTGCTATCTATAGCCTTACAGGTCAGCGGGTAAGTCATGTGAGCAACATTGCTACACGACAGGCAGAACTCAATGTTGCCAACCTGCCTGCGGGTATGTATGTTGTGAGTGTGACAACCGGCTCGGGTGTCATTAACCGCAAGGTTGAAATTTTTGGCCGCTAGGCACAGCTGCCTGCTGCACCGGGTCTGCTGTTGCCGGAAAACCCTGCACAGCCGGTTTCTTGGGTTGCAGTCTGTGCAGGTTGCCCGGGCAGCCGACAATCAGTTGTTTACAATTCGTGGAATTATATTCATTGCTTTTGAAAGCCGCCCCGTTCGGGCGGCTTTTTTTGCTGAAAGCGCTTATCTCAGCGCACTCACGAGCGGCGGTGGCCGCCAAGGGGTATTTTATCTTACTTTGCAATTTTTTCTACCATGACAGCGAATCAAAATTCCCAGCAGCATACCTACATTGCCATCATGGCGGGGGGTGTGGGTTCTCGTTTCTGGCCTGCAAGCCGGGAGGCTAAGCCCAAGCAATTTCTGGATATTGCCGGCAATGGCAAAAGCCTGCTCCGCCTCACTTTTGAGCGTTTTCTTCGGCTGGTGCCGGCATCGCATATTTTTGTAGTCACCAATGAAGGCTACCGCGCACTGGTGAAGGAGCACCTGCCGGAGCTGTCGGACGGGCAGATTCTGGGGGAGCCTTCGCGCAACAATACGGCGCCCTGTGTTGCTTACACGGCCATGAAGCTTTTTCAGCTTGATGAGCAGGCCAACCTGGTGATTGCACCCAGTGATCACCTGATTCACAATGAGGATATTTTTCTTGACAACATTCGCCACTGCCTCGATTTTACGGCTTCGCGGGAGGCGCTGCTTACCCTGGGTATTGCACCTACGCATCCGCATACGGGCTACGGGTACATCGAGTATGGAGAGCAAAGCGACAGCCCCGGCATCTATGCTGTGAAGCGTTTTGCGGAGAAGCCGCCGGTAGAGCAGGCGGAGGCCTATCTCGCGAGTGGTAATTACCTCTGGAATGCGGGTATCTTTATCTGGCGTGCAGCTACCATATTGGAGGCCTTCCGGCGCTATGCAGCAGATATATACGACCAACTGTCGCCTGGCCTGCCAGTGATGAATAGTGCTGAAGAACAGGCATTTATCAATGCGCATTACCCGGCTACGCGCTCGATTTCCATCGATTATGCCATCATGGAGCAGGCAGACAATGTATTTACGCTGCCTGCACAGTTTGGCTGGAGTGATCTGGGTGCCTGGGCGAGTCTGCATGAAGAGGTAGATAAGGATGCCAATGGCAATGCCTTGCAGGGCGACCAGATTCTGGCCTACGATACGCACAACTGCCTGATCCGTGCCCCCAAGGGCAAGATGGTAGTGGCTGGTGGACTCGACGATTTTATTATCGTCGATGAGGGCGATGTGCTGCTGATTTTTCCCAAAAATCGCGAGCAGGAGATTAAGAAAGTGGGTGCGCTGGTGCGCGAGCAGTTTGGCGCGGATCGGTTGTGAGTGCTCAATAAAAGGCTATGATGTATCATTCTTTGGCGGCAACAGCCGCCAAAGAATGACGCAAAAACACTTTTTGCGTGACAATAGACCTACTGTTTTTATCACGGGCTGCAAAAGAGCGTGAGATTTCGTCTCATTCCAGATTTCAAAAATGGACTTTCGGGGGTGTTTTTTTGATAACCTACAGGATTAGTAAGCTAATAGTGTGGACGAAATTTTGATTCATATCGTTGATTGTTAATTAATTGTGAGATTCCAAAATCATCAATTGCACATTTGTGTCTTTTGGGATTAATTATTGTTGTAAAAACATGCAATGGGTGTAGAATGCCCTTACTTTTGAGGTGCATTCAATGCAGTTCGATACTTATGATAACACAGTGATGCTTCGTCCCCCTGTTGTAATCACTTACCGATTCAAGTTATCGTTTTTTGATTTCATCGTAGCAGCACTCCCCCCCCCTTGTGTGCGCTGTTGGCGGTGATAAACCGGAAGAGAAAGGCGGTTTTCCCCCTGCCTGCCTTTCTCTAACCGGTTTTTTTTTGTGGGGTGGGGTGGGGCCAAGTTTGTTGCCTTCGGCAACAAACTTGGTGTATACTGCCGCCGCCGCTGATGCGGCGGCGGCAGTGTTTTTT
>CAZYAO010000051.1:12620-14509 GCA_964645715.1 uncultured Saprospiraceae bacterium
GCGGCGGCGGCAGTGTTTTTTTATGTTGCTGCTGAAGGCAGCCGAGCATACTACCTATTTGTTTCCCGCGCCACAGAGCGATACTCACTGGGCGACAAGCCCACCTCCTGCTTAAAGATGCGATAGAAACTAGAGCGAGCATTAAAGCCACAGGCTGCGTATACTTCATTCCACTGCGACTCATAGTGTGGATCCAGCAGCAGCTGCTTGGCATCGCGTATACGGTAGCGATTGATATACGTGTTGAAGTTGATACCCATGACCGAGTTGATGGCGGCCGACACATAGGTTTCATTGGAGCCCACTTGCCGGCTCAGGTCGGCCAGACTCAGGTCTGTATTGAGATAGAGACGCTCGGTAGCTACTGCGCGGTCGATTTTTTCGAAAAGCTGTCGATTGCGCATCTCCTGAACATCGGTAGGCTGCTGGCTGACCGCCGCCACTGTCTCCACCTCTTCCTGTGAGCGTGCGCTGCGGTACAGGTAGCCCATCAGCTTGCGGTTGCGATTGTACATGATCAGGATGACCACCAGTGCACCCAGTATAAGAACCACTACAAACACCAGTAACTGTACTTGCTGTCGCCGCAGCCGTAGCCGAGTCTCTTGCTGCTCGAGCTGATTGTGCAGCTGGTCGAAGTCGTAGAGCAGGCGTAGCTCCTGTGTGATGGTATTCTGCTCCATTGTGCGCGAGCGCTGCATCCACTGCATATACAGCTGTCGGTATTTATCGATCAGCGCACGATTATTCATCTTGCCGGCCACGACAATCGTTTCGAAGAGTGCATTGCCTTCGTACTGTTGCTGCTGTAGCTTCTGCGCGATGCGGAGTGTTTCTTCGAATTTTTGCAGCGCGCGTGTATAGTCTCCCTGCAGCTCATAGGCCTTAGCGATATTGAAGAGCAGGGTAACCTCCAGGTGCTCCATACCGCGCTTGCGGGCTTCTGCGAGACTCGATGCAAAGAGTGTTTCAGCCTGTTGCCGCTGTCCGGTAAGCAGTAAGATCAGCCCGAGGTTGTTGTGGCTTCGCAACAGCCCGTACCAATTGTCCAGCTGCTGATACAGTTCAATACTGCGGCGGATGTACAGTTCTGCCAGCACATAGTCATTTTTCTCCAGGTAGAGACTGCTGAGATTTTGGTAAGTGGCCGCCATATCAATGCTGTCACTGGCAGCGGCGAACACTTTCAGCGACTCTTTGAGTCGGGGCTCCACTTCATCAAGATTGGCCTGCTGCTGCAGGTATAGTTCGGAGATATTGAGCCACGATTTGGCAATGTCCACTTCATTGCCCTTGGCTTCCGACAGTTTGAGTGATTTGAGGTAGGCATCGAGCGCATTCGAGAATTCGCCCAGCAGGGCATGGTTGACGCCCATGTTGTTCCAGCACTTTTCCTGTATGTATGCACTGCGCCGGCCAAAGGGCGTTTCCAGCGCACGCCGGTAGTATTGGTTGGAGAGATAGGGGCGCGAAAAATAATAGTTGACAACCCCAAGGTAATAGTACGACTGCGCGATCAGCGAATCGTTGTTGGATTCAACTGCTTCGAGGTGGAACTGTCGCGCTTTTTCTTCGGCCTTCTCGAGTTGTCCGGGCAGTAGTGAAAGAATGGGGTCGGAGCTGCCAGCGTAGGCCACTAAGCTTCCTAGCTGCCAGCACAACAGGATTGCCCAGCAGGTCGTGAGACGCCCGCCTGGCGGGGAAGTCATAGGGGAGTGGCGTTGCAGAATAGAAAAGATTTGCCCCTTACGTGCCATGTGAGTGAAATTTCAAGGCTTGTGTGTGAATACAGAGGGGAAATTGTTACAAATATAACGCATTTAACCCATTTTTGACAGCTTATGCCGCCAAAAATGGGTTAAAAGATGTGGTTGTTGACTTTGGCAGCT
>CAZYAO010000051.1:14609-20835 GCA_964645715.1 uncultured Saprospiraceae bacterium
AACAGCCAAAAATCTATGGATTGTCAACGCCGCCAGCAGCCAACACCAGTCGCAAGCCCACATCATTGGAACGCAGTCCCGGCAACGACCGCCCGCGCCGGCTAATCCGGCAGTGGACGGGTGAATTCTGGTAGCTGCCGCCGCGCAGGACGCGGAACTGGCCGCTTTCGGGCCCGTATACTGCTCGCTGCTGTCTGGCGGTGAGCAGCTCGCGATAATAGCCATGCGCATACCAATCCTCGCACCACTCCCATACCAGCCCGCTCATATCGTGCAGCCCCAACTCATTGGCCTGCTTTTTGCCCACGATGGAGGGCTGACCACCGCTGTTGCCTTCGTACCAGCCCAGCTTGTCGAGCTGGCTACCACCGGCAAAAGGAAAGCCTTTGCGCTGGCTGCCGCCACCCGCAGCATACTCCCACTCGGCCTCGTAGGGCAGCCGCAGTTGTATGCCCGAGCCCAGGCCCGACAGCCAGCTGCTGACCTCCTCATCTGCCCGCAGGCGATTCAGAAATGTGCGGGTGTCGTCCCAGCTCACTTTATGGGCAGGAAATTGTGAGTCAGTGGCTGTACCGCCCATCACAGCAGCCCAGAGGGACTGGGTGACCGGGTACTTACCCATGTAAAAGGTATCTACCTCCACGCTGTGCTGGGGCATCTCGTTATCGAAGTCTGCCTTGATTGCTCCCATGCTGAAAATGCCTCCTTCTATGCGGACAAAGGGGTATAGCCCGAACCGCTTCGGCATATTCAACGTACTCTGTTGATTTGTAAACATTTTGATTGTATACTACTTGATGAACACAAAGGTTATAGGGTGACACCTCCAGGTGTGTACGCAGAGTGGGAAATGTAAGTTAACTGACGGTCGCGTCGCTAACATAGCGCGCAAAAAAGAGCATAACCAGATGAGTATGTCTGTCGAAGGCAGCTGGCAGAATGAGTAGGAAAACAGATGGCCTTAGGATGGCACCACACGGTCTTTGCACAGCATACGTGAAGAGAAATATAACAAACGCCTGCCTTCAATACTAGCTTTACACGAAAGTACCTATTTTTTTTTATGAGTTGTAGATGTGTATGAAATTTTTCGTACAAAAAGTGCAAAATTTATAACCATGACCGTGCCCGTATGCTGCAGCGCAGCACGGGGCACGATATTACATCTTCTCATCCAATCCCTTACCGGTCTCATGGTGTGCGAAACCAGGAATCACCCGCTGCAGGGCAGCTACCAGCTGCGCCTTACTCAGAGAAGGCTGCGCAAACATGGCTCGCAACTCATCCACCACCCGGTCGATTGCCTGCAGGGACGGGCGGGGGGCATTGGTGATGACACCCAGACTGCGGAAGCGCTGTTCGTCACGCTGATCGCCATCGGTATAAAACTCTTCGTACGGCTTCTCGCCGGAGGTATCCGAACTAAAATAAAACACGGGGTAGGGGAGCGGCTTGTCCTGCACCACTCGCCCCTGTGCTGCCCAGAGGGCTGCCAGCTGCCGCGCTTCTTCTTCGCTCTGGCAATGGTAAGGACTTAGTCCCTTGGCTTCCAGTAGCTTGTCGGCAATATGGGTAAAAGTATTGGTATGCAGTCCTGCCTGCAGCCGCGGATAAAAAAGCTGGCCGCTTTCGCCCAGCAGACAGGCCATCAGGCATATTTCGCCCGACTCATCGGGCGACACGAAGAAGCGCTGTATATCGCGCGGCGCCGACAGCGGCTGGTGGCGTGCCAGCCGCTCCAGAAAGCCAGCCGGCAGGCTGCCATTGGAGAAGGCCACATTGGCAAAGCGAGCAGTTGTGATCTTGATCTTGTCGGCATAAGCCATGATTAGCTCCTCCATCAACTTTTTGCTGGCGCCCATCACATTGACGGGATTGGCCGCCTTGTCGGTCGACACACAGAAAAAGTGCTTCGGCGGCTGCTCGGCCAGCAGGGCCAGCAGGTCGCGGGCCCGCAGCACATTGTTTTCCAGCATGGCCTCAATACTGTAGGGATCTTTCTCTGACCGCACATGCTTGTGCGCCGCAAAGTTGGCCACGATGTCAAAAGGCCCTTCCCGCTGCAGCAGCCGCGCAAATACCGGCTCACTGAAACTGATGGGGTAGGTCTTGTAGTCGGCCGGCACCAGCATGCCGGCCGTGCTGCGCAGGTCGCGTGTGAGTTCTGTGAGCCCGTTTTCGTTGATATCCACCACATACAGTCGCGCTGGCTGCCCGTGCCGCAGCGCGGCTCGAATAAACGACGAGCCAATGGTGCCGGCACCACCGATGACGAGCATGCGCGCCCCGTCCAGTTGCTCGCGCAACTGTGGCGCGTACTGCTGCAGATCGGCTTCGAAGAAGCTGCCCTGGCGGCCGATTACGTGCTCCTGGATGAAGCTGTTTAGGTTGAAGTAGGTCATGATTTTTTTTTCAAAAAATAATGCAAAATAAGCCAGCGTTGCTTTTGCGGCCACGGCCGCAAAAGCAACGCGCAAAATCCTGCTTTTTAATTTTTCGGAGAAAAATTAAAAAGCCAACCTATGACTCGCGGCAAAGCCCGCGAGCCATATCAATTAAGCCTTTTAAACCCACCATGGCATACCGGCCCCTCCAGCGCTTCATCCACCGACGCCCGCCCGTGGTAGAAATCTGCCACCCGCGACAGCACAGGTGCAAAGGCATCAAAATACTGGTCGAGCACCGCATCTGTATGCTGCGTGCATACGTATACACTGTTGCCTGCAAGGAAGCCCTGCCGCAGCATCTCCTGGGTGATAAACGTCTTGTACTTGAGCCAGTCGGGGGCATCGATGCCAAAAGAGGTGAGTGCCGGCAGGCCGGCGACGCTCAGCGGCAGCGAGAGCGACGCTGCCAGCGCCTGCCAGCGCTGGCCGATTTTGCGACCCTGCTCGCTGATCACCTCCCAGGAGCGCTGCACGGCCATCTCTTCGAGCGTTGCCAGGGCCGCGGCCGGCCCTATGCGCTCTGTCCAGAAAGTGCTGCTGATGAAGGTCTTCTGGGCAGCCTCCATGACCGACCGCCGGCCCAGTACTGCAGTGATGGCGTAGCCATTGCCGAGGGCTTTGCCAAACATACACATGTCGGGCATCACGCCATATTTTTTGTGCAGGCCGCCATAGGTCTCCCGGAAGCCAGAGGTACACTCGTCAAAGATGAGCACCAGTCCGTGCTGGTCGCAGAGCTGCCGTACGCCTTCGAGATACCCCTCAGCCGGCCCCATGTTGCGCGACACTTCCATTTTGACAACCCCCAGGTCGGGATGCTGCGCAATGAGCGTCCGCAGGGCGTCGAGATCGTTGTATGGAAAAGTGAGCACGCTGCCCTTGAGGTGGCGCGGTACGCCGGCAGGGTCGAGTCCCGGCAGCAGGTGGCCGTCGAGCTCATCGGTTTCCCCCAGATTGGCCGACAGGTACCAGTCGTGCCAGCCGTGATAGCCGCAGATGGCCACCTTGTCGCGCCCGCTGGCTGCCCGTGCGATGCGGATGGCAATGGCATTGGCCTCGCCACCACTGCGGGCCAGCCGCACCATATCGCCCCAAGGGTGCAGCTCCACCAGCTTCTCTGCCAGCGCCACCTCTTCAGGACAATTGAAAGTAGCCATATTGCCTTTGTCGATTACCGCCCGTACCGCTGCATCGACCTGCGCATCGCCATAGCCGAGGGTATTGGTGCCTATGCCCATGATGCTCACATCGAGGTAGGCATTGTCGTCAAGATCCCATACGGTGCAGCCTTTGCTGCGGGAAAAATAGGCGGGCCACTGCTCCGGCAGGAACATTTCCGGTCGCTTGGACAGCAGCATGGTGCCACCGGGGATCAGCGTTTTCGCCTTTTTGTAGAGGGAT
This sequence comes from uncultured Saprospiraceae bacterium, assembly GCA_964645715.1. GTDB lineage: Bacteria > Bacteroidota > Bacteroidia > Chitinophagales > Saprospiraceae > JAUMBM01. The sequence goes on from CAZYAO010000051.1 coordinate 18,458, forward strand.
TGCCCCTTGCCTGTTCTCATATCGTTGGTGTCTCGTTGTCTTGGTTGATAGACTTTATATAACCTTCATTGCGCAGGATGCCGGCATTGTGCAGCTGCCCTTGCTGACTGCGCATATAATCGGCATAGGTTTGCCAGCCGGCCTCTTCGCCCAGCGCATCGACCAGCCAGCGCATCACCGCCAGGTCGGCAGGCTCGTCGACCGTCATGCGCAGGCCGCCGTAGTCGGCCGGCGCAGGGTGGTTGGCAGCGGTAAAAAGGCTGCCGCCGAGGTAGTTGCTGTGCTTGCGCAGGTAGGGTGTCACGTGCTCGCGCTCCGAAGGCAGGCGCGCATCCTGCCAGGCGCGCTCGAGGGCGGCAAAGCGGAAAACTTCCACATCCTGCCCGTCGGGGTAGTGCTCCACAAAAGTATTGGTGTAGTAGTCGTAGCCACCGGCAACGGCCGCGGCTACCACCGCATCGACCAGCGCGGGATCGAGCAGGGGACAGTCACTGGTGAGCCGTACCACCCATTGCGGGGCGTAGGGCTTGGCAGCCTGATAAAAACGGTCGAGCACATCGGTGAGGGACCCCTGGTAGCAGTCACAGCCGTGGGCGGCAGCTATGGCACAGATTTGCTCACTGCCAGCCTCCTGGGTGGTGGCCACCAGCAGGCGATCGAGTTGTTGTGCCCGCGCCAGCCGCTTGAGCTGCAGATCCAGCAGACTGCCTGCCCCCAGCGGCAGCAGCACCTTGCCGGGCAGCCGGCTCGACCCTATGCGGGCTTGTGTGATGGCTAATACTTTCATTGTGTTGCGATGATCAAGGTCGTGCAAGCGCCTGACAAGGCGCTTGTATGATGGCTAGTATACGCATTGGGTGTTGTATACATCGGCGCCGCCAACTCAGCCTTTGGCCCAGTTGGCGGGGTTGAGCAGCTGTGGTTCGTCCACGCGCAGCGCATCAATGGCTGTCACCAGCGCTGCCGGCAGGCTGCCGGCAGCGGCCATATTTTCGGCCAGCTGCGCGCTGCTGTCCACGCCAATTAATACGCCCCCAATATACGGCTTTGACAGCACATATCCCAATGCGAGCTGCTGCATGCTGCAGCCTGCCGCCTGCTGTAGCTCGCGCAGCAGCTGCAGCGCGCCAGCCAGCGGCTGCAGCTGCGCCGGCAGCTCATGGGGGGGCTTAAAAAAAAGCCCCTGCAAGAAGACCGAGCGAGTGTGTATGATTTTGCCGGCCGCCTGTGCCCGCCGCAGCACGCCGCCCTTGTAGTGCTCATTGTCGAGCAGGTTGAAAGGCGCCTGTATGATTGCTATGGCCGGCTGGTCGATGAGCGCTTCGATCTCATCGGCAGTGTAGACGGATACGCCCAGCAGGCCAATGCGGCCGGCTGCCTGTTCGGCCTGCAGGGCCGGCAGCAGTTCCGGGTGCCGCCGATAGTCGGCAAAAGAGTGGAAGAGCAGCACGTCTACCCGCTCGGCAGCCAGCCGCTGCAGCGAGCGGCTGAGTTGCTCGTGGGGACTGCTGCTGCTGTCGTAGTGAAATTTGGTGATGAGCGGGAGCGGGCTGCCGCCCCTTGCCCGCCGGTAGTCACCGATGAGCTGCTCGGCTTCGCCATAGGCAGCGGCGGTGTCGAGGCCGCCAAGGCCTGCGGCGGCGGCCAGGTCCAGGATAGCGTAGGCTTCGGCTCGCGAAGGCCTGCCGCTGCGGTTGTTGATACCGTAGTCGAGACCGAGTTGTACGGTACCGAGGATAAGCTTATGGTTGTGCATTTCTTTCACGGTAGTAGTCATCGCGCAACAGCCCCAGCAACAGGCTGTCCTGGTATTGGTTGTCCATCAGCCATTGCTGTCGCAGTCGCCCTTCTTCCACAAATCCGTTGCGCACAAAGGCGCGGGCAGAGCCCTGGTTGTCGGCATAGCAGCCGGCCTTGAGTTTGTGGAGGTTGAGGGTACCAAAAGCGAAGTCGCACAGCAGCCCGATGGCTTCCGAGGCATAGCCTTTGCCCCAGAGGTCTTTTTCGCCTATGAGCAGCCCGACTTCACCGAAGCGGTGTATCCAGTTGACCGGTCCCAGCTTGATGTTGCCGATATGCCGGTCGTTTTCGCGCAGGCAGATACCGAAGAGAAAGTCGTGCTGGCTGCCGTCGAGTTGTGCGATGTAGCGCTCCAGCCGTGCCTGCGACCACGGCTGGTAGCGGGTCTCGAGGTAGCGGCCAACGTCCGGGTCGTTGAGCCAGGAGAGGTAGGGGCCGCCAGCGTCGGCGGCCTGCAGGCCGCGGAGGTAGAGGCGGGTGCCGGTTATGAAAGCGTGTTGCATGCTGTTGTTGCAGCTGCCGCTTTGCGGCAGCTGCAACAAAATAAATACTTTTTTGCGGCATTTGCCGCAAAAAAG
>CAZYAO010000051.1:20935-23804 GCA_964645715.1 uncultured Saprospiraceae bacterium
TACGTATCTCAAAGCCCGCATTTTTCACATGCCCCCGCGTCTGCATAGGATTCTGGTCCTGGAAGCAAAAAAACGTACCGGCGGCAACAGCATCGGCGCCGGCTTCGCGGAAGCCTTCCACAAAATGTGCGGCGCGGCCACAGCCGCCGGAGAGGATGACGGGAATGCGCACCGCAGCGCATACCTGCCGGGCGATGTCGAGCTCGAGGCCATTGCGGCTACCGTCCTGGTCGATGCCGGTGAGTAGTAGCTCGCCGGCGCCGAGGGCCTCGGCCTGCCGCGCCCAGTCGACCGGGTGCAGGGGGTGGGGTTGCTGGCCGCTGCGACTGTATACCCGCCACTGGCCGTCGGCATCAGGGCGATAGTCGATACTCACTACTACGCATTGGGCGCCGAAGCGACGCGAGGCTTCGCTGATGAGCGCCGGCTGCGCCAGCGCTGCGCTGTTGACGGCCACCTTGTCGGCACCGTGCTGCAGCAGCAGCCGGAAGTCGTCGACGCTGCGCACGCCGCCGCCGATGGTGAGGGGCAGAAACACCTCGCGTGCTACGTCCTGCAGCAGGCGCAGGGGCAGCTGTCCGCTGCCTTCGCCTTTGGCGGGTGAGAGATCAATGAAAATGAGCTCATCGACGGCCTGGGCTTCGTAGATTTTGGCCTGCGAGACGGGGTCGCCTACTTCAATGATCCTGTCGAAGCCCACGGTGGTGACCAGCGACAGGCGGCCGCTGCTCAGCCGCGAGGGCATGAGCTGCAGCTTGGGGATGAGGCGCTTTTTAGCCATGGTAGTCCAAAAAATGTTTTGCAGAATGGTGTGTTTCGAGCGGGGGGGTGGCGTGCTGAGACCGAGCATTGCTGAGCGGAGGCGTCGCTCTGCGGCTTGTAGCCGGGAGTGTAGGTTTAGCCATGGTAGTCCAAAAAATGTTTTGCAGAATGGTGTGTTTCGAGCGGGGGGGTGGCGTGCTGAGACCGAGCATTGCTGAGCGGAGGCGTCGCTCTGCGGCTTGTAGCCGGGAGTGTAGGTTTAGCCATGGTAGTCCAAAAAATTGATGAGCAGCTGGCGGCCGAAGTCGGAACTTTTCTCCGGGTGAAACTGGGTGCCGAAGATATGCCCGCGCTGAATGGCGGCCGTCACCTGCAGTTGTCCGTAAGTGTACCAGGCGGTGAGGTCAGCTTCATCGGCACAGCGCAGGTGGTAAGAGTGCACAAAGTAAAAGTCGGGCCGCGGCGGAAACTGCCGGAAGAGGGGGCTGCCGGGTCGATAGCTCACATCCTGCCAGCCTACATTGGGCACCTTGCAGTGACTGTCGCCCGGCTGCATCAGCACCACATCGGCATCAAACCAGCCGAGGCCGGCCGTTTCCTCTTGCTCAAAACCCACCCGGGCCATGATCTGCATGCCCAGACAAATGCCCAGGACAGGCTTGCGCTGCACCAGCACCTGTTCGTGCAGCGCATCGACCAGCCCGCGCGCGTGCAGGTTGCGCATACTGTCGGGAAAAGCGCCTACCCCCGGGAGGATGATCCTGTCAACCGACGCCAAAGCCGCCGGCTCACTGCAGATCACATTGTCCTCCCCGAGGTAGTCGAGGGCATTTTTGACCGACAGCAGGTTGCCCATACCATAGTCTACGATGCCAATCATTCGCCCTTTCGTGCTTGCCAGGCTTGCAACTGCGCCAGTGCCTCCTCACGGGGCATCTTGCCGTCGCGCGACCAGCGGTCAAAATCTGCTGTTTTTTTGCCGGGCTGTATCTGTTGCTGGTCGTGGTGGTAAGGAGATACCATGTGCGACTCGGCAATGGCCTGAAACTCGGCCTCGCTGAGGCCTATAAAATCCAGAAAAAGATCCAGGCTGGGTGGCCGCTTGCCTTCATAGGTTTCGAGCATGTCCATACCTTCCTCCCGCGTCATGCGGCCGTTGCGTATGTCAATGCTGGCCAGGTGGGTGGGGCGGGTATAGCCCCGCTTGATGTACTTGATGTAGTCGCGCACCCCCTGCATATAGCACTCGATTTTCTCGTAGTCGTAGTCGGCAGGCACATTCTCCACCTCATCGCCCTTCCAGCCGAGTTCGTCCTTGAGGATGCGCACCTGCTCCTTCACATCCCAGGGGACATAGGAGCCGAGGCATACCGAGCGGTAGCGCAGCTTGCGCAGCTCCGCCAGCGGCGGATAGCTATAAGGCTTGAGGTCGCGCTTGTCTACCAGTCCGCCCAGGCGGTAGTACATATCGTCGGCATTGATGCCGAGATTGACATAGCGGTTGAAGCGCTTCTCATCTACCTCCTCAGGCTGGTCATAACTGTAGTAAGAAGTGTACTCAGCTGAGGGCTCCCCCCAAAAGATGAGCGGCACATTGTAGCGGATAGCCACCCACATGGGGTAGGAAAAAATGCCCGTATGGCAGTGCCAGCAGAAGTCCCCTTTTTCCAGAAAACTCTGCAGCATAAGCTTTTGTACCACCTTCCAGTTGGGGGTAAAGTGGTGAAAATCAACACCCAGCTCACGCTGTATGCGCTTGGTGTTTTCCTCCAGGTTGGGCCGCAGGAAGCCGTGGTCAAAGCGCACCACCAGTGGCTTGAGCTTGTATTCCTTCACGAGGTAGTAGAGCGTCCAGGTAGAGTCCTTACCGCCGCTGAAGGGGACGATGCAGTCGTAGTCGTACTTGCCCCGGTGCTCCTCGATGAGGTGGTCCAGCTCCGCCTTTTTGAGGTTCCAGTCAATCTGCGACTGCTTGTACTCCACCTGCCGACAGATGGAGCATACGCCCTGCTGGTCGTAAGTGATGGTTTCGTGCGTTTCCGGTGTCACGCACTTGGTGCATCGAAGAAGAGACATAAATGGGTAATTTGCTTTGAAAAAAAATCCT
>CAZYAO010000052.1:0-2786 GCA_964645715.1 uncultured Saprospiraceae bacterium
CACCATACGGCAGATTACTTAGCCGTATGACCGAGGAGGATTGCTGGACCCAGTCTGCATGGACACCTTCTATTTTCCAGGTATAGTCGAGCCGTGCATTTTGGTCATAGATAAGAGGAGAGATGCTTAGATCCATGTAGGCGTCATCCGGGAAGATAGTGAGTCGATCCGGCGGGTATCCGTTGTACAAATGTGAGGTGTAGCGTCCGGTTTTGAGTACAAAGGTGCGGGCATCAATGATGTGGAGTTGTCGGGTTGGATAACGGGACCGAGGTATGTCACGCGGCATAAACGAAGTGATTCCATTGATGCCGCCAAAGTATAGTCGGCCGTCAGGACCCCTTTTGTGTGAAAGGGCATTGAACTCGTCATTGGCCAGCCCATCTTTCTGGAAGTAAGCTTGTACTTGTTTATTGTCGATGTGCAACCGCATCAGGCCTTCGTCGCTGGGCAACCATACGTGCCCCAGCCCGTCTGGATATACGGCGTGGACATTGTTATTGGACAAGCCTGTGCGGGTATCAAATTGTTGTATCTCACCAGTGACTGGATCCCAGACGATGAGGCCGGCTCCTCGAGTCGCCAGCCAGAATACGCCCTTAGGGTCTTCCCATATATGCTCAATGCGCTCAGTGGCGTAAGGCTTCCCGTGGCTGAAATAATGACCCAGTATTTTCCCCTGCAGGGAAAGCTTGTATAGGCCATTGGAGGTGCCAACCCATAGCCCTTGCTGGTTTTCGTGTATATGGTAAATTCGGTGAGGGGATAGTACCCACGGCATAATCTCTTTTTGCTCAAGTTCAACGATACACAGGCCATTCTGTGTACCTGCTAGTATATCGCCTTTACTGCTCACAAAAAGGGAGATAGTCTGATATCCGTGTAGGGGTAATTGCCATTGAACAGTAGTCGTTTGCGGATCTATGCAGGTAATCTCGTGTCCATGTGTACCTATGAGAAGTTGTCCTTTGTAGGGCATCAGGGATATACCATGCTCATTGTGCGGGAAGTGAACAGCATGGAAAGCTTTGGTACGCAAATTTACTTTTTGGGTTCCGTTATACCCCAAGGCTATTAGGTAATCATCATCAACATATAAACCCCGAAGGCTGTAGGGGGGGCGTTGGTTGCCCAGATAATTGATGAAAGGGAGTCTGCGCTCAAGGACAAAACGCGAAAGTCCATTAGAATTACTGCCCCAAATAGCTCCTTCCTGGTCAACATATAGTATGCTGATGCTTTCTATATCCGGGTGTAGCGCAGAAAGGTTAAACTGGCTTTTTTCTTGCGGAGATTCTAATATCCAGCCATCAGCGTATTGGTTTAGCTGAAAACCATGGGCAATGAGTGGGGGTTGTAGTCCCTTTGAGACTTGTATGTTGTACCATTTTATCTGCGGAGAGTTTTTTTGCCGGTGAACCTGCAGGGCATCCTTGCCAAGAGTGAGCTGACAATAGTGGTCCGTTCGCTCTGTCTTTGTATCAATGTAGGTGAGCCATAACCGTTGTTGCTCGTCAACCCAGTGATTTTGTACCCGCTGTCCCGGGCTGTGTGCAAATTGATGCCGCTGATGTCCGTTGCTGTCCACCAGACTAATTTGGTCATCACCGATGAGCCATCTGCCTCCCTCAGGTGCGGGTGCCCAAACAGGCGCATCGTCATCTGCAGGGTGTTTTTTGAAGAGTAGCTTCAACCTTCCGTCATATCGGTAGCCGATTTGGTTGGTACCCACCCAAATTTTTCCGTCTTGGTTGTGAAAGATAAACGGATCACTGCGGGTGGGAATCCGCAGCGGCTTTGCAAGGGAAAGATGCTTTTCTAAGGAGATGAGCTGCTGGCTTCGGATAATAAACACGTCAATTGTGATGTGCCGACCATCAGATTTGAATATCCATATATTCCCCTGAGGGTCTTCTGCAAGGTGTGCAATGTAGGTGTTTTGAAAATAATGCGCAGGAATATTTGTCTTTCGAAACTGTATTCCGTCAAATGTAAACAGACCTGAGTAGGACACCATCCACATCAAGCCGTTGCGATCCTGCAGATAGCTGTAAATATTCCAGTTGGGCAGCCCGTCGCGCGTCGTCCACTGATGTCGCACCAGACTATAAGTATTTTCTGCAGTGGACTCGGTTGTGGTGGTCTGGGCACGGAGCTGCAGGCAATAACTTAGCAGCAACCCCATGAGCAGGTATTTCATACGGCTAGCCTTGCCGATGATCAACTCGGGTAGTATGGAATCACAGTGTACATACATGGATACAAACATACAATTTATAAGAGCTTCGCGGGCGTCTGATAAAATACGAACAGTATAGGTCAAAAAATCTTATGTAATCATCGATTCAAAATAAAATTTTATACATGTGTGTATTTTTCGTTTTTTTTTACAAAAAAATGAAAAATACACACATGTATATGCACAATGTTTGGCAGCCACTGGCTGCCAAACATTGTGTTTATATGCGTGCCGCCCCGCTATTTTCGCTTTTGTTGGTATTTTTTTCGCATTCGTTAGGGTACTTTCTACCCATCTTTGTGGTGTGCAATAGAGATGTGCACAATGCATATTTTACCCCCCTTAACCAGTATTGTGTTTCCCCTTTGTTCCCCGGTAGTGAGCGAAGTCAACGCAAGCTGTAGTAGGATTGCAGGTAATTCGCTAGCTGGCGGGGCTACTGGTCAGTCTCTTCCCCCCCTTGGGATTGACCAGCCCGCTGGCAGTGTTTTTCTAATGCTCATTGGCACCTCTTCTGTTGCCCGCAGTACGGCATTTGATCTATGAA
>CAZYAO010000052.1:2886-13115 GCA_964645715.1 uncultured Saprospiraceae bacterium
AACCAAATACAATCGTCTTGCCACAATTTGGATGGACAGTTATTGCCAACAACGGACAACACTACCGGATTGGAATCTATCACGGAGACCAGACAGGGCATGTAGTGGTGCATGCAGAGGGAAAAGTGGTTATTACAGATTTTAATGTGTGGGACAGCAAGACCTACTCTTTCTTTGTTGAGGATGATCTTTGTGAGGTGGCTATCAATAAAAAAAAAGAGCATACGTACACCTATAGCTGCCGCCTCAATTACGAAGCGGATACTCCCCTGAATGTACAAAGGAAACGACTTGCACGGCAAAACTGGCGACTCGGACTGTTGTTTGCAGTTGCTATTGTCTCGTTTGCATGTATAGCTGCCGGCTATTTTTATCTGAACCCCAGTGCCGAAAAAATAAGGCGTGAAAAACAGCTGCTTTCAATGCAGCTGGGGGCAAAACAGGAAGTGCAACTGTTATTTGATGAAGCGGCTTCGGCCTGGTATCATACGTATTCTTCTTGGGGAAGAAATCGGAAACTGATGCTCAGCTGGCCTGCAGACACACTTACGCCTGCGGGTTGGAAGCTTGCGCAAGGAGATGCATTTATTGCTTATCGATCGAAAGAATTGCCCGCATTGTTTTACGTTGACTTGCAGCAGCCAGCCCCCTCACTCATGAAAAAATATCGAATAATAACAACAGAGGTACTCAGGCAGCATTATCCAATGCTGTCTGTGGTTGATATTCAATGTCTGTTGGATGCTGCAGACCGGAGCGCTGGTCCCCGTGGGCTTTATTTACTTAGCCAGTTGTCGGGAGAAACCGTGGCACTTGCACCCGTGCTGAGTTATTGTAATATTCCGCCGGGAGCATTGGCTCGCTAGCTGCCAAAATATTATTTGCTGTTGCTGTTACGCCGGAAGGCTGACTCGTTAGCTACCTAAGCCGATGCGGAAACAACCCTCTGGCTGCCGAAAGGCAGGCTGCTGTGCATTACAGCCTGGTGCGTACACCCAGCAATAAGTTGCCTATCCATGGCTGGTGCTTCAGCGGGTAATCTGCAATCGTAAGCGATCGCTGAAAATGCTGTACAGAAGCTTCGGTAAACAAGCTGTACTTTCCGTACAAATTGACAGAGGCACTGATGCCTCCGTACCAGCCGATTCCTGCATTGCTGCGATACGCAGGAACAGCAACCTGTTCATTTTCATTGCCAAGCACTGCCGGCTGTCGGCTGTCCGGGGCAATGATTTCACCGCTGGCATCGAAGCGGACGTTAAATACAGGTCCCGCAAGAAAACCCAACCGAAGCTTATGGCTTTTAAATTCATACCCGGCCAGCAGCGGAATATTAATCCACTGGTAGCGGTTCTTGGTATGGTGCTGCAAGGGGGTGTAGATGGTGTCTGATCCGATAATCTCGCCATTATTGCCAAGCTGCGGGACGATGCGGATCTCCATGATGTCGGGGTTTTCGTAGGTAAAATGCTGATTTACTTGAAGATACTGCATACCCAGTCTCAGCCGAAGACCGGCAGGTGTATGGTATACGAGGCGCAACTGAGAGCCCAGCGAAAGGCGGTTTCTCTCTGTGTTTCTGCGCACCGACAAGTATTCCTGTTGCTCCTGAGAGCGTGCAGACAATCCGTGGAAGGAGGTGAGCGGGCCGCCGAGAATTTCGAGTCCCCAATGGCGATTTCGTATCTGCAGACCAGCACAACCAGTCGAAGGCTTGAGATGGTGCCAGTCAGGGGTGGCGGATAAGTGGCTCTGGCCCTGCCTGGCGGGAGGCAACGGAGCAACCCATTGGCTCTGTGCTCTCACGTGCGGCCCGGTCATGCGATAGCCCGGATCTTCGTCCGAGGTAGTATGGACAGGAGCAACAGGTGCATCCTGACTGACAGCAGTGAGGGTCTGGGATGTAGTCGGCTGATGCAGCAGTACAGAGGTGGGTTCATCAACAGCAACGGATCCGCCTGCATCCGTAATATCAGGCACAGGGGCGTTTTCTGTCATGGATATATCCGCCAAATGCATGTCCGGTAAGGTGACAGCCGGCTGGCTGACCGTTGTCGCTATAATTGTGGCTGGAGATTGCGAAAAAGCTGGCTGCGATGCAGGGGAAGAAGTGGGTACTGCTGGCGATTGGGCAACGGATTGTGCAGGCGCGCCCACACTAGCTACTAATGAGCGATTTTGCATACGCTCGGCCGGGGCAGTAGCCTGAACACCAGTGTCCTCAGGCTGCACTAGCTTGGTGGAAACAGGAAAAGCGAAGAAAATCAGCAGGGCAAGGGCGCTGGCGGAACCTCCCAGCCAGTATAGGCGGCGAAGTTGCCGCCGCCGCTGTTGATACGCCTGAATTTTGTCCCAAACATGCATTGGCGCGCCTGCATCATATTTGGCCAGGCGGCGTCGAAAAAAAACATCGATGGGGTGACGTTGACTCATACGGCTATTCTTTGCAAAGCTTTGAGCTGATTTTGAAGCATAGTGCGAGCTTTCACCAGCTGTGAACGAGAGGTGCCTTCCTGTATACCCAACAAATCTGCAATCTCTTTATGACTGTAACCTTCTATGGCATACAAGTTGAACACCAGTCGGTACCCTTCGGGAAGCTGCCCAATGAGCCCCAGTAATTCAGCCTCACCAAGTTGTGCGTATACACCGGGTTCTTCCCAGGGGTCGGCAGCCTGCTCCAGTGGCGTTTGCTCTTGACTAAAATATTTGCGTTGATAGTGTTTTATGGCAACATTGATGACAATGCGGCGCATCCAGCCCTCCAGTGAGCCTTTAAACTGAAACTCACGCAGGTTTTCAAAAATTCTGATGAAAGCCTCCTGCAATATGTCTTCAGCTTCTGCTGGCTGACGGGCATAGCGAAGCGCAACGGCAAGCAGACGTCCGGCATATCGCTCGAAAATCGCTCGCTGGCTTTGCGAATCACCGCGCAAACATCCTTGTATGATGTCGTACTCGCTCATCAGCTAACCATTGGGCTACAAAGCCTTGTATAGTGATACAATAACATTTAATTTCGCTGCCTGAAGGCTTTAATTCTTATACAAGATACGCTATTTTTAGTTTGTTAGTCAAATAGCAGGATTTTTAACATTAATTTTAGCCCGCGTTTTGGGCGGCTGTAGCTGCCATTACTTGCAAACCTAATATAAATATGCGTACTGACCTTTATGACATAGCAGGTCTTCCGCAACGTGCCAAAGCAGAAAGGAGCGACAGCCTGAAAAGGTTCAAAAAATGGGCCAGCCGTCCGCCTCGCCAACTGGATGAAAGAGTCAGTGAGCTGCATGAGGAGGTATTTCAGTCATTCGATTGTCTGCAATGCGCTAATTGTTGTAAAACAACCAGCCCGATTTTCCGGGATGTCGATATTGAGCGGATTGCTAAATATCTTCACATTCGTCCTGCTGACCTGGTAAGCCAATATCTATACATAGACGAAGACGGGGATTATGTGCTCAAAACGGCTCCATGTCCTTTTCTGGGCGCTGATAACTATTGCAGCATCTACGAGGCTCGCCCCAAGGCCTGCAGGGAGTATCCACACACAGACAGAAAAAATTTTCATCAAATCCTAAACCTCACCCTTAAAAACACCAGTATATGCCCGGCCGCATGGGAAATCGTGCGCCGACTGAAGGCATCAGTGGAGGATTAGGCCGGCCGGGCTGCGCACAAGGTCTATCGGGAAGTTGAAAAGGAAGTAGTGAGCAGTGGTCTGATGGCTGTAAATGGTACGAAAAGCTCAATTTCGCCAAAGGCATAGGCTGCAATTTCGTAAGGAGCATACACGAAAAAAATACCTTTATCCGTGAGGCCAAAATTGCTGTTGGGCTCAATGGTATCCTCGAAAAGGTATTCTGAAAGTGACTGCTCCGCGCTCATGCCAAAGCGATCTCTGGCAGCTTGTGCGAGCGCCAGACTGAGCTGCGCCTGACTGCCGGGACGTAAAATGTCGTCGAGCGTGTATACTCTTTTGTTTTTTATGTCGTAACTTCTGACTTGCGTACTGTGCATGCCATGTGCCCCGCCGGAGTAGGTGTAGGTGCTGAAGCCGAGTGTCAGCAGGTCATGCTGGTTGAAATATACGCTCACGCCTTGTTCCTGCTGATAGCTGAACGCACTCATCTCTTCATCACTGCTTATGATGCCTTCCTGTACCATGGCACCTACCTCTTGTCTGAAAAGGTCAAAGTAGGCAGCTTTAGTAGCTTCAAGGCCTGCGGCCGGAGCCGGGGCCAGGCGGGCCAGGCTGTCGCCTAAAAGGGCAGAAAAAATGGACGTATTGATGAAATTGGCTGCCACCGGGTCATCGCCTTGGGCCTCAAGCCAGGTGAAGCGAATCTGTGCGCTGGGTGAGGCGGGGTTGGTTGCGTTCAAGACGAATGAATCGAGTTGATCGAAAACTTCCAGCGCCAGTGCGCCAGTGCGTGCACTGAGCCGTAGGGGTTTGGGAGCCTGGTTGCCTATGGCAGTCCAAATACCTTCAAAGCTGCCGTCTTCCAGCAATCGACCTTGTAGGGAGGGAGGGGTGTCGTTGAGCATATGAGCCTCTGTCAGCTGTAACAGGCCTGTACTGTCGGGTTTGCCGAGTACCGCCCGCGGCTGACCGTCCCGCTTGAAGTAGAAATAGCCGCGTACAGTAGTCTGTTGGTCGTAAAGAGAGCGCTCGCTCAGTAGCTCAAAGACTACGGAGTCAGCTCCCAACAGACCTTCCAGATGATAGTACTTTCCGGGTTCAATAGCTATCCCCTGCGCGGGTATCAGGTCCGTATGTCCGGCCTCTTCCTGGCGGCAGCCCGGGCCAATCAGCGTTCCGATTGTCAAAAGGAATAATAAATGGACCTTTTTAGTCATTTTTGTATTTTGCAGACAAAGATAAGGCCTGTTCGTGGGCCTGCTTATTGTCAACCACCTGTTTTTGTATTTTGTTATACATCAGAGAAGGTATTTTCCACAGGGTGACAGCTCGTGGGTGTTCGTTCAGGGTGCTTTGGGGCAGCGTGAGTCGTCCAAAAACAACCAGGAATACCTCTGTGAGCTGCTCCTCAAACTATAGGCACAGCATGACTGATCAAAACACACATCGGATGAAGCAATGGAGCCGTCAGGTCAAGGGTGAAAATTCCTGGACTATGTTCAAGGTTATCTCTGAATTTGTCGAAGGCTTCGAAACGCTCAACCTTACAGGCCCCTGCGTCAGCATCTTTGGATCCGCACGTACCAAACCTGATCATCCCTACTATAAACTTGCCGTAGAAATAGCCAAACGACTGACGGAAGAGGGATATGGCGTTATCACAGGCGGAGGGCCAGGTATTATGGAGGCAGGGAATAAAGGGGCTTATCTTAACAATGGCGTTTCTGTGGGTCTCAATATCGCTCTCCCCTTCGAACAGGGCGCCAATCCTTTTATCGATCACGACAAGTCACTCAATTTTCGCTACTTCTTTGTCCGCAAGGTGATGTTCGTAAAATTTGCACAAGCATTGGTGGCACTGCCGGGTGGATTCGGCACGCTCGATGAATTGTTCGAGGTGCTTACCTTAGTGCAAACAAAAAAAATTACGCCCGTGCCCATTATTCTCGTGGGCTCCAAATATTGGACAGGCCTCAAGGATTGGATTAGCGATGTCATGCTCGAACAGGAACACAATATCAATCCTGCCGATCTGGATCTGCTGCCCATTGTTGATACACCTGATGAGGTCATTCATATCATCAATGGTTTTTATGAAACGCGCCACGGAGCGCTTGAGCCAAATTATGAATTGTAGTGGCAGTAGTCTTTCTCTGTAGCAGTAGGATGCTCTATAGGGAGTGGCCGGCCCGTTAGTAGTTGTAAATAATGAAAATCTCCGACAGGGCATACTCTGTCGGAGATGCACTCTTCAAGTGTATTATTCTGAATCTTGTATAAGCCCTGTATTTTCCAACGATACATCTGTCAAACTATTTATTGCCAGCGATTTCGTCGGTTAGTAACCGGTACAGTTCAGCCCACTGAGGATGCTGGAGTAGCAGAGAAAGATGGCGGTCTATCGTTTGCTGATCTCCCCGAATAGCAGGTCCCGTTTGTGCCTGTGCAGGGCTGAGTACCTGCACTTTGGCGGCCGTTTCGGCAATGAGTGGCAGGAGCCAATCAAAAGGAATATTATTTTTGGCTACCAATTTTTCGGCAATACCATAGAGTGCATTGCTGAAATTATTGACCCAAACAGCTGCAAGGTGCAGTTGTAACCGTTGCTCATCCTCCAATAGTCTGTATTTATGACTAAGCTTACGCGCTAAGGATAATAAGTAAGACTGAAAATCAGCCGTATCTGCCCATATGCAAAGTGGAACCGATGCAAAATCAATTTCCCGATATCGGGAAAAAGACTGTAGGGGGTAGAGAACACCCCGCAAGGTAAAAAATCGGTTGATAGCCTCCAGTGGAGTTGCACCGGAACAGTGAAGCACCCGTGCAGAAGAAGGTAGTCTTTGACTCAATTCTTCACTGAGTGGAGCAATAGCAGCGTCGGGGACAGCCAGTACATACAAGTCAGCCGTAGTAGACAGTTGATCGAGTCGGCAGATTCCCGGACATCCCAGGGAATCTGCCAACTCGGCTGCTTTATCTTGTTGGCGACTGAAGACCTGGACAACATCGAGTCCTTGCTGCACCAGCCGATGTCCCAGATGCCAGCCAACATTGCCAGCGCCAAGCAAGACAATACTCATGAGCGCTGCAGTCGGATACGGTAGAACATGCTCAGCGTCAGACCAATCATCATGAGACTGGAACCCAGCCAAAACAGGTTTATACCAGGAAAAGAGATGGCCTGCAGGGCAATCCAATCGGAGCGGTAGGCATCTGTCGCTAACGCGAAGATGGCCTTAGGTTTCTTATCTGTTTTGTGTCGTGCGATAAAAAAGCTCGCCTTGCCCGTTGCTGGATCCAAAGAAGCGAAGCGTATGTGCAAACCCAGCGCCTGCACTTCATCCTTGATGTTCATGGGCTTGGAGTCGCGAATGAAGAAAACAGGTTGCGCCAGCCAGCTACTATCGGCACCGGCTGCTTTAATCTCCAGCATAGCAGCCACTGCAATATCCTTTTCTTCACGGCGATAGTACGGATGGTCGGGATCTTTGTCATAGCCTCCAAAGCGAATTTCGAGACCACCCAAAGAAGTTTTATCGCCCGCTTTGAGTTCAACGCGTTGGTAATCAAGCTTGTCTTCCGAAACTAAATACTCGTCGAGGATTGCCTGATCCAGTTTAATGCGCATGTTGAACACATTGAGTTGTACAGGAAAACTAAAGAGCAAATCATCGCGCAATACGAGCACAGGCTCAGCTTCGCGTACTTCAGGATCATCGGAGGAATGAATGCGGAAGCGGAAACCAAGCGCCAAGTCGCCATCTTCAGGGCTGTACTCAGGGTGTTGAGGCGCACGATTGACACCTAGTGCCTCGATTTTGTACGTACGCAGCAGAAAACTGTCGGCAGATTTCAGCCTGACAGTGTCTACAAAGCTGAAGGATTCACCGGCAGCGAGCTCAAGTGTGCGGTAGTTGAGACTGTCCTCCTTACTTTGCTTAATGCGCACATCTATCTCTTCTTCCGGAAGAGCCGCCACATGCGTGAAAATATCGCGATCCCAATAATGCTTGGTGCTGGGATTGGAGGCCGCTATTTTAGTGAAATCCTTTTCGTACAGTACATTGGGTGTCAGAGAAAACGACTCTCGCGTATTGCCTTTCTCATCGCGTAATTTGTAATCTACTGTAAACGTGCGGGTTAATCCGTCAAAAGTATCTTTAGCAAACGTTACTTCGTAAGGGCCAAGTGCCATAGGAGAGTCCTTGATGAGCAACACCGTATTGCGCTTAGACTCCTCATCGGACGTGAGCCCCTCCATAAGGAAAGGATTTTGAGAAATAATCTCCTTGTTGAGGCCACTGGCAAGCACCCCTATGACCATTACACCGAAACCCAGGTGAGCCAGAACGGAGCCAGATGCCTTGAGATTGCCGCGCAGGAAGGTCAGCAGGTAGTCGGCATTGGTGATGATCGCAAACCAGCCCGTAAACAGGAGCAGCTTGTATTGCCAGGCCACAGCATTAATCCAGGTAAGCGTGAGAAAAGTCATGGCAGCCGACAGTGTGACGGCGGCAGCCGTCCGAATCAATAAAGCGCGCTGGCGCCCTTCAAAATTGATTTCGCGATAGCGCAAATACTGACCGATACCCGAGAGAAGCCCGATCAGCACACCCACCCACAGTTGTTGTTTATTGTAATACGGCACAGGATCTGTAATTACCTGACCGACAAAGGCCGGGTCAAAAAAGGCCCTGATTTTGTTGTAAACAGGCAAGGAAGTAGCCGCGGTAATCAGTACCGAAGAAAAGAGAAATACCAGACTTCCGATGAACATCCAAAACTCACGGCTGCTGATAGCTTCTTCTTTTTCAGGCTGCGGAATTTGCCGATGGCGGTATATTAGCAATCCGATAGCGAGAAAAGTATACAGCAGAATAAACAAGATCAGTTGGTTTTCGAGCCCCATTTCTGTGAAGGCATGCACAGAAGTTTCGCCTAACACACCAGAGCGCGTCAGGAAGGTAGAGTACACAATAAGTATGAAAGTGAGCAGGTAATAGACATAGGTTGCCCTGATTCCGTGCGAAGTATTGCGTGCAATCAGATTGGTATGAATACCGGCGACCAATATGAGCCAAGGCACGAGAGACATGTTTTCTACCGGATCCCAAGCCCAATAGCCGCCGAAACTCAACGCCTCATAGGCCCATGCGCCCCCCATGAGGATACCGGCACCCAGAATGCCACCACTCATCAGCGCCCAGGGCAAAGCAGGCTTTAGCCACTCACGGTGCCTGCCTGACCAGAGGCCCGCAACAGCAAAAGCGAAAGGAATGCTGGTCGAAGCGAAGCCAAAGAAGAGGGTTGGCGGGTGGACAGTCATCCACCAGTTCTGCAGCAGCGGGTTGAGACCTGTGCCTTCCAGCAGACTTACATAATTGGCCTGTGCAAAAATAGGTGCGTCCATCACGTCGCGCAGCAGCAGTGTCGGATTACTGCCGATGCGCACAGGCTCATCACCCAGCCCCACATACACCCCCAAGATCATACTCACCAGCACTACCTGTATAGACGCCAGCACAGCCAGCACGTAAGGCTCCCATTCTTTGGCAGACAGCAGCAGGAGTCCGCCGATGATTACATGCCAGAACATCCAAAGCAAAAAACTACCCTCCTGGCCTTCCCAGAAAGCAGAGAATACGTATTTAAACAGCAGGTCGTCATTGACGTGCGCCTGTACGTATTGGTATTCGTAATATTTATTGACCATCATATAAAAGATGGTCGTAATTACTGTCAGTATAGAAACGCCATGTACTACGAAAGCGGTGCGTCCCATTTTGAGCCACTGCGCAGCCTCGGCAGGATTTTCCCGCCTGCGGGTCACCATATAATAAGAAACCATGGCAAGCAGGCCGGCGACGAAAGCCAGCAAAATGCCGGCATGGCCGAGCCGACCAGGCCACAGATGTTCACCTATGTACTGAATTTCTTCCGTCATGAGCAGCAGCTGGTATTAGTTGATTTGATTTTCTTTGAGGTACACCTCTTCATCTTTGTACTTAGAGGGGCACTTCATCAGCACATCCGTTGCAACGAATGCATCATCTGTCATACGACCTGTGAGGACAACCTGCTCGGAGAGCTCGAAATCCTGCGGTTTTGGCTGCAACAGCACCACCTTCTGCTCGTTACCTTCGGTATCGCGCAGGTAGAAGCTAAAATGATTGGGATCTTTTTGCGGATCGTAGACCATGGCCTTGTCTTTTGCCAACTGGCCGGCAATCTTAACCCGCTCACCGGAGCGGCGGGCATCATCGAAGTTGCCATACTCGCTGAGATCCTCTGACGCAGACACGAAAAGGCCGATGGCAACGGCCACCATAACGGCAGCGATGATGTAGATACGTTTCATAAGAACAAGCTTTGTGCAAAGGTACGATAAGCGGCCTTCAAGGACGCAATAAAGCTGTCATAATAACAACATATTATTCCTTTTCGTTCGCCGGCGTGTTTTTGCCCGCCTGTATAGGCGCCCGCCTGCGGCTGCGCCGGTGAAGAAGCCCGGGTAGAGATGAAAAAAATGCCTTATCTTGTGAGCAAGAAACGGATTGCCCAGCATGTCAAACCTGATAGTAGA
>CAZYAO010000052.1:13215-21863 GCA_964645715.1 uncultured Saprospiraceae bacterium
ATTGTCTTTCAGGATTTCAGCCTGCTGTCGGACCGAACCGTTTTTGAGAACCTTCGCTTCGTGCTCCGCGCCACAGGCTGGCGCGATGAGCGACTCATGCGGGAGCGTATTGACAGCATCCTGCAGCAGGTGGGGCTTACGGGAAAAGGTATAAATATGCCGCACGAGTTGTCAGGCGGAGAGCAGCAGCGGGTGGCCATTGGCCGTGCGCTGCTCAATACCCCGCTGCTGCTGCTGGCCGATGAGCCCACTGGCAACCTCGATCCTGATACCAGTGATGATATTCTCATGCTGATGCGCAACCTCGCTAAACAACACCAAACGGCTGTTCTTTTTGCGACCCATGATTACCGTCTGTTGCAGCATTTTCAGGCGCGCGTAGTGCGCTGCCACGAGGGTAAAATCATCAACGATGAGGAATTTTTTTAAAAAAATAAGCTGGCGCCTCTCGGCTGCCAGCCTGGCCGTAGGCAGCTGGCTGCAGCCAGGCGCGGGACTTGGTGCGCAGGCCGCGCCTGCCGCGCCGGCTGTCGTCGTTGTGGGCGGAGGCCTAAGCGGCACTTTTGCAGCCCTGCAGGCCGCCCGGCTGGGCGCTACAGTACTTTTACTGGAAGAAACACCCTGGCTGGGGGGCATGCTAACCGCTGCCGGCGTGTCAGCTATCGATGGCAACCACCGCCTGCCCGCTGGTTTGTGGGGCGAGTTTCGCGACAGCCTCTACGCCCGCTACGGCGGGCCGGCGGCTGTGGAGACTGGCTGGGTGAGCAATACGCTCTTCGAGCCCTCCGTCGCGCAGGATATCCTGCGCAACATGGTGGCGGCTACGCCGTTGATCAGCCTGCGGCTGGAGGCGCAGCTCGAAGAGCTGCAGCAGGAGGCCGCCGGCTGGCGGGGTGTTTTTTTACAAAAAAATCAGCGGCATGCTTTTAGCTGCCGCGTGCTGATAGAAGCGACTGAGCAGGGCGACTGGCTGCGGGCGCTGGGGGTGCCGCGCGACCTGGGTATGGACAGCCGTGCTGCAAGTGGTGAAGTTTTTGCACCAGCGGAGGCCAATGATATTGTGCAGGATCTCACCTATGTCGCTACGCTTAAAGATTATGGGCCGGGTGCGGACAGGACGATTCCGCGACCGAAGGGCTACGATGCCAATTTGTTTCGCTGCTGCTGCGAGACGGCCGACCCGTCGCAGAAAAATAGTTCGCTGATCGATTGCGCGCGCATGCTAAGCTACGGCCGCCTGCCCAACGGCAAGTATATGATCAACTGGCCCAACTGCGGCAATGATTTTTACCTGAATGTGGCCAATACGCCGCCCGCAGAGCGCCGCCTGCTGCTGGAAGCAGCCAGGCAACATACACTGCAATTTGTCTATTTTATCCAGCACGAGCTGGGCTATCGCCAGCTCGGTATTGCTGAGGGTGAGTACCCAACCGCCGACGGACTCCCGCTGATTCCCTATTACCGGGAAGCTGCCCGCATCCGCGGGCTGGTGCGCCTGACAGTCAATCACCTGATTAGTCCCTACCATCAGCCGGAGGCGCTGTATCGCACCGGCATAGCCGTGGGCGACTATCCGATAGACCACCACCACAAAAAAAACCCGGCCGCACCGCCCATCGATTTTATCAATATCAAAACGCCTTCTTTTAATTTGCCGCTGGGGGCGCTCATCCCTCCTGATTTCCCCAATCTCATTGCTGCTGAGAAAAGTATAAGCGTTTCCAATATCGTCAATGGTGCTACAAGGCTGCAACCGGTGGTCATGGGCATTGGTCAGGCTGCAGGCACACTGGCCGCGCTGGCCGTACAATTAGGAGTGCCGACAGGGCAGGTCCCCGTGCGGCAGGTACAGGCGAGCCTGTTGCGGCAGGGGGCTTATCTGATGCCCTACATAGATGTGCCAGTGACTGATTTTTATTTTGAAGATATCCAGCAAATAGGTGCCACGGGCGTAATAAAAGGTGTGGGCGTGCCCTACAAGTGGGCCAACCAGACCTGGTTTTATCCTGAGTGGCCAGTATCTGAGTACGAACTGCTCGACGGGCTGCGCCCTTGGTACCCGCAGCTGGCGCAACGCTGGGATGCTTCGGGGAGCAGGCTGCGCCCTCCTTACCTGCTATCGCTGCTGACGGCGGCAAGGCCTTCGCTTACTTTTGCCCAACTGGAGGCGGTCTGGCAGGAAGCCGGACTGGGGGATGTGTTACCCGAAAATTATGCCCTCAATCGGCGGGAGGCTGCCGTACTCGTCAACCGGCTGTTGCGGCCTTTTGATATAGCTATCGATCATCGTGGTCATCCGCTGGCTAAGGGGACCGATGGCCGCTGAATGTCATTAGGTGTCAAAAGTATTCATTTGCCAAATTAGATAAGGTGGTTTTGTGAATTGGGCGTATATTTGACTTTTGTGTCGCAATCGGGTAAATACATGCCTGGCCTGCGAAGGTAAATATCCGTACCATATGTCACTGTCTACGCTCGATCTGGGGATTATTTTGCTGTACATTGTTGTGGTTTTGGCGGCAGGCTTCTATATGTCTCGCTACGCTTCCCGTGATTTGAATGCCTATTTTTTGGGCAACAACCGCATGAAATGGTATGCGCTGGGGCTTAGCAATGCGTCGGGCATGTTCGATATTTCGGGCTCAATGTGGACGGTGAGTATTTTGTTTATTTATGGCCTGAAAAGTGTATGGATTCCTTGGCTGTGGCCAGTGTGGAACCAGGTGTTCATCTTTGTCTATCTCGCGCTCTGGCTGCGGCGCTCCAACGTTATGACGGGTGCGCAGTGGATAAGCTTTCGGTTTGGTGAGGGGCGGGGTGCGCGGCTTTCGCACATGATTATTGTAGCTTTCGCCATCATCAGTGTGCTGGGGTTTATGGCCTATTTTTTTGAGGGTATTGGAAAATTTTGCGTGTTGGTACTACCCTGGGATTTGAGCTGGTCCTTGGGGGGGCTTTCGTTGACGTCGGCCCACAGTTATGCGCTCTTGATGTGCGGGTTTACGGCGCTCTATACGATCAAGGGGGGGATGTATTCTGTGGTGGCAACAGAGGTGTTGCAGTTTGTGGTGATGACGATTTCGTGCGTGGGGATTGCTTACATAGCTTATACCACGGTGAGTCACGAACAAGTTATGGCCGCCGTACCCGCGGGCTGGGACAATATGTGGTTTGGCTGGGAGTTGGGGCTCGACTGGCAGGGTACGGGCTTTGAGGCCGTCAATGCCCGCATCGAGTCCGACGGGTTTGGCCTTTTCGGGCTGTTGATTATGCTGATGGTGTTCAAGGGGATTTTTGCATCAGTAGCTGGGCCTGTTCCCAGTTATGATATGCAGCGGGTACTGTCTGCAGAGAGTCCGGTGGCAGCGGCCAAAATGAGTATGCTGACGGTGGCAGTGCTGTTTATTCCGCGCTACCTTATGATTGCATCTTTTGCTGTGCTGGGGCTTGTATATCTGGGGCCGGAGTTGCAGGCGATGGGTAGCAATATTGATTTTGAGCAGGTGCTACCCATGGCCATTCAGCAGTTTGTGCCAACGGGGCTCAAAGGGCTGTTGCTGGCAGGATTACTGGCAGCTTTTATGGGGACGTTTTCGGCGTTCATCAACTCGGCACCAGCCTATATTGTCAATGATATCTATAAAAAATATATCAATCCCTCGGCCTCGCAGGCGCGTTATATACGGCTGAGTATTTTGTCGTCTCTGGCACTGGTGGTCGCGGGTGTCGCCTTGGGCTTTTTTGCCAAGTCGCTCAACCAGCTGACGCTCTGGATTACAGCGGCACTGTATGGCGGTTACGCAGCGGCCAATGCGCTGAAGTGGATATGGTGGCGGTTTACGGGCTACGGATACTTTTACGGGATGTTATTCGGATTGATTGCCTCGACCGTCAAGCTGTTTGTTTTTCCGGAGTATACAGATATTTTTGTTTTTCCGCTGATTCTGCTGGTATCGCTGCTGGGGTCGATCGCCGGTACCTACCTGCATCCGGTTGAGGATATGGAGGCGGTAAAAACATTTTATCGGCAGACGCGCCCCTGGGGCTTCTGGGGTCCCGTGAAGGAGGCGGTCATGCGGGAGCATCCGGACTTTGTACCCAACGGGGATCTTGGGAAGGATGCAGTGAATATCGTCATTGGTATCGTCTGGCAGATGGCGCAGGTAGTATTGCCTATCTATTTTATCATTAAAGATTACGGACAACTGGCATTGTGGACGGCTGTGCTGATGGCTACTTCCCTGCTGCTAAAAAAGTTGTGGTGGGATAGGCTGGAGGCTTCCGCCTAACGCAACTTTGCCCTGGTTTCTATTTTTTAAATTTTTTAAAAACGGAAACCAAGATAAAGTGCGTTTTTGCGGCTAAGGCCGCAAAAATGTTTAAAAATATGAATGTATGCGAATCACAGGCACCTTTCTTGACGAAATAAGTCACGACATTCCGCACCAAAACTGGGGTCCGGCGGAGTGGGAGGCCGATTTCCAGCACATGCAGGCCATGGGCATCGATACGGTAATCCTGATACGAGGCGGTTACCGCAAGTTCATTACCTGGCCGTCGCCCTATCTAATGCAGCAGCGGGGGTGTTACCGGCCTTCGCTGGATCTGGTAGCACTATTTCTGGAATTGGCGGGTCGCTATGGGATGCGGTTTTACTTTGGTTTGTACGACAGCGGGCATTATTGGGATACGGGGGATTTGCGGCATGAGATAGATGTCAATCGATTTGTGATCGATGAAGTGTGGGAGCGCTACGGGCACTTTCCGGCGTTTGGCGGCTGGTACCTGAGTATGGAAATCAGTCGTAAGACCAAAGGAGCGATTGAATCGTTTTATACACTCGGTAAGCAGTGCAAAGAGGTCAGTGGTGGCTTGCCTACCTTTATTTCCCCCTGGATTGACGGCAAAAAAGCGGTAGCTGCTGCCCAGGCGCAGCTGAGTAAGGCGGAGGCGGTGTCTGTCAGGGAGCACGAAGCTGAGTGGCGTGAGATATTTGCAGGCATTCACACAGTCATTGATGCGGTAGCCTTTCAGGACGGACATATTGATTATGATCAACTCGACGATTTTTTTAGCGTCAATAAGGCTATGGCGGACCAGTACGGGCTGCAGTGCTGGACAAATGCTGAGACCTTCGACCGCGATATGCCGATAAAATTTTTCCCTATTAAGTTTGATAAGTTGCGGCTGAAGCTCGAAGCGGCAGCGCGTGCAGGCTATGACAAGGCCATTACTTTTGAGTTTTCCCATTTTATGAGTCCCCAGTCAGCCTATCAGCAGGCGGGGCACCTGTACAACCGCTATAGGGAGTGGGTGGCTCTGAGCGATGGTAAGTGATGTTGTTGTAATGCACTTCTGGTGCGGCTGATGCCGCCCAAAGTGTCCTACATAGCTGTTTGTTATTGAATTGTATAAAAAAGTTGGCCAGTTCAGGACTAGAGACTAGCGAGTAGCCACTATTTTGTCCAGCGTCTGCCAGCATTGGTAGAGGGCACGAGGCACATGGTAGCAACCTTTCCACTTACCACCCTTGAGCGGCAACAGCACTTCAGCCCGGCGGTTGAGGTAGCCAAACCATTCGCCGTAGGCGGGGTCGGCAAAATGTGACCAGCTGTAGTTGTGTACTTTTTCAAACCATTGCATGCAGGCTTCGTCGCCGGTCAGCTGGTAGCCTTTTAGGAGTGCGATAAGGGTTTCCAAATGTACCCACCACAGCTTTTGATCCCATTCGAGTTGCTGGGGCGGGTGTCCGTGGAGGTCAAGGAAATAAAAAACACCTTCATACTCACTGTCCCAGCCGTGGGAAAGTGTTTGCAGGCATATATTTTTAGCCCGCTCGATGAGTGCACTATCACGACGGCGGGCGCCTATGTCCATAATAAACCACATAGCCTCTATGGCATGCCCGGGATTGAGCAACCGACCGTCGAACGAGTCGGAAAAACTGCCGTCGGGGAGAACATTTTCGAGTATCAAGCCGCTGTCGGGCTGATAAAATACCTCCAGCACCTCGTGTACACATTGGGCGGTGAGCTCGTCAACTGTAGCAGGGTCGAGCAGATGCTCGATTTCGAGTGCCAGGTTGCAGAGGATCATGGGCAGCGCAAAATTCTTAAGGGGGCGCGTACCGGGTACTGCTTTGGACCAGGGGCCCTTGGGGTGGTGTTGGCGGGCGATGATGTTGCGGAAAGTCGTGGCAGCTATATCCGCGTATTCATCCTGGCCAGTGGCTTTGTAAAGCTGTCCGAACGCCTGACAGGCAAAGCAGTCGGCAAAAATATTGTAGGGTTGTATCAATGGCTGTCCCTCGCGGGTGAGGGAAAAGTACCAGCTGCCGTCATCGGCGCGGCCGTGTTCCTGCAAAAACCTGGCACCCAAAAGCGCCAGGTCGAGCCACTCAGGTTTGGCTTCGAGCTGGTTATACAGCATACTGAACAGCCACACTTGTCGACCCTGCAGCCACACAAATTTATCAGTGTCGAAGACCGAGCCATTGCGCTGCAGGCAGCTAAAGTAGCCGCCAAAGGTATGGTCAGGAGAATGCTGTTGCCAGAAAGGCAGCACATCGGTCAGCAGTGCGTCGCGATACTGCCTGCTGAGCGCTTTGAGTTGTTGAACGGTCTGCATAAGCCCGATTTTTGGCGGTTTGCATTCAAAATGACGGTCTTACTGCGAATTATACGCAGGTTTGCTACTTTTTACCACTGCAAAGTAATACTATTGTGGTCATTGAACGTGCGCTGCGGGGAGATTTTTACGCTTGGTTGGCAGCGGGTGGGGACTCTTTGTATACAGGGTGCTGCATAATATGTATCAAAAATTGGTGTTTCTTGCGTTTTTATGTTATTTTGATTGATGATTATCAAGTGATTAGGCCGAATATTGCGCACAAGACCTGACCATAGTTCAAGTAACAGACAACAGAAGAGTATGATAACAAGGAGCTACAAAACAGTCTTATATGCATTTGTCTTCGGTTGGCTGCTGGCCGGAAGTATGCATGCCCAGTCCTTACCTGCACCGCTGCGCTATGTCGACCCTATGATTGGCACAGGCGGCCATGGGCATACCTATCCGGGAGCAAGTCTTCCTTTTGGGTTTATACAACTGTCTCCGGACACCGATGACAGAGACTGGGACTGGAGCAGCGGCTACCATTACAGTGACAGCAGTATCATGGGATTCAGTCATACCCACTTGTCGGGGACGGGTATTTCTGATATGGCAGATATACTTATCATGCCCTATATAGGACACACCCGACTGCATCCTGGTTCCAAAAATGCCCTTGGCGATGACGGCTATCGGTCAGCGTTTTCGCACGGTACAGAAGTCGCCGAGCCTGGTTACTATGCCGTAACCCTTGACAAGCACAACATTCGGGCCGAGCTCACCACTGCCGAGCAGCTGGCGCACCACCGCTACACTTTTCCCACGACCGACAGTGCCCGGCTGATTATAGATTTGCAACACGGCCTTGATCGCCACCGCAGCTGGCTGACAGAGCGGGTGTTGGATGCGGAAATCCGGCTAGTAGACTCGGTTACCCTGCGGGGGTACAGAATCTCTTCGGGTTGGGCGCATGTGCAGCAGGTATACTTTGAGCTGCGGCTTTCGCAGCCGGTACAAGCGGTGGGCATTGCGACCGATGATGTATACCGCGAGGGCAGCACTTTTGGCCGCGGCCGCAATCTGAAAACCGTACTCTCTTTTTCAACCCGCGCAGATACCCCTTTGGAAATCCAGGTAGCTATCTCGGCCGTGCCGGAGTCCGTACGGCCGCTTTGGCCGGCAGCATCTCCGGGGTTTGACGAGCTGCGGCAGCAGGCAGCTGCCCAGTGGCAACAGGCACTGTCGGTAGTGGAAATTGAAGCGCCCGACAGTATCCGTACCATTTTTTATACGGCCCTCTACCACAGCCTGCTGACCCCCAATCGCATTTGGGACGAGCAGGGGCAGCTGAGTTATACGACCCTCTCACAATGGGACGTGTACCGGGCTGCTTTTTCCCTGCATACCCTTTTTCGTCCCGAACTCACAGACGCACTGCTTCGGACACTCTGGAGAGACTACCGCAAGAATGGTTACCTGACAGTGTGGAAACTCTGGCAGGACGAAGTCAACTGTATGATCGGGACGCCTTCGGTACCCATCGTTGCTGAAGCGCTGCTCAAGGGACAGGGATCTTTGGCCGATTCGCTCTACGAAGCGGTGTATACAAGCCTGACGGTCGATAATCCGGTGGCTCCCTGGAGTATGTTTGATCGCTACGGCTACATTCCCAACGACCAGGGCGAGCGATTTACGGTATCTAAGACATTGGAAATGAGTTATGCTAATGGTTGCGCTGCTTTGTTGGCCCGCGCAAGGGGCGATGCAGCACGATATGCATTTTACAGCCGGCGTGCCGGCTACTACGCCAATCTTTTTGATCCGGCCAGCGGCTTTTTCAGAGGAAAAAACAGCGGCGGCGCATGGGTGAGCGGGTTTGACCCGACGGTCACTGATGAAAAGGATTTTGTGGAGGCTACACCCTGGCAGTATCTTTTTCATGCACAGCACGATGTGCCGGGCATGGTAGCCTTGCAGGGCGGGCCAGATGCTTTTGGAAAAAAGCTGGATGCACTGTTTAGTGCCGGCAGCGGCAA
>CAZYAO010000053.1:0-4189 GCA_964645715.1 uncultured Saprospiraceae bacterium
CAAAATCGATGGTCTGGTCATTCTGGTTGTCCGGGAAGCCACCGACTACGTTGGGCGAGTCAAGCAGACTATTCTCTGAAGTAGGCAGGGCCGTCACGTCCATGACCATGAAAACATAACCCTCTCCGTTTTCAGCATCAGACACATCGTTACCTACGTTGGCTGCCGTCACGATGAAATCCTGCGGCAAATTGGCAATACTAATTTCGTATTTACCCTCAACGATACCGCAGAAATGGTAGTAACCATTTTCATCAGTTACTGTAGTATAGGTCATATCGGCAGCTGTCCCACTTCCTCCTGGCTGATCATCAGAACCGTAGAAAACGAGTTCAACACCGACACCCGACATACCTGTAGTTGCGGGCTCATCCTGCTGTCCGTTGCCATTGATATCTTCCCACACCAGGTTACCTATCTTTCCGAGTGAGAATTTATAGTCTTCAACCTCACCGAAAGGATCCGTATCCGGCTGACCGGAAGCATCAAGTCCACCTTCAGGACTCAGGCGGAAACGCGCATAAGCATTACCCGCTGAGAAAACAGCATCTGCCGGAACGTTGAAAGTCAGTTTAGCGTCCGAGAGTCCACCTGCGGGTACAATGGCACCATTGGCTCCAAAATCGCCTGTTGTCAGTTCCTCTCCTTCGTCAAACTGGCCATTGCCGTTGAAGTCGATCCAAGCCTGCAGGACCGCCGGCTCTTCTGAATTATTCACAGCATCAACCACGATCATTGCAGGATAGCCAGGAATCATGGGGCTGGCAAGACGAATACCGTCTTCGTCATCGCCTTCTATTTCCTGCACACCAATGACAGGTGTACCTGTATTGCCATCATCCCCATTTTCCATCATACCCGCCATGGCCTCGGGTTGACCATCCTCTTCACCATCTACAGACGAACCCAGATAAAGATCCGGATAAATCAGGTGGCGTGGGGCACTCTCACCCTCAGTAGTGTAGGACTGTGGCAGGTCACCATAGTCAAAACCTGACAGCAACAATACCATGTAGTCTTCTATTTCTCCGTCGCGGGCGAAGCCTTCTGATTGTATATTATCCTGTGTAGTCAGGCGTAGACGAAGTCCTACCTTCACATTGGACAGCTCCGTATCCGCTGGTGCCGTAAACGTGAACGTCACCATGCCCATGAAGCCGTTTTCAATCTCCATGTTCTGCACTTCACCTTCTTCGAATTTGTCGTACATCTGGTCATCGAGTTCCTCCAACGGCTCTACAAAATCACCATCGTTATTCAGATCCAGGAAGGCTGTGAGCGTAGCTGTCTGCCCGCTAAAGTTGGTCACTTTCACCGTGAAATCCGTAGCAACACCAGCAATCAGGAGAGGCAGTTCTTGTATACCATCCTCATCTACTTCATCACCCCCTTCCATGATACCTGCCATAGCTTCAGGCTGACCATCCAGTTCTGCATCCACCACATTACCCAGCACGAGCACGGGTGTCTGGCGAAGTGCATGCCGAGGGCCGTCACCTTCCAGCACCGTGGCATACGGACTTGGCAAATCACCAAAATCCATACAAGCCATCGGGAAGTTGTTGTTCAGGATCAGATCACCCGGCTCCAACAGCATCTGTGCATAGAAAGGATTGTTGCTACACACGAAGTTATCGAGGAAGTCATTTCCGTCACCGTCTTCTGATCCCAGAATATAAGGATTGCTGAGTTCCAGTGCATCCGGTGCGTTGAACACACCATCTTCCATGAGACACAGTACGGAACTTGGATAGCCCGGTGGGTTTGACAAGTTGATTGCGTAGGTACCTACAGCATCCACAAAGAACTGGTAGTAGCCCTGCGAACCGTCGTGGATCATATAGACATTGCCAGGACCCTGTACTGTAATCAGGCCACCCTCCAGAATTTCACCATTGCTTTCGCAATAGATCCAGCCCGTTGGGTCGATCAGCAGCTCTTCCTGCATCAGACCAGCGTCGAAGGTCGGATCATAGGTTGGGCTCTCTTCATTCCACTCAAAACAAGCCGTGTAGGCTATCTGCAGTGGTTCTTCCTGCGCATAGTAGTCCAATGGAATCTGCGCATCCGCATCTGTACCATCAACACCACCCAGATTTACATCCGGCATGGTAAAGCGGATCGTATCGGCATTGGCCAGCATACTGTAATCGAAGGAAACAGCGTAAGTGCCATCCGGAACATTCTGCATGATGTAGCGGCCATTGATATCCGTCGTACGCATGAAATCCGTGATTGGTTCACCAGGCTCATCCCCCACACAAGGGTGCAGGTTGACTTTCACGCCAGGCACACCAGGTTCTTCTACATCCTGTTGACCGTCGAAGTTCTCGTCGAACCAAACTAAATCACCGATACCACTGGTCGTAAGACCGAAATCATAGGTAACATTGTTGCCGCTGGCAGGAGAGGTGAAGCAGATAGTCCACTTATCCAGAAAATCCTGTGGCAGGTCCCCTTCACCGGAGGTAGCATCTGAATCCCGTGTATCCTGAGTGTTATTGCTAACATTGGAGGTCGTTGCGCGATACACTACATCGTTGAACACCAGATCATCGCCGACGTAGTCCTCCGGTGCACCAAAGCAGATAATATAATCAGTTGATGGATCCAAATTGAAGAAATAGTACTTACCAGCAAGGTTCGTCTCCGTACTAGCCAGCAATGCGGGACCACCCTCCGCTTCCTTTTCGTACAGCAGCACTGGCACATTGGGTACCCCTACTTCTGTAGGATCCTGAATACCATCTTCATCCGTATCCAGCCATACATAGTTGCCTACGAATATATTATTCGGCAGTTCAACCATATAATCTTCAATTTCTCCGTTTTGTGCGACACCAGTACCCCCCAATCGGTTGTCTGTTGACAGCCGTAGGCGGAGGCCCAGCTTTTCACCCGTTACGGCGTCAGCGGGAATGACAAACGGCAGTTTCACCAAGCCCTCGAATCCGTTGGGAATGCTCAGCATAGCCATTTCTCCCTCATCGTAGAATCGGTCATTGTTATTAAAATCGACGAATGCGCGGAGCTTGGCCGTCTGACCAATAACATTCTTTACCTGAACGAAAAGCTCCATCGTCTCACCGGGTATCATGACCGGGACATACAACAGGCCATCCTCATCGTCTGGCGCCATATTGCCATCGTCATCTCCACCACCCATCATACCAGCCATTGCCTCTGGCTGGCCATCGAGATCGATATCCACAATGGCTCCCATCAGCAAAGAAGGCGACTGCAGGACAGGGTGAGCAGCACCATTATCTCCGAGGGTTGTCTGATAATCAGCAGGCAGGTCACCCAGATCCAGACAAGCCATCGGGAAGTTGTTGTTGATGATGTAATCACCAGGCTCCAGCAGCATGCTTGCATAGAAACGATTCTGGCTGCACGTAAATACATCCAGGTAATCATCAGCATCCAGATTGCCAGAACCTACCTTATAAGGATTGTTCAGCATCAGGCTGTCCGGTGCATTCAGCGAGCCCCGATCCAGACAGTTCACTGAGGACAAGTAGCCTGGCGGATTTTGCAGGCTGAGGGTATAGGTACCCGTCTTGTCTACAAAAAACTGGTAGTAGCCATTACTGCCATCGTGAATCATGTAGACATTACCAGGACCCGTGACCGTCAGTTGACCGCCCTCCAGGATTTCTCCGGAGCTTTCGCAGTAGATATAGCCCGTTGGGTCAATCAACTGGAAGTCGCAGACGATACCTGCATCGGTATTGAGATCCAGAGATGCTTGGTCGGGATCCCAGGAGAAGCAGTTTGTATAACCCAGCGGATCTTTCGGAAGATTCAGCGCCGTTGCGATATCGGAATCTGAGCCGAAGAGATCGCCGAGTTCAACCCCTGGAATTGTGTAGCGGAACTCCGGTGCATCCGGGTGATCGCTGAAGTCAAACGACAAAGCATAAGTACCCGCGGGAAGCCCCTGAATGATATAGTTACCGTACTGGTTAGTCTGTACTTCAAACCCGTCTAGTGCCGGACCGGGTTCGCCTGCCGTACACGCGTGCACATTGACAGCGACGCCCTCAAGCCCCGGTTCACCCGGATCCTGCTTGCCGTTGAATATTTCGTCTTTCCAGACGTTGAAGCCGATACCCTCGAGGGTAAGCCCCAGATCAAAGCTGTAGTCGTTCTCCCCAGGTTCACCTGATGTGAAGCATATGGCCAAGCG